>PEQL01000019.1 GCA_002786175.1 Parachlamydia sp.
CTTATTTGTTCCGAAAAGTGCCTTTGGTTCATCGTCTATTACTTCAGGGTCGGTATCATCTGCGTTAAGGGGGTTAAGCAAGAAGGAAAGGCTGGCGAGCAAGCTGAGTACAAATCTCATACACCCTCATTAAAATTTTAAATAAAGAAAAATAGAGGGTTATATTTCAAATGGAAATTTACATCAATATTTTTATTTTTTCTCGGTAGTGATCTTTCATAGGCTCGCATCTATGACACAAAAACACTTTGTGCTAAAATCCGGTTTTTAGAGAATTCGCATCTACCCTAGGAAACTATGTTTAGGAATCGTTATCGAAAACGATTTTATCGCCCCTCCATTCAAAATCTGGATGTTCCTGAAAAGGCGAACCGAGTTTTAAACGTCATTTTGATCGCGCTTTTGCTTGTCATTATTAGAATTTGGCACTTATCTGTGATTCAATATGAAGATCGTTTTGAACTCGCGCGCAAGCCTCAGCGAAAAGTTGTTCTGGAGCCTGCTAAACGTGCCACTATCCGCGATCGCTTCAACATTCCCCTAGCTGTAAATAAAATACAGTATGATGCTGCGATTGTCTATTCCGAGCTGCAGCAAATTCCTACTTTTCGAACCGTGTATGGACCGGATGGCAAGAAAAAAAAAGTTTTTAAACGAAAGGAGTACATAGAGAGTTTAGCACAAGTTTTAGGAAAAGAATTGCAACTGGATCCACGTTGGATCGAAGATATTATTTATTCAAAAGCGGCCTTTCAATTCCACGTGCCCTTCGTCATTAAGAAAGAAATCAGTGAGCAAGAATATTACCGTCTAAAAGGCTTAGAAAATGCCTGGCTTGGGATTAATGTGATGTGTGTGCCGCGCCGCTACTACCCGCAAGGGAAAGTGGCGGGGGATCTAATAGGGTATATGGGAGCGATTAGCAAGGAAAAATATGATGGCATTTTAGCCGAAATTGCTGAGCTGAAAGAATTTATTCTCAGTGAAGAGTCAGGCGAAAATCCCATCCTACCAGCCAAATTTGATTCATCGCAGGCGGTTAGGCAGCATTTGCTCGAATTGGAAGAACGGGCCTATGCCATTAACGACTGGGTGGGGAAATCGGGTATAGAAGAAAGATTTGAAGCAGATCTACGCGGCTATCATGGCAAAAAAATCTATCATTCGGATGCGCGTGGAAACTTTTTAAAAGAGTTTACAGGATCCACAGAACCTCTATCCGGGCAACGGCTTTTATTGACAATTTCTTCTGAATTACAAAGCTATGCCGAACAGCTGCTGGCTCAAAATGAGCAAATACGCAAAGTGCGCGTGACAAAAGAAGACTCGATTAATCTGGCCACACGCGAGCCTTGGATCAAAGGAGGCGCAATCGTGGTCATGGAGCCAGCCTCAGGCGAAATTCTGACCCTCGCTTCTTACCCTAGATTCGACCCCAATGATTTTATCTCCTCCAGTGACAAAGACATAGGCAAAAAGAAAAGAGCCAATATTTTGCGTTGGTTAGAGAGTGAAGCTTATATTGCAGATATTTGGAATCAAAAACGTCCGTTAGAACGGGAGCTTTATAATAGAAAGGCGGAGGAGTTTTACGAAGAGAGCATGACGATGGGGTGGGATTATTACTTATATTCTATTTTGCCGGCGAATAGTCCCATTAAAACAGCTCTTCTAAAAATTAAAAATATTGCACAGACGGTGGTTTTCATCAATGAAGTCAACACCCTGCTTTCACTCTGTGAAAACCATCACCTGGATGCTATTCTAAACATTCTCTACAAAGAAGATGGGCACACATCGGTTGGTAAAGCTCTTTCAGCCCCAGAAAAAGAGGCTTTGCAAGCCAAAATGCGCGAGCATCAAGAGCAAATTGCAGCTGTGAAACTTAGGCTTGGACCTTATTTTGGGGAAATCACTTCAAATTATGATAAAGTGCTTTTAGTGGATTTATGCAATTTAGTTTTAGAGACGCCTGCATTTACCCCTGAGCTGCTGAATGCAGTGGGAGGGCAATCCTTGGTTTTTTACCGCGATGCGACTGCAGCAAGTATCTGTTTAACTGACGCCGTTGAATCCATGTGCAAAACCTTATTCCATCAAATCGATTTTGCACAATGGCGTGAGAAGCATCAACAGACCTTTTTAAAACAGAAGCGCAGTGAAGAAAGGCTATTAAAACAATATGCACGCCCCTATATCGATTTATTGGACAAGCAAGAGATGCTGCTCTTTAAGGAATTTTGGGATATCTACAAATGGGATGTTCTTTCGATCTTCTTAACAGGAAAATGCGGTGCTGTAGATCAGCGGGTTGAACCGTATCTCGAATATTTTAACCAGTTGCGCCAATCAGTTGGAAATAAATTAGTGCAAAATGAAAAATGGCTTGACGCTTATACTAAGTTGCAATCTGCTCTAACAGATATTCCGACATCGCTCGTCGCCGAATACTTAAAAAGCATGCGAAGCTACCATGAATTGCTTCGTCCTCTATTTGGAACCTATCGGCATCTGCGACGCAGCCATCCTGATGGACACCTTGAAAAAGACTTGGCGGCAGGCTTTTATCCTAAATATGGCTTTGGTTATGGGCGATCGCAAGGTTATCGACAAGCGGCCACACAAGGATCGATTTTTAAACTCGTCACTGCCTATGAAGCTCTAAAGCAAAAGTGTGATGATTTAGAAGGGCATTCTTATACCTATCAAGACTTAAATCCATTAACCCTCAATGATTGCGTGTTCCGCAAAGGCAAGGAAGTATTCCTAGGATATACACATGACGGAAAGCCTATTCCTCAGCTTTATAAGGGAGGGAGAATTCCAAAAAGCTTATCTGCACATATTGGAAAAGTAGATATCAAACGCGCGATAGAAACTTCAAGCAATCCTTACTTTTCCCTTTTAGCTGGTGATATTTTGCAGAATCCTGAAGATCTGGCCCGTGCCGCACGCGATTTTTCATTCGGCGCGCCGACCGGAATAGATTTACCAAACGAAATCGCCGGCAACGTGCCGCGAGATCTATCTCAGAATCGCACTGGGCTATATGCCACAGCTATCGGTCAGCACACACTCGTCGTTACTCCCTTACAAACGGCTATTATGCTCTCTGCTCTTGCCAATGGAGGAAAAGTTCTACAGCCTAAGATTATTCGGATGCGTGCTGGAAAGAAATTGGATTTTGGAAAAGTCTCAAAAAGTTGCGTGGAATGGTTTCCTCCTGTCACTAAAAAAGAAATAGCGCTTCCAGTGGCGGTGCGGAAGATCCTATTAGAAGGCTTGCAGCAAGTCTCCTTACATCTTTACCGCAATAGTTTGCCAGCTCTATCCAAACTTTATCAAGATCACCCCGAAGTGATCAGAGATTTTGTAGATCTCAAGGAGCAGATGATTGGCAAATCGAGTACAGCTGAGGCAGATGAGAATTTAGATTTAGGTTTAAAAACGGGCAAAAATATTTACAATCACGTTTGGTTTGGCAGCATTTCCTTCAGCCCAAAAAACCTTTTTAACACTGAAGCCCGTTTTGTGTACCGAGACCCTTTTGGGAACCCTGAAATTGTGGTGGTCGTGTATCTTAAATACGGTTCACTTGGTAAAGAAGCCGCACCCTTAGCCGCACAGATTGTAAAAAAATGGCGCGAGATTAAAAATCGCCATAGCAAACAACTGCTTTTGCACCCTTCAAATGCCTTATAATACTTGATATCAATGTAATAGACTTGTTAGCCTGTTGCAAGCGTGAATTTCTTTAAAAATTATAAAAGTAAGGGTTGTCTATGCAAGTTTCAAATTTAGGTCCAAAAGGGAAAGTTACTTTAGAATGTGTATGGGAAGGACCATCCATACCCACAGAAAAAGAGCAAGACAAGATCGTTCTTGTGTTCAAAAATACGCTTAATCAATACCATTTGACTATTCCTCAGGAATCAACTTCAAGTGGCATTTGCAAACTCCCAATTTCCTTCAAGAAGATTGACGAAGAGGGCACGTGTGATTTATTAAAAGTTTCGGTCGAGCAAATTAAAAATTTAACAATTTGCGCTGGTGTATCAAAAGAAATTCCACTTAAGTTACCTCTGCAGCTAGATTCTCGGAGAGACTACCGTCTTGCTTTAAGCTGTACTGGGGATCTTTGTGCCAGGCTTGATTTTAGCGATGTAGATGAAATGTGTGAGTTTATTGAAATGAGATTCTCCATGGTTTTTTTGATGGAACAAGCTCACTTTCATGAACAATCTTTAAGTGCGAATTTTCAACTGAATGATCCCTCTCGATCCTGTGTCTTTTTCAATCCGATTCAGGTATTCAGAGGGGATTTTCACAGGGATCTGGCTTCTCAATTTTACTTTGAAAAAAAAGCGATTAGAACTGTCATTGAAAAACTCGATCCAGAAGCTTTGCAAAATGTCATGGTAAAGATACGAGCGCTGAAATTGAATTCTGAGCCACCAAAATTAGAAGTTACTTTAGAGACGCAGATTTTTGATTTATGTAAAGAGATCATCACTCCTCAAGGCTTTTTTGATATGATGATGTTACTGCTCACGAGCAGAGTTTTTGGTCAGATCACCCCTGAATGCCAAGACATAATCGTTGATATGTCCTATAAGTTCATGAAATCTCTTGAGAATTAATTGAATCATTAGGCTTCCGCACTTTGTTTGAGAGGATTCTTTCAGAAAAACTCCTCCAGACTTTGATCCCGCAAGGGCTGTGTCAAGAGCTGGCAGTAGTTGGTTTTTACACAGTCTTTTGCGGGGGGAATTTATGCCCATTTTTGGACGATAGGGAGTTTCCTTCCGACAGAAAAAGCCTTTTCACTAACTCTTAAACCTGGTGGGCTCTGGCGTCGTTTATATTCGTTTTGATGGATTTTATGGACCAGATTTTGTACGAATTCTAAGTCCAAATGATATTTTTTTGCTATCCAAAGCGGCGATTGGTGTTCTTCAATATACTCTTTAAGGACGGCGTCCAGAATTTCATACTCTGGCAAGGAATCTGAATCTTTTTGATTAGGTCTGAGTTCTGCAGATGGCGGTTTGTGGATCGTCTCCCAAGGAATCAGTTCCTCCCGGCGATTAAGCCATTTAGCTAAGGCATACACTTCGACTTTGGTTACATCCGAAATAACGGCTAATCCACCGCACATATCCCCGTAAAGGGTTGAATACCCCATGGCCAGCTCACTCTTATTTCCGGTGCTGAGCACGATATAGCCGTGTTTATTAGAAAGTCCCATGAGGATCATGCCGCGGATTCTGGCTTGGATGTTCTCTTCGGTAACATCAGCGGCTTTATGATGAAAAAATGGGGTTAAGAGATCCAAGTAACTTTGAAAAGGGGATTCAATGGGAATGGTCAATAAGGGTATCTCAAGATGATCGGCGAGTTTTTGGGCATCCCGACAGCTGCCTTCTGATGAGTAGCGAGAGGGCATTGAGACACCGATGACATTTTGCTTTCCAAGCGCTTCTACAGCAATGCAGGCCACTAAAGCTGAATCGATGCCTCCTGAAAGACCAATGCAGGCCTGCTTAAATCCAGATTTTTGGAAGTAGTCTTTTACACCCAGGACCAAGGCTGAATAGAGCATTTGCAAAGGATCTTCTTGCCAGTGATAAACCGGGCAGAGGGCTTGTAGATCGACGATCAGCAAGTCTTCTTGAAATCCTTTCGCGCAGCAGCGCAAGCGCCCCATTTCATCGACTGCACAACTATGTCCATCAAAGATCAAACTGTCATTTCCTCCCACTTGATTACAGAGCAATGCCGGACACTGTAAAGCAATCGCTGCTTTAGAAATGGCTGAAAATCGACGGCGTAACTGACCTGTACAAAAAGGTGAGGCAGACAAATTAATCAGCAGATCAGGGTTTAGCGGTATCAAACTTTTGATTGGATCTTGGGGGTAGTTGCTAAACTTTAACAGATCACTATGCTGCCACATATCTTCACAAATAGTGATGGCAATTTTTTTGTCTTGAATCGACCACAATTGAGAAGCTTTTCCCGGCTCAAAGTAGCGCCTTTCATCGAATACGTCATAAGTTGGCAGCAATTGCTTATCCTGGAGTCCAACAATTGCCTGATTTTGAATGATAGCGGCACTATTGCACAATTTTTTTTCAGAATTTACCGAATTTAAACGTGGGTAGCCCAAGACAACGGTCAGGCCCTTCACATCTTTCGCGATTTCCTGCAGGCATTCCTCTGTTTGCTCGATAAAATTTGGCAACAGCAGCAAATCTTCGGGAGGGTAGCCGCATAAAGCAAGTTCTGGAAATACCACGAGGTCAACCCCTTGATTGATTCCATGCCGAATTGCTTTTTTGATCTTATGGGTATTTTCCGAAAGATCGCCAATGATAGGGTTGAGCTGAGCAAGAAGGATGCGCATAAAATGGAGTTCTATGTGTTAGCTTCCAAAGTCGTCTAAAATGATACTCTTGCGCGGAACGCCATAATCGTCCAGGAGTTTTAGCACGCTGACGTTATGAAGGGGTGGGCCGCAGACATAGAATAAACATTCCTCTGGATTTTCCATTTTACTGAGTTGTCCAAGTTCAAATGCTTTGAAAAGGTAATTGGTTTTTAATGGATCGCTTTTTGGCCATCCAGCCTCAATGTCTTCCGGCAAGGGCTCTGATAAAACAAGATGATAGCTAAAATTAGGATAGTGTTTGGCTAAATCTTCATATTCTTGCTGATAGATATTTTCTTTGATGGAGCGCGCTCCATACCACATGGAAACATTTCTCTGCGTGTGCTCGGTGTTGAAAAGATGCAGAATGTGGCTGCGTCCAAATGAAGAACCGGCGCCTCCAATCAAAAAGATTAAATCGCGTTGATCGTTCACCATGAAAGATTCCCCGTAGGGACCGGAAAGGCGTACGTGGTCTCCCGGCTTTAAACCAAAAGTGTAAGCAGAGCAGATTCCCCAAGGAATTTCAGTTGAAATTTTACCGCTGACAAACGGGGGGGTGGCTATGCGGATATTAAATCGGAGCAGACGTCCTTCCGCTGGATAAGATGCCATGGAATAGGCTCGAATGGTTTCATTGGATCCTGTGGGCAAATAGGAGAAGTCTATGGTTTTATCAAATAAACCGAATTTTTCCCAGTCGGCATGATACATCGGATCCATGGTCGCTTTCCAGTCAGATGTATTTGTCTTAAAAGGAGGCACATGAAATTGCAAGTACCCGCCTGACTTATAAGGGACCTCTTCGCCGGCAGGGACTTCTACAATTAATTCCTTGATGAAGGTGGCCACATTGTCATTACTGATCACTTTGGCATTCCATTCTTTAACGGATAAAGAGTGCTCATCGATTAACACGTGTAAATCATGTTTAACCTTAGATTGACAGGAAAGCCGCCATCCTTCTTTTAACTCTCTCTTATTGAATGTGCCGCGATCTGTTTCTAAAGGCTCTTCAGCTCCTTCCACAATGCGCACGCGACATTGTTTGCAGGTGGCTTTGCCTCCACATGGCGAGGGTACGGGAATGCCATTAGAAGTGAGGGCTTGCAGTAAGGTCGATCCCCCTAAAACATTTTTGGTTAAAGAGGGATCGTCATTGATCTTAATCACACATTCTTCGCTTGTTACAAACTTGGCTTTTGTAAAAAGAATGAGCGAAGTGAGGCCCACTCCTATCAAAACGAAGGCGCTGATAGCGTACAACGTGAGTATAGGATCGACGCCCATAGGCATTTCAGCGAGTAAAATTTTGAAAGTAAGCATAGTCATACCTGATGGAGTCTTCAGGGATAAATCATGGATTCAGAGAATTCCAGGAATATCCCTCTGAAGTTGAACCATAGCTTGGCGATGATTTTCTCTCAAGCAAAAATCCTAGAAAAGTCCGGGTGAATTTTTAAATGCAATTTCTGGAGTAATCAATGCTGAAGAAAAATCTTTAATCAGTAGCGCAATTCTCAGAAAAGGAAATGCGATTGCTGCAGCTGCTGCATCGCCAAGATCTTTTAAATCATACACGCAGTTATCTTTCCAGCGTTCGGTAGCCCGGGAAATGGAGTCGTCTACATTTTGCATTGGGTCAGTATAAATCGCTTTTCCAACTTTAAAGATTTTTTCTCCCAGATTACAGATCAGGTAAATCCATGACGGGATAAAGCCAACTGTATGCACGACCCCCATTTTTAGGGAACGGCCTCTTAAGTTCATATTCGTAAATTTGACGTGTTCTTTAGTTGTATGTTGGGAGAAAGCTTTATAGAACTCATTTCCCAGGTAATATTTTTGGTGGTAACGACCGACAACCATATTAAATCTCCTATTTGAATTTTTTCAGACGCCGATAACTCCGTTTTTTGGTATCATAGGTCACTAAATGATTTTTCAGAATGCTTTTTTACCTAAAAAATGCATGGTATTTAAAATTTGATGTTTGCATCAAGAAAAGAGGTCTTGTGAATTTGTTACCAAAACATTCTTCGGGATGTCCTTATTTAATTTTAGCGCCTATGGAGGGGCTTGGCGATCGCTTTTTTCGGCGCTCAATGGCTACAATTGGGGGCTTTGATGAATCCTGCACGGAATTTATTCGAGTGCCAATCAATGCCCATGTGGCTAGTTTAGCGAAGCAATATCAAAAAGAAGAGACATATCCCATCCCGCAAGCTGCGCAAATCATGGGCTCAGATCCTGAGCTAATGGGAGCTATGGCGCAAGAAGTTGTCAAAAGAGGCGCACACCGGGTAGACTTAAATTGCGGCTGTCCTTCCAACACTGTAACTGGCCGCGGAGCAGGATCTAGCTTATTAAAAAATCCGTCGCATCTCTATCAGGTGGCAAAAGCTCTTGTGAAAGCCGTTAAAGTTCCTGTCACAGCCAAACTCCGTTCGGGGTACGAAGACACCTCGCTATTTAAAGAAAATTTGCTGGCCGCGCAAGAAAGCGGAGTGCAGTTCATCACTTTACATCCTCGTACAAAGGTGGATGGATATGGCCCGCCAGCCAAATGGGAGCTGATTGCTGAAGCTAAGGCGTTACTGAAGATTCCTGTGGTTGGCAATGGCGACATCTTAACTGTCGCAGATGCTTTAAATATGCTCGCTCAAACCAAGTGCGATGCACTGATGATCGGCAGGGGGAGCGTCATTAATCCCTGGATTTTTCAAGAAATACGCGCGTCTTTTACGCAAAAGCCTTTTGTGCCTACTTGGGAGTCATTCTTATATTTCATCGATTTATTTTGGCGGGGTCTGCAAGAAGAGGCACCTTTAAGAACTCAAATTAATAAGCTCAAACAACTCATGAGTTTTTTCTTTAAAGGGAATTCCTCGCTTTTAGAAAAGCGGAATGCTATGCTGACATTTAAAAGTACAGATCCAGCAGAATTTCTGGCGCATACTCTTCCACTGCTTAAAGAAGGGTGGCGCCTCTAACTAACGCACGTTAAGAAGAGGTCAAAGATGGAAGATTGGGCACGAGCTTTATTTGAATTGCCTGGAGAAACATATCTCTCAGTTTTAGCTAAGATTCATGAAGCCTTACGCCTCAAAAGCTATCTTGAAATAGGTGTGCAAAATGGTGCCAGCCTTGCTTTGGCCTTAGAAGGTTCTTATGCTGTTGGAGTAGATCCTGACCCCAAAATCACAGCCCCTTTGAAAGCCTGGACACAGCTTTACAAAATGACTAGCCATGCTTTTTTCGAAACCTATTCCGGACCTCCTTTCGATTTGATTTTTATCGATGGGTTGCATCGCTATGAAGCAGTTGTAGAAGATTTTTGCAATGCCGAAAAGCTATGCACCGCCAACTCCATTATCATGCTACATGACACTATTCCTCTAAGTGCCGAAACTTCTACACCCGTGTGTCAAACTTCTTTTTGGACCGGGGATGTTTGGAAAATTGTTCCCGCCATCATTCGAAGCCGACCAGATTTAACTCTCTTTACTATTGCCTGTCCTCCCAGCGGATTGACCATTATCAAGGGATTTGGTTCCAAAAAAGGTCTTTCTGCCAGTGTCGTACGAGAGTTCCAAAATAAGGGATATGCATGGGTGGCAGGACAAAAAAAAGCAGCTTTAAAGATAATCGAAAATCATTCCAGCCAATGGTTGCCAGAATTATTTTGACCAAAAATTTAAATAGATTAATAATCCCATTAAGCTAAAAAATTATTTAGGGACTTTATGAGAAAATTAATCACGTGTCTTTTTTTATTGATCACCTTGTCAAGTGCGCTATCCGCACAGCAATGCGGGCACCACGCAGGCGCAAGGACGCAAAATGACTTGATACCCAATCTACGGTTAGGAGTTATTCCTAGACCTGTTACCGAAAATACCGCAGTCGCTCTATTTGGTGAGGTTGGCAGAAGAAATTACCGCGCTAATGGAACCTTTGGATGGTTATTGGGATATGAGGATAGAGTAAAACTCTCTGGGGAATATTTAGCGCAAAAATTAGGGTACCGCTACTCAACCGGCAGAGAAAATCGCTGGGTTCAGCAATACGCTGCTGGTATTGAGTACGAGCATGATTTTTGCAACGAATTTTTTCCGAATGGCGATGTTTCCTTCTATTATTCCTATGCTCCTGACCGTAATCTGGGAAGGACTATTTGCGGAGATTTTCTTTACCACCGAAGAATAGCTGGATCGACCAGTTATGAAATTTCGGCAGGGACAACGATTTCTCCTTGGTGTTGGGGAATTTTTCATATCGAAGCTGATTACGATTCTGTGAACTATCGCAGGAAATTCTCCTCTGATAAACATATCTCTGGCTTTGGTGTAAGTGCCTCGTACCATCAGGATTTATGCTATCATCTATTTTTTGATCTAATTACCGAATTTAAACGCCCTTATAACTATGGAAAAGCGCGCTTAAGTTGGTATGATGCTGAATGGAGCGGATTTGCAGTTGGATTATATGCCTCGCACACTCGTGGGAAATCCCATTTACCAAGTAATACATCTGCTGGCTTAGAGCTGGCTTATGTTTTTGGCGATATGATCTGCTGTCCGACTGAATATTCACCCTGCTATTGCGGGCCTGAATTAGCTTCTTGGGTCGGAAATCCAGCTGTTTATATGCCGGAAGTTTTGGCTATTGCGGAGGAACGAGTCACGCGTATCACGCCCCCGCCGCCGCCACCACCACCGCCACCACCGCCGCCACCGCCGCCACCACCTTGCGATCCGGTCATTGCGGCCGAGATTCCAAATTTCTCGTTTGCGAACACAGCGAACTATGCGATCGATATCAAACCGTATTTTTCGAGTGCTACCGGTCAAACCTTAACCTATTCTGCAACCGGATTGCCGGCTGGATCCACCATCGTTAATGGAGTCATTAGCGGACCTGTTCTGCAAGATAATCAAAGTTACGTAGTAAGCGTCAGCGCGACTCCCACGGACGGGTGTCCAGGGGCTACTTCCGTTTTTACGATTAGCTTTCCCTGTGCTCCACCAACCTCTGTTACGATTCCTGCTATGAATTTTCCAGTGTTAATAGGCGATCCTTACGGACCTGTGTCCTTGGCAGGATACTTTACAAGTCCAAATGGTCAGCCTTTCACATTTACGGCAACAGGACTCCCTGCTGGATCCACTTTGACGACAAGTGGTATGCTTAGTGGAGTAGCTGTAGCTGGCGGACCTTTTAATGTGACTGTAACAGGAACAACGGCCTGTGGAGTGACTCAGCAAACATTCCAACTAACGTTTATTTCGTCCTGATGCTGGATTACAGATAGGGAATTTCAAAAGGCTTGCTTTTCTTTAGCAAGCCTTTTGTTTTTTACTTCAACTGCACCATCCATTAGATAATAATTCTTGCATAGGATAGCATCTGGTAAAGCATAAAAAAGGGTCTATTCATGAATGTCGTGATTGTTGGCGCAGGGGATATGGGACGGTATATAGCCGGCATGTTATCTAAAGAACAACATAATGTGGTTTTGATAGATATCAATGCGCGTAAACTTGAAATTGCCTCTTCGACTATAGATCTAGCAGTCAGGCTTGGCTCAGGCAGTGATTGGCAATTGCTCGATGAATTACTGGATTTATCACCCCATGTCCTTGTCGCATTGACGGGAGATGATGAAGAAAATCTCGTTGCCTGTTCCATTGCAAAACATTTAGGGTACCCACGTACAGTCGCCCGTGTACGCGACAGTCGTTTTCTCAATAGCTCTCGTTTAGATTTCTCGAATGTATTCTCTGTTGATTACTTTATTTCTCCTGAGCTGTTAGTTGCCAGCGATATTGTGAAGTATATGATTAGCCCGGGATCCGTTGCCATTGAACATTTTGTGCATGGAGCTGTGCAGCTTCGAACGATGGTCATTCCAGCCAAATGGAAAAAAGGAGAGCGCCCATTGCGAGAGCTTGGATTGCCTCAGGATATTATGGTGGGACTTATTCGAAGAGCTGACAAATTAGGATTTCGAGTCATTTTCCCTCATGGAGAAGACTTTTTGCTGCCAGGAGATGAAGTTACCTTCATTGGCGAGTCTGAAGCGATCTCAGAATTGCATCACTTTTTTGGCATTCCTCAGCGGATTGTTAAATCCGTCGTGATCATCGGAGGGTCGTTGACCGCAATTAACTTGGCAAAATTATTAGTTCAACGAGAAATTGACGTGCGCATCATTGACAAAGACTATGATAAATGCGTTTTTCTCTCTGAAAAACTTCCTCAATGCACTATTTTGCATCATAATGCCACCGATTTAGAATTCTTTAATGCGGAAAAAATCGGCAATGCAGATCTCTTGATTTCCTGTACTCGAGATGATGAAACCAACGTATTAACAGCGTGTTTGGGAAAAGAAGCTGGATGCAATGAGGCTGTGGCCATCCTCACTAACCAAAGTTATCTTCCGTTTGTGGGCCGATTAGGGATAAACTATGCTGTCTCTCCGCGGATATGCGCTGCCAATCATATTCTTTCGCAAATTTTTTCAGAGACAGTCACCTCGTTAATTTCTCTTTATGATAATCAGGCTGAAATTATGGAAATTAATGTCTCTATGGATTCTGAAATTGTAGGAATCCCATTGTCCGAACTAGGTTCTTTTCTACCGCAAGATTTTTTAATTGCGGTCATTCAAAATCGGGGGCGTGTGATGATCGCCAATGGGAATCGTATTATTTCACCGGGAGATACAGTCATTGTTATTACCTCTCCCAAACATGTAGCAGATATTCAAAAACTTTTTTAGCGATGACTCATGCAGTTTAAAGATCTTTCTCGAATTCTAGCCATCTTCATTTTTGGATTTGCGCTTGTCATGGCGATCCCGCTTTTTGTGTCTTGCTACTATAAACTGTTCATTGACCCTGTCACGCATCCACAAGATTATGCAATCGATGCTTTTTTAGTATCCATAGGCATTTGTCTCCTTTTAGGTTTTTTTTTCTATTATCAAGGAAAACGCTCCACGCGTAAGTTGTATCAGAAAGAAGGGATTGCAGCCGTAGTTATTCTCTGGGTATTAATCCCAGCTCTTGCGGCACTGCCTTTTTTGATCAGTGGGACGTTAAAAAATCCTTTTCAAGCCTATTTCGAAATGGCCTCAGGTTTTACCACCACGGGAGCCAGCATCATGACAGCCAAAACCTATGACATGCAAACTGGCGAAGAGATCCCTATTATACGTACTTTTTGCGGAAGTCCTGATGTGGAATATAGGTTTTACGGAACGATAGAGCCTATCAGAGATCCAATTTCGCACGAAATTGTTTTAGAAGGGGTCGAGGCTGTGGGAAAGGGGCTTCTTTTTTGGAGAAGCTTGACCCAATGGCTTGGGGGAGTCGGTATTGTGGTGCTTTTCATCGCGATTCTTCCTGCACTAGGAGCAGGGGGGCGCATTCTTTTTCAGGCCGAAGTTCCCGGTCCGCTCAAAGATTCCATGACCCCGCGCATTAAAGAAGCCGCCATGCAACTCTGGCGGATTTATTGTGGTCTAACAGCTATCCAAATTGTGTTATTGTTGGCGACAAATCCGCAAATGTCCTTTTTTGATGCAGTGACCATTAGCTTCTCGACTCTCTCTACCGGAGGCTTTAGCGTGCGCAACACGAGCATTGAATATTATCATAATAGTGCCACAGAGTGGATTGTGCTCTTCTTTATGATATTTGGCGGAATTAACTTTACACTCTATTTTTATATTTTGCGTGGAAAGTTTTATCGGATTTATGAACCCGAATTTTTTTGTTATTTGGCTGTTATTTTGATCGCAGCTATTTTTGCTGCATGGCAACTCGTAGGCACACCCTATGTTCTCCTGGATGGCTCAATTGAAGGAAACTTCACTCTAGGAAGTGCTATTCGCCACGGCATGTTTCAGACGGTCTCTACCCAGACTTCAACAGGTTTTGCGACCGCCAACTACGATTCGTGGCCCTATATTCTGCAAACCCTGATGCTGATTCTGATGTTTGTGGGAGGAATGTCAGGTTCCACTGCCGGCGGGATTAAAATTATGCGTCATTATATGCTTTTTCGGATCGCGCAAACCAAAGTTGAATCCCTTTTCCGTCCCTACAATGTGCAGACTTTTCGCGTGGCAGATAAAGAGGTGGACGTCAGTGTATCGACTATGGTACTCTGCTTCTTTTTAATTTTAATGACACTATCTGTGCTCGGGACTTTTATATATATATTAGATGGTATTGATCCACAAACATCTCTCGGCTTAATTGGGTGTATGATTAATAATGTAGGCCTCGCCTTTAGGATGGCCAGCTCGGCAAATAGCTTTGCTTTTATGTCGGATTTTAGCCTGATGTGGTCATCATTACTCATGATTGCTGGACGATTGGAATTTTTTGTGGTTCTGGCCGTCTTAGTCCCAGCTTTCTGGAAAAAAACATAGACATGCTTACATACCGCTTTTTCGTTAGAAACGCTTCATCGACAGAGGAAGCCTGGGAAGAATTGCATTCTTTAGGAGCGCTTCCTCTTTACAGTGAAGAATTTGAAGACAGGAAAGAAATTGTGGCTGATCTGCAGCACATCGCTTTTGCAGATTTCCCCTTTACTGCTTTGCAAACTATAGGCGCATTTGCGCCCGTGCAGCTGGATCCAATTGATTGGACCGCCCAATGGGCTTTACATGGATTAGATTATCAGGATGGTTATGTGCACCTGCATGTCCCTAGTGAAACCCATCCCGTTCTAAAATTGGAACCTGGACCTGGATTTGGCGACCTTTCTCATCCAACCACACGCCTCGTAGTAGACCTTATGGAATCCCATATTGCGCAGCAATGGGTGTTAGATATTGGGACAGGTAGCGGTGTCTTAGCCATAGCAGCTAAGGCCATGGGAGCCCAAGCCGTTTGGGGATTTGACATCGATCCGCAGGCCGTGGCGCATGCTCAGAAGAACCTTCACCTAAATGGGATGGAAACTGAGATTCATCTGTCCGTGAAACCTCCCATACAAGAGCTGATTAAAAAAAATCACTTATGCGTCTTGATGAATATGATTGTTTCAGAGCAATTGATCGCTTGGAAAGACATCTCGCCGCTGCATCATATCCCAGGACATGCTATTGTTTCCGGCATTCTGGCTGAAGAGAGAGAATCCTACCTGAACCAGGCTTCGCAGTGGGGTTGGCAACTCCTAGAAGAGAAAGAAAGCGAAGGGTGGCTCGGTTTCTACTTCTTGCGGAATCCTCCCGTAATAAAACACGGCATCAGGTTTCCAATTTTAACGAGTTCTTTTTCTTCTTTTTCGTTGATGCCGGTTTCCTCTAGCAAATGATAGGAAATCTACGTAGGGCTTGATAAACTCAAATAGAGTGATCTATTTAAGTGTCTGCTATTTACTTTCGGAATATACCTAATTGACTTTTGGCCCCATAGGCCTCATCCGCAAAAAGAAACAGATAAAGGAGCTGTGGTATCGGTGCGAAGGTTACTAGAAAATGCAGGAGTAAAGCCATGTTAAAGTATAAAGGATATACTGGGTATGTTGTCTATGATGATGAGGCACGCATTTTTCATGGGGAGGTTGTAGCGCTTAAAGCTGTGATTACTTTTCAAGGGACAACTGTAGATGAAATCGAACAAGCCTTTAAAGACTCAATCGATGATTATCTTGACTGGTGCAAAGAGAGAGGTAAAGAACCGGAAAAGGCTCATTCAGGGAAGTTTAACCTTAGAATGCCTCCTGATTTGTATGTCAAAGTAGTGGCTCATGCGGCGCAAGAAGGATTAAGCATTAACTCATATATTCTAAAGCGGTTAACAGCCTAAGCTATGCTGCAATAAATTCTCTCCTTCAAGCTGAAATTTCAGTAGCTATCAGAAGCCTCGTTCAACTTGAAACAAATTATCACCCAAATTTTCAAAATCTTCTCGGGGCAATTTCTTCCAGGACTTCCATGCATATTTCTGGAAGCAGTTTTTCTTCTTCCAAGCATAGCTTTAAGCCATTAATTGCCTCTTGGACATGTAAAGGAAGTTTAGCGTTAGCCTCGCCTTTTCCACTTGACCACAAAGCATCTCGCGTGGCTTTATCAGGCCATTTAGAATACGCAATCCACATCCCCTCATCAGTTTTGTGTAATGTTGAGCCTAAAGCGCCACACTCTTCCACAAAGTAGGAAGCCACGGTAGTCCAGCATTCGAGATAGTAGGCTTCACAGCCAGTCTTAACATAACCGCGATAAATTACGGCAAACATAGGTTGATTCTCTTGAAGTTTTCAGTATCATAGAGACAAAAATAGTTCCTTGTAAAGATGAGTTTGTTGATGGAAATACGTAAATTTCGGCCTGTAGATGCAGCTGAAGTCTCAGAAGTTATTTGCCGAGCGTTGGCATTAATCAACATTAAGGACTACCCTGAAGACAACATCAAACCTCTGATTGTCTACTTTTCTCCTGAAACGATCTTAAAGCTTGCCCAAGCTAGGCATATGCTTGTGGCTACAATAGATTCGAAAATTGTTGGTACGGGCAGTTTATATGAGGATACCATCTATTCCTTATTCGTAGATCCTGACCATCTAACAAAGGGCATTGGCAGGAAACTCATGCAAAAGCTTGAGGAACTGGCAAAAAATAATCACATTGCCCTCTTAAAAGTGCCTTCAAGCCTTACAGCTACAGGATTTTACATAAAATTAGGTTTTGTTAAAGAAAAAGAAATCTTAAATCCAAAATCAGGTAGAACCATCCACATGACTAAAAACCTATAGCTTTTCGTGGACTTTTATAAGTAAAGAGTTGAAACGACGCTGATCTTCTTCGGCATGAAGAATGACAGCTCGCGCCAAGCCACTTTTAATCATCCTTTCGGCGTTATCATCATCGTGCACGGCTATCAAGCACTGAGCTTCTAAGTAGTCAATATGCATGGTAAGGCGTTCCGGTAGAAGGTTTACGCGTGCTTCTTGGATAAGGGATTTCAAAGCTTCATATTCATTTCGAAGCAAATAGATTTTTCCCATACGAACATGTGTACGTGTTTTATCTTCAAGAGAATCCGAAATTTCAAAACATTTGAGAGCCGTCTGGTAGCAAAGTACAGCATCTTGAAGGTCCCCTTTTGGATTATCTGCATGTGCTGCCCCAAGATTGAAATACACTTTCCCTAGTAATTTTTCATTTTTTATTTTTTCTTCAACATAAACATTTAGGGCTGACTCGGCAGTTTCAATGGCTTGCCGATACGATTTCTGCTGTTCTTCTTCAATTTGGCTTTGTCCGGCAAGAGCGCGATAAACTGCTGACTTCAAATAGAGGGCATGAATCGTCAGGAGCGGATTTTCAAAATCGTTAAAGAGTGCATCACAACAAAGCGTGCTTTCTAAGGCTTCAGCATATTTCCCAAGCTTGAAAAAAGCTGAAGTTCGCTGCACATAGATTTTGGCCGCATCAGCATGTCTTTTTACTTCTTTGGCTTCAGCAAGTGGCGCTGTGCTTTGTTCAATAAGTTCTTCCCATTGTTCTGCTTTGATCAGATTTTCCACTGCCTTGAAATATTCTTGAATGGGATCGTTCATTAAGGATGAGCGGCATTCTGACCCATCTATAGGTCTCGTGTACATTTTTTTATCCTTATCTAATTAAGTTTCACTTGGTCTATTCGCAGCTCGAGAAAATACTGATGCTTTTCATCTTTTTGAATGATGAAATGAGCATTCATTTTGGAGTAAGCGATATTGTGCTGAAATTCTTCAATTAAGGCTTGCATGTGGCTTGCGAATTGCTCTTGAGTGCGAGGTTGCATTTTTTTTTGCTCTCTTTCCCATTTCCATTTGTAGATATTTGCTTCATCAGTCTCTAAGTATACGCCTGCGAAGCAGTAATCAAAAAAATTTAAGGGAGCTTCAGAGCATAAAGCATATAAACCATCGAATAAAATGAGATCGATAGCATTTAAATCCATGCATTCTGAACCCGTTTCACCTGTAAGCTGATTGCATGTCGGCTTTTCGATTAATTTTTGACCATTAAAAATTGCTTGTAGCACTTGCTGAAGCTTTGTGGCTTTAAAATGTCGAATATCCCATTCAGTCCCAATTTTTTTTCTGTCTGCAGGGGATAAGTTAAAATGATCTAATGGGAGTATCGTACATCGGATACTTTTTTGTTGCAGGATGTTTATTAAAGTATGTGTTAGATAAGATTTACCCACTCCAGGGCATCCTCCAATGGCTACAATAGGTACCGGTTTTGCAGCCTCCTGCTGGTGATGCATTGCAATGTCGACGAGATATTCTATTAAAGGCGCTAGAGGGCCAGTCACTTCTTCTGAAGCTTGGCCAAAACAGGCAAATAAAAGCACAAAAGATACAATCAGTAAGCAAATGGGAGTTTTATGAGTCATCTTAAGCTCCTGAGAAGTTGGAAGTATTGATCATACTAATAGTGTGCATGATAACACGTCAATAAACTTTAACATTTGAAGGTTCATTAAAACTCCTTTCTACTATTTGATGAGCGACAATCTCTAAGGGGTCGATGATTGTTTTATGGCATGGGACCAAGTATTTAGTAAAAAGCGATAGCTCGGTACATCCTAAGATAATAGTGGAGGCTGATTGAGCTTCTATGATCTTTAAAAGTTCTTGCTTGATCGACTGTTGGGCTGTGCCTTTCAGAATCTGCTCAATCAGTTGATCGACTTGTTCTTGGGTGTCTGCATTAGGGTATGTGCAGGCAAAAAAATGCTGATGCAAACCAAATTGTCTTGAGGTAGACGTGCAAAGAACCAGAGGAAGCTCCATCGGCTGGATGGCGGTGGCGATCGCACGCGGTAAGTGCACAAGATCTGTCAAATCAGCCTGTTCATCTAAAAAGGCGTGAAGCGTATTGCAGGCAATGGCTAAAACAGCGGCACCGTTTTGACGCAATTGACACAAACACTGACTCAATTCTTGGCGTACCTGAGCGGCATCCATTCCGGGAGTCAGCATTTCTGAAAATGGAAAACTAAGCAGCCATATCTTGGGGAAATCGGCATCTTTATAACAGCCGTATAGGCTGCTTGAAAGGCAAAGTATGCGATCGAGAAGCGCAGCTCCGGCTAAAGGGCCAGCGCCTCCTACGATGCCAATGGATTTTGGTTTCATAAGAATCCTTAAAAAGTTTTTCGCTTAGCGAAATTTGCGAGAGGCAAAATCACAAGCTAGTTTCAAAATTTAATTTAAGTGCAAAAGGGGGATTAATGAGCAGGATGCTCGTGATGCAAGGGGGAATGAGGGACAATGAAGTAGGGATTGGCACAATTCTTACACTGTTTGGTCTTCATTGTATTTTCCTTATTTGAAGGTCTTAAATGATGCAATAATTCTATTTAAATTTTAATTTATTTGAGGCCATCACCCGTACTTCCGAACCCTCGACTTCGACAACTAAGAGGGCACAGTTGCCCAGAATAAACGCGCGATAATCGATATCATAGCCTTTGGAAGCGGCATCTGCCATGAATAATGCTTTTAAAACGCCGTTATGTGTACCAATGAGCACATTCTGGCCTTGATGAGGAACGCTTTTTTCACGGACGAATTGCGTGACCCTTGCCAAAACGTCCGTCATGCTTTCCATCTCAGGGTGATATTTGAAGGCAAACTTTTCTTCAAAGGTTTTCTCCAAGCCTGAATTTTCAACTTCTTCAGCTTGTTTAACTGGAGCATATTCCTGTTCAGAGGCACCTTCATAGGGACCGTAAAATTTTTCGTAAAGGCGTTCATCAAGCGCAGCCGGTGCTTTCGCGCATAAATTTTCTTCAATGCAAGCCACCGTTTGCTGTGCACGTAGAGAGGGAGAACTGTAAAAATGGGCAATTTGAATGTTTTTTAAAGAGCGGCCTACGAGTTCCGCCTGTTGGATTCCTTCTTCTGAAAGTCCCACATCCAACTTGCGCCCGGCAATAGTGCGTTCTTGATTGCTGGTAGATTCCCCATGTCTAATAAAAATAAAGCGTGTCACTGAGGGGGAAAGCGGAGTATTTTTTAAATAACCATAGGCTTCAGTTGCGATAGCAGGGATTTCGCTAAACTCTCGTTCATTTTTGATATACGTTAGAGAGCGAGGGGAGGAGAGGGCTGCGTTCAATTGCGAAAACATAATTATAATTCCAAATAAATAAAGCCTGAACATTTTTTCCTACTTAAATAGACTAAAGTATGGCCTTTTTGGTACTTAGCGTTCAACCATTTTTTTTACTTGAAAAAAAGAGTGATTTCTGCTATTATTTTGCTAGATACTCAAAAAGAGTTTTTAACCAAGGATTATCACATGAACCCGCTTTCTTTGCTCAAAGCAATGCATCTAAGTTGTCCATCTGTCTCTTCTTGCTCTGCTTCTCTTCCTATTTCTCCTTCCTCCATTATTTCCATTATTATTATTATTTAATTCCTTTTTCGTTTTCTTAAAAACGAAATGTTAATTCTTATGAATTCGCTTGGCTTTATTTTTTTTGAAGCAAGATCATCGGAATTCCGAAATGAACTTATTGTGCCCACAATAAAATAAATTGCCACTAGGCATATACAAATAGATAGCAGTAAAATAGGATGATACAATGAAGAATAAATCTCTTGTCGTCAGCACGGGATTTGCCATGTTTTCGATGTTTTTTGGATCTGGAAATTTAGTGTTTCCATTGACAGCAGGTAAGCTTGCTGAAGGACATTTTGCTTTAGCCTCACTTGGTTTTTTATTAACAGGGGTTTTAGTTCCTTTTCTTGGCGTATTCGCAATGTTTTTATATCGGGGAGACGTACGTTCCTTTTTTCATTCATTAGGAAAAGGCGCCACTTTTTGGTTTCCGCTGTTCGCTTTGTCCATCATGGGCCCCTTTGGTGTATTAGCGCGTTGCATTACGGTAGCACATGGAACTTTTTGTTTGTTATTTTCGGGGGTTTCTTTGCCTGTATTCAGCGTGGGGATGTGCGCCTCAATCTTTTTGATCACCTTAAATAAGGGAAGGATCATGTCTACGCTTGGGACATACCTCACACCGATTCTTTTGCTTTCCTTAGGCGCGATTGTCAGTCTGGGTTTATGGCATGGATCGTTTCCGGCCGTACAAGAGATGGCACAATGGAGTTCTTTTCAGACAGGATTTTTGCAAGGCTATCAAACGATGGACTTATTAGCGGCTTTTTTCTTTTCGACTTTTATTTTGCAGCATCTAGAAAAGAGGTCTGGCCAAAATCATAATCAGTCTGAACTGATCAAAATTTTCGTAAAAGCAGCCGTCATCGGTGCTGGCCTACTTAGCTTCACTTATGTGGCTTTGGTGGCATTAGGCACAATTTATGGGGAAGCGTTGAATGGAGTCCCGCCTGAGCAAATGTTTGGAGCTGTTGCCGAAATCGCCTTAGGACCCTATGCCGCACCTATTTTATGCGTGGCGGTTATCCTGGCATGCTATACTACGGCGATTGTGTTAACATCCCTTTTCGCAGACTTTTTAAAGCAAGAAGTGTTGAAGGATAAAATCCCTAACTATGCCGCGATTATCGTGACACTGTTGATTGCCTTTACAGTTTCGACCTTTGAGTTTGCGGGTATTGCACGTTTTCTGGGTCCAGTTTTAGAAGTGATCTATCCTGCTTTGATCACATTGACGATATTGAATATCTTGCATAAAGTGGGGGGATATCAACTCTATCGTTGGCCTATTGCGGCGACTCTCGCAACCAAAGTGCTCTGGTTCTAGGCAGATTTACCTCGTTTTACGGCCATGTGGAAACACGTGGCCTTTTACAACTTTGTAAAAAATCCTTAACGCAAAGTTGGCAAAGACGCGAAAGGCGCAAAGGTTGCATTATCTTGCTGAAGTAGTCATTAGATCATACACAGCTTAAGACTCTTTTAAAGATCTTCAGGCATTTTAAGTCTATCTGAGGAGGTTTTTTCAAAAAAACTCCTCCAGGCATTGATATTTGCGGAGCAAATGTCAAATAATCAGGTTGTTATCTCTGGGTGATCTGTTCTGTCTCTCTGTGTCCCTGTGCCTCTGTGGTTGGCCCTGGGGTCTTGAAGCCATGAGATTTAAAGCGTTCTTTGCGCCTTTGTTTCTTGGCTATCTTTACGTTAAAATCCTCTTCACATGTTTTTAAAGAGGATCTTTATTTCAACAATCTCAAAGATTTAGTGTTATTGTGATTGTGACTTTGCGTTGAATTCTGCTTTTTAACTCCTTATCTTTATTAAAAAGATTTTACAGCACTTGTTTTAGAGTGAATTTTTTGTTATGGTAAGTTCACGACTAAAAAAGAGGTGTCATGATTCTTGTAACGGGTGGTGCGGGCTTTATTGGCGCGAATTTTATTAAAGAGTGGCTGCGCCATACTTCAGAATCTCTCATTAATTTGGATAAACTCACCTATGCGGGCAATCTGGCAAATTTAGCAGATTGTGCGGAAGATCCGCTTTACCAGTTTGTTCAGGGAGATATCTGCAATAGGGAGCTTGTGCGTGAAATTCTTGAAGAAAGTCAGCCTCGCGCGCTCATTAACTTCGCGGCTGAGTCGCACGTTGACCGTTCGATTCACGCACCAGAAAATTTCATCCAAACAAATATCGTTGGAACTTACAGCTTACTTGAAGAGGCTTTGATTTATTGGAGGGAGCTTCCTCCTGAAAAAAAAGAGCAATTTCGCTTCTTACACATATCTACGGATGAAGTGTATGGAGCCCTCTCTGCTGAAGACCCCCCTTTTACGGAAAGCAGCCCCTATTTACCGACGAATCCATACTCCGCTTCAAAGGCTTCGGGGGATCATTTAGTGCAAGCTTACGGCAAAACCTATCAATTGCCTGTGCTCATTACGAAGAGTTCCAATAATTTTGGGCCGCTGCAATTTCCCGAGAAATTTATTCCGCACGCGATTTTACAAGCTTTGGATGGCAAGCCGATTCATCTCTATGGCGATGGTTTGCAAGTGCGCAACTGGATCTATGTACTTGAACATTGCCAGGCATTACGCCTTGTCTTGGAAAAAGGGAAAAAAGGGGACTCTTACAATATTTCGAGTCAAACAGAGTTGACTAATTTGGAATTGGCGCAGCATATTTGTGCCCTTTTAGATGAGCTATTGCCTAATTCCGTGTTTTGCCCCCATGCCTCTTTAATTGTGCACGTTGCAGATCGGCCTGGGCATGATCGCCGCTATGCACTTAATGCTTCGAAAGCTTTACGGGAGCTAGGATGGTCTTCACAGGGAAATTTCGTGGAAGACTTGCGAACGACTGTAAAATGGTATCTTGCCCATCCCGAATGGATTGAAAATATTTTGTCAGGTGATTATCACAACTGGGTCCAAAAGCATTATAGAGGGGCATAATGAGAAAGGGGATTATTTTGGCAGGAGGAAGCGGTTCGCGGCTCTATCCGTTAACAGCAGTGATCTCTAAGCAGCTTTTGCCAGTTTATGACAAGCCTATGATTTACTATCCCATCTCGACCTTGATGTTGGCAGGCATCCGCGACATTCTCATTATCTCCACGCCGCAAGATACACCCCGTTTTCAACAGCTGCTTAAAGATGGTTCGCAGTGGGGATTGCATTTTGAATATGCTGTACAGGAATCTCCTGGAGGATTGGCACAGGCTTTTCTGATTGGGAAGCAATTCATTGAAGGGCATCCTTGTGTGTTGATTTTAGGGGACAATATTTTTTTTGGGAATGAACTGTCCACGCTCTTGAAAGAAGCGGATGAGGCCGAGGAACAGGCCACCATTTTTGCTTATCAGGTGCATAATCCACAACGCTATGGCGTAGTGGAATTTAATGACAAGAAACAGCCCTTAAATATCGTAGAAAAGCCTGAAGAACCAAAGTCGCGCTATGCGGTGACAGGACTCTACTTTTATGATAAAAATGTTTCGCAGATTGCGGCGACGCTCGTTCCTTCGGCGCGTGGTGAACTCGAGATTACTGATCTCAATAACCATTATTTAACGCATGGGCAGCTGCAATTAAAAATATTGGGAAGAGGGATGGCCTGGCTGGATATGGGGACTTTTGAATCTTTATCGGAAGCTTCTGTTTTCATCCAAACGATCCAAAGGCGCCAGGGGGTGAAAATTGGATGTCTGGAGGAAATCGCGTTTCGGATGGGCACCCTCTCAGGGGAGCAACTTGAAAAGATCGCGCATGCGATGAAGGATCGTGATTACGCCAACTATTTGTTAGATTTATTAAAAGATCCCTTTTTACAGCTTTAACCACTTATGCATAGTATCAAGACCGAAATCCCAGGTGTACTTCTCATGGAGCCTAAAGTGTTTAGGGATGAACGCGGCTTTTTCCTTGAGAGTTATCAAGCGCAAGAGTTTACTGCTGCCACTGGTCTATCGGCTGTTTTTGTCCAAGACAATCACTCGCGCTCGCATCAAGGTGTGTTAAGGGGGCTGCATTACCAATATCAAAAACCACAAGGAAAATTGGTGCGGGTGGCGGCTGGTGAAATCTTTGATGTGGCGGTAGATTTGCGCCTTTCTTCTCCAACGTATGGGAAATGGATCGGACGCTATCTTTCGGCAGAAAACCTCCATTCGCTTTGGATTCCGCCAGAATTTGCTCATGGTTTTTTGGTCATTTCGGCTGAGGCAGACGTTTTATATAAAACAACGGATTTTTATGATGCCTCTTCTGAGCAATGCATTCGTTGGGACGATCCAGATTTAGATATCAAATGGCCATTACAGGGTGTACCAAAAGTTTCAAAGAAAGATGCGGGAGGCAGATTTTTTCGAGACACTCCGCATTTTGCTTAATCTTAAAATCCATCCATGATAACGTGCGTTTCATCCCTTAACCAGCAAGAAATTTTATGCGGCTTACAACTCTTTTATGTGTATTTTGCAGTCTGGTGACTGTTCAAGTGCAGGCACATGTTTTACCGAGCACATTCTTGGAAAAGATGGCTGATTTAGGCGAACCTTTAACTAAGCATCTTCTGATTGTCAATGTCAGCCAGCAGAAAATGCAGTTTTTTAATGGCAATTTTTTGGTGGCAACCTACGCGATCTCGACGGGCAAAAATGGCACTGGGCAAGAAGCCAATAGCTTGCAGACGCCTTTAGGTATTCATCGCATTGCCAAAAAAATTGGCGCTCAAGCTCCTCTCTATACAATTTTCAGTGCTCGAGAAAATACTGGTAAAACGTGGGACGGGCAGGTGATAGAAACCGATCTTGTCCTCACTAGAATTCTCTGGTTGGAAGGGTTGGAGAAAGGATATAATAAAGGCAAAAATTCTATGGGTAAAAGCGTCGATAGTTTTAACCGCTATATCTATATTCATGGAACCAATGAAGAAAATTTGCTGGGATCTCCGGCATCGAAAGGATGCATTCGTATGAAAAATTCCGATTTAGTCTCTTTGTTCAATCAAGTAGATCCAGCTTCCCTTGTATATATTACGCTTTTTTAAAAGTCATAAGGAAAAAAAGTCGCTTTATCTCTATACTCATTTCATATTCTGTTAAGATGGTCAATTTTTTATGAAAGCTCTCGAATTGCTCACACAAAATATCTCAACGATAGAATCTCGTTTGGGATATCGTTTCAAAGATCAAAAGTTGCTGGCACTAGCTTTTGTGCACCGCTCTTTTATTAATGAAAATCGCGAAATCGAGCAGCACAATGAGCGCTTAGAATTTCTGGGAGATTCCATTCTGGGATTATTAGTGGCGGAGTATTTATATCTATTTTTGCCCAACACCCCAGAGGGCGATCTTTCTTATCTTAAGTCGAGACTGGTGGAAGCCAGCTCCTGTGTCAAATACATCCAACGTTTAGATTTGGAATCATTTCTACTTTTGGGCAAGGGAGAACGTATGAATGACGGCAGAGGGCGAGAATCCATCCTGGCAGATCTTTTTGAGGCCATTATGGGGGCTATCTATCTTGATGGGGGATTGGAGAACGCTAGAAAATTTTTATTTGATAATTTTGCAGCGGAAATCGACGCCATTCTCAAAACCCCGTTATGCAATTGGAAGGCACTTTTACAAGATTATTGCCAAAAAAAATACCAGACAACTCCCTTCTACCGTGTGCTGAGTGAGTCAGGTCCCGATCATAGCAAAACCTTTCGCGTCTCGGTTTTACTCAACGATGAAGCCGTTGGTTGGGGCGATGGCGGATCAAAAAAAGAAGCCCAGCAAAAAGCAGCCGAAGATGCCCTTTTAAAAATGGATCTGAGTGAAGAACGAGGCGTAAATGGCGGTTAAACAGAAAACTGTCTGGTATTGCAATGAATGTGGGCACAAGCAGATGAAATGGCTTGGTCAATGTCCCCAGTGCGCGAAATGGAACACGTTTCATGAGGAAGTGGAGTTTGCAGGCACAAATGTGCGTTTTGAAGCGCAACCGTTGCCGAATAAACCTATGCGCTTGAAGGATGTCTCTCAGGTTGAAACACCGCGCATCTCGACCCACATCCAAGAATTTGATCGTTTAATCGGGGGCGGCATTGTGCCTGGCTCGCTGACGCTCGTTGGGGGGGATCCGGGTATTGGTAAGTCGACCCTCCTATTGCAGCTAGCAAATACCTTAGCCATGCAGGGATTGATCATCCTTTACATTTGCGGCGAAGAATCAGTCGAACAGACCTCTATGCGTGCCAAAAGATTGGGCATTGAAACAGACAACCTATTCCTTCTGAATGAAACCAATTTTTCAGCGATCAAAACGCAAATTGATCAGGTCAATCCCGATGCATTGATCGTAGATTCCATTCAGATTGTCTACAAAAGTGAAATCACCTCAGCTCCGGGCTCTGTTTCGCAAGTACGCGAAACTACCACGGAGTTTATGCACATTGCCAAGGGGCGCCGCATCGCCACTTTCTTAATTGGACATGTGACCAAATCAGGTGAAATAGCTGGCCCACGTGTCCTTGAGCACTTAGTGGATACAGTGCTTTATTTTGAGGGCGACAAGCAGCAAAATTATCGCATGATTCGCGTCGTCAAAAATCGCTTCGGACCGACAGATGAAATCGCTGTGTTTCAAATGACTGCTGCGGGATTGACCCAAGTGCCAAATCCCTCGCAAATATTTTTGGAAGAACGCACTAAAGGACGTGTCGGCACGGTGGTGATCCCGACGATTGAAGGGACGCGTCCGATTCTCATCGAAGTGCAAGCACTCGTGACTGAAACGGTATTTAGCACACCCTCCCGCCGATGCACCGGCCTTGATCAAAATCGATTGGCTCTGCTTTTGGCTGTATTGGAAAAAAGAATGCGCTACCAACTTTTCAAATGCGATGTATTTGTCTCGATTGCCGGGGGGATCCGGGTGACAGAGCCAGGATTGGATTTGGGGGTATTATTAGCTGTGGCTTCCTCCATGCGCAACCGTGTGATTGACACCGAAACTGTGGTGATCGGCGAGGTTGGCTTAGGGGGAGAAATTAGAACCATTCCAAGAGTTGATAGTCGGATTAAAGAAGCTTTGCAAATGGGATTTACCAGATGTGTGATTCCAAAGCGCAATTTAAAAGGGGTTTCAGATGAAATTCGCCAAAAAGTTTCGTTAGTAGGCGTCGAATTTGTTGAGGAGGCTGTGAATGCGCTCATTACCTAAGCAAGTCTTCGTGGCAGCACGGGAATCCCCCTTGTCAAAAGCCCAGTTTAGCGAAGTGCAAAATGCCTTGCATTGTCAGCATCCGCATATCGAGCTTATCCCGACTTGGGTGTCGACTACAGGAGATCAAAATCTGCATATTTCGTTAAGGACCTTAGGCCAAACAGATTTTTTTACCAAAGAAGTCGACGAGCTCCTGCTGACAAACCGCTGTCAAGTTGCCATACATTCCGCAAAAGATCTTCCGGCAGCTATCCCTGAGGGTTTGGCCTTGGTGGCATTAACCCAAGGATTAGATGCGCGCGATGTGATTGTCATGCGTCCGCATGAAACCTTTGAGACCCTCTGCCAGGGAGCGATTATTGCGACCTCATCCGAAAGGCGTGAAGAGCGAGTGAAAGCCTTACGTGCGGATTTGCGTTTTATCGACCTGCGCGGCACCATTGCGCAGCGCTTAGAGTTGCTTTTTACGGGAGTAGCCGATGGCATTGTTGTGGCAGAAGCCGCCTTGCAAAGATTAGGCTTAACTGCGTTGAACCGGATGTATCTATCAGGCGAAACGACTCCTTTGCAGGGCAAACTTGCAATCTTGGCGCGTTCTGCTGATGACGCCATGAGAGAACTTTTTCACTGTTTAGATAGTCGCCAAGCATGTCTCGCATCCTCTACTTAGGCTTAAGAGTTCCCAAGGCTTTGCAATCACCACTTCTGACCCATTTGCCCTTAATCCGAATTCAGCCTCGACCGCTTGCATGCCTGCAAGAGAGCTTTACAGACCATCTCCTATGGACACATCTCGTATTTACCAGTCAGACGGCCGTGGATCTATTTTTTGAGGCTTGTCGGCATTTTGGCATGACCCGTATGGATTCCAAAAAAATCATGGCTGTGGGTCAGGCGACAGCTAAGCGATTAAAAGACTGGGAAATAGAAGTCGATGCCGTGCCGGAAGAAGAAACCGCTGAAGGGATTCTTGCCCTTTCGCAAACCTGGGACGTTGCTCAAACTTATATTTTTTGGCCCCACTCAGCTTTGTCACGCCCTGTTTTAACCACCTACTGGCAAAGTCAGGGGATCCGTTATCACGAGTGCATCTTATATGATACTTGTTGTAACAAGACCATTGAGTTACCGCTCTTAGAGCTTTTTGATGAAATCATCTTCACCAGTCCTTCCACAGTGGATGCGTTTATCGAGCGTTATGGAAGCCTTCCGCTAGAAAAAAAACTGACTTCGATAGGTCCGATTACGCAGGCTCATTTGAGATCTTTTATCTTTCCAAAAGCTCCATCTTAGACTGGCAGCCAAGCTTTGTTTTAATGTTTTCGAAATAGTGTTCCACCGTGCGCTGGGACAAATTCAGAATCGCGGCGGTGGCTTGTGCCGATCTTCCCTGCTTAAAAAGGTCTAGGCATTGATGTTCGCGAGCTGTCAATGGGGAAATTTTTTTCAGAAATTGCTGTGTTTTTAAATTATTGCTCAACAAATTCAGCTTGGGAGATGTCTCATAAAAAGCATGCCCCTTGGCCTTCGATATATTATAACCTTCCCGCATTGCGCTGGTAATAATAGCCTTCGCTTCTTGTCTAAAGTAAGTGGCAAATTTGTCTAATAAGCCAATATTGTTCAAATATCTAAGGCAATTTTTAGAATTATTGATTGGTGGATGGAAGAAGAATAATTCCATATAGTTAGGATGTTTCTGAAGTCTGCACAGAAGATAGTTTATGTCATAGCGATCTTCACAGGTTTTTTGAAAAAATGGGTTTACGGTTGCCTGGGTTAATGCATACCCCGACTGGAAGAGATCGGGATGACAAAAATAGGGCTGAGCTTGGTACATGCCTTCTGCATAATAATGCTCTATGAAAGTAGGAAAAGAGTTAATATTGCAAAAGGATCCATCCGGTTTGATGATGGCATATCCTAGATATGAAATGTTTAGATCTTCGAGGGGTGCACATATCTGCTTTATTGTGTGTGCGTTTTTAATGGTGTACTTTTTTATAAGATGGTTTAATTCTTCGCTCATAGTATTCTCTAATTCAGATTAATCTTCATTGTAAAAAGTCTGTCAAGATATTTCCAGAAGCTCCCTTTTGGATTGGCAGCCCAACTTTGACTTAATATTGTCAAAGTAATGCTCGACAGTGCGTTGGGACAAATTCAGGATAGCGGCTGTTGCCTGGGCCGATCTACCTTCCTTAAAAAGATCCAAGCATTGGTGTTCCCGAACTGTTAGGGGAGAAATTTTTTTTATGAATTGCTGTGCCTTGAAATCATTGCTTAACAAATCCAGATTAGGAGAGGCCTCATAAAAAGCTGAGCCTTTGCTTTTCAATAAATTATACCCTTCGTTCATGGCGTTTGTAATAAGAGTTCTTGCTTCCTGCCTGAAGTAGGCAGCAAACTTGTCTAAAAGATGAATGCAGTTCAAATAATTAAGGCAATCTGTAGATTGATTGATTGGCGGATGGAAAGAAAATAATTCCATATAATCTTGATGTCTCTCCACTTTGCAGAGAGAATGATTAATGCCATAGCGTGCTTCACAAGTTTTTTGTAAAGAGGAGATTGAGGAAACTTGAGTCAGCGTATAACCTGAATGGAAGAGGTCGGGACAACAAAAGTAAGGCTGGGATTGATACATTTTTTCTGCATAAAAATATTCCAAGAGAGCTGGGAAAGTATTAAAGTTGCAAAAAGATCCATCTGTTTTGATGCGAGCATATCCAAGATCTGAAATATTTAGATCTTGCAGGGGCTTACAAATGCGTTTGATTGTGCGCTCATGTTTAACTGTATAGTTTCTGACAAGATGACTTAAGTCTTTCATATATATCCTCCTTTAATCTAAAGTTATTTTTTAAACCTTAAATAATCTTTTGCCTGCTACCTTTCCAAAAGCTCCATTTTGGACTGGCAGCCAAGCTTTGCCTTAATATTGTCAAAGTAATGTTCCACGGTGCGCTGGGACAAATTCAGGATGGCTGCTGTCGCTTGTGCCGATCTTCCTTGCTTGTAAAGGTCTAAGCACTGATGCTCGCGAGCGGTCAAAGGGGAAATTTTCTTTAAAAATTGCTGTGTTTTGCAATCATTGTTTAATAATTTTAACCCCGGCGCCGCCTCATAGAAAGCTCGTCCTCTTGTTTTCGATATATTATAACCCTCGTGTAATGCATTGGCGATAAGAGTTTTAGCCTCTTGCCTAAAGTAAGAAGCAAATTTGTCTAATAAATAAATGTCTTTTAAGTATTTTAGGCAATTTTTAGAACAATTGGTTGGTGGATGAATGAAGAACATTTCCATGTAATCTCTATGCTTCTGAATTTTACATAGACAGTAGTTGAGATGATAACGTGATTCACAGTCTTTTTGAAAAGAGGGATTGGAAGTCACTTGAACTAAAGTATGGCCTGATTGGAATAGATCAGGGTGACTGAAATAGGGTTGGGTATTGTACATTTCTTCTGCATAATAATATTCCAGGAAAGCCGGAAAAGTACTTAGGTTGCAGAATGATCCATCTGTTTTAATGATTACATATCCAAGATCTGAAATATTTAGATCTTGCAGAGGCGCACAAATGCGTTTGATTGTGCGTTCATGATTAACGGTATATTTCCTGACAAGTTGGTTTAAATCTTCGCTCATTTTTTAAATCCATAATTGCTTGGTTTTGGTCAATAATCATTACACTATCTTTCCAAAAGCTCCATTTTGGACTGGCAGCCAAGTTTTGCTTTAATATTCTCAAAGTAGTGTCCTACCGTACGCTGGGACAGATCCAGGATAGCAGCTGTTGCTTGGGCAGATCTTCCTTGCTTTAAAAGATCAAGGCATTGATGTTCGCGAGCTGTCAAAGGAGAAGTTTTCTTTAAAAATTGCTTTGTTTTGCAATTATCGCTTAACAAATTTAGTTGAGGGGAGGCTTCATAGAAAGCACGCCCCCGGGCTTTCGATATATTATAACCTTCTTTTAATGCTTTGGTAATAAGAGTTTTAGTTTCTTGTCTAAAATAAGTGGCAAATTTGTCCAATAAGTAGACTTTTTCTAAGGAATGAAGACAATCTTTAGACTTTTTAATTGCAGAATGAAAAAAAAATATTTCCATGCATTCTCGATGCTTCTGAAACCTGCATAAGGCATAGTTGATGTCATACTGAGATTCGCAAGCTTTTAGGAATAAAGAATTAGAAGTACACGGAAGTAGCGTATAGCCCGCTTGAAATAAGTCGGGATGGCTGAAACACGGATTGGTTTTTTTCTCTGCATAGTAATACTTGAGGAAAGCTGGAAAAGTGCTAAGATTACAAAAAGATCCATCTGGTTTGATGATGGCGTATCCAAGGTCTGAAATATTTAGATCATGCAGGGGGGCACATATTCTTTTTAATGTATGTTCATATTTAATAGTGTATTGTCTTACAAGATGATTTAAATTTTCGCTCATAGCGCTCATTTAATTTCTTTAATAAAAAATTTATACTCTCAATTTGCTTTTCATGTAAATGCTTTTTGTTTGGCTGCACTTACTTTATTTAAAACATGATACGCATATAAAATGGCTTTATTTTCTTTATCAGGGTCTGTTCCCATGAGGCGATTACAGCTCATATGGATTAGGCTATGATAAATAGATTGCAAAGGGCAGCTCAGTTGATCTTGACTTTCTAGCATGTGAATTCTTTCTCCGTACTCTTGCAGCAGGGGGTGCCTATAGCTCAATGAAGCCATAATGAAGGAAGTCTCCTCCGATTGGTCTTCAGTAGGATGCATTTTGGCAATGATCAATTTCCCGATGGTTGTCAGGGGATGACTCCACTCTCTAAATCCAGCTAAAAGCTTTTTGTCAAAAATAATGGTTTCTAACAAGTTAAGCTGGCTTGTTAAATCTAAGTTCAGCTGCGTGAGTAAATCTAAAATCCCTAAGGTTGCAAGGGCATGGAGGGGCAGCTTAATTGTTTGATTAGCAAAGCCCATAAGAAGCGAGAGCTGTGTCAAGCTATCTGCATGGAAAAATTCCTCTGCATAGTCAATCGCATCGATGCCCCCGTAGCGGTAGACCTCTCTCTCGTAGCAACTTAATTCAATTGTGCGAATTTGTTGGGCGTGCATCAGTTGATGGCTCCAGCGATGCAAGAGCGGCAATACTTGTGCATTTAAATCATCCGCATTCCCTTTAAATCTGAGGCGGACATGGTGTTTCCCATTTTCGACATAACGAATAAAATACCAAAAGTCGGCAAAATCCTTTGTAAGAATGTCTTGTGCGAAATCATAAAGAGAATTTGTCAAAAATTCTTCTTCAGCTTCATGAGCTAAGAAGATTTTAGCAAAAAGCCAGTCGCTGCCTGGTAGCTTCACGTGTGTCGCAAAATCTGGAAATTCAAAATTAGCGGTGAATTCGGTCTGCAGGGTTTGCACATATTTTGGATTTCTCACATAAGGGATAACGAATTCACAAAGGTGTGATCCTGAGCTGCTTTTGATCCAACGGCATTTTTCGAGATCGATCTGTTCAGCGAGGATAATCTTTTCCTGTTTTTTGAGTTCATGAATGAGTTCTTCCTGATGAGTATCGTTTTGAAGATCGAGCAGAATGCGGTTATCAAAAAAAGTGAGGTAGACGTACCGGGGAAGTTTTGCCGTTTTAATCCACTTTTGTAAATTATTTTTCAAGTCTTGGAGGGGGATTTGTTCTTTATTTGCTTCCAGAGTGCTTAGCGTGAGTATCCATTTTGCAGGAGAAAGGATAGTTTTTTTATAACGAACTCTGGGAAGATAAGGGAAACCTGCTAAATCGCCCCACTCAAACGGTTTTAAAGGGCGAAATTTTTGTTTGGAGAGATCGCGTAAGAAACGCAAAATGGCTGGTCCAAGATTTGAATTAAGCACATTTGTAGCTGTGACATTGACTTCCTTTTGCAAAGTTTTAGAAACAAGAAATAGTCTTTCTGTCGTTGCACCGACGTATAGATCGTCTAAAGGGAGGTCTTGAGTGCTATTTCCAGGGTAATGCAGATGGATGGCGAATTCTCTTAAGTTATCATGAATGGCAACATTGGCCGTGCGTGGCGAACTGGGTAAAAAAGTGGATTCAATAAAACAAGTGTGTGGATCTAATGCTTGTTCCTTCGCAAAGATATCCTGGATGAGTAGTTTCGCATCTAAGATATCCAAAAATCGTCCAAAGGTACTCCCTCCTTGCCCGGCGCCGGTATTGGAGCCGATCGAGATCAGAAAGTCTCCTTCGTCTAAAGATTTTTGCGATGCGGCAAACAATTCGCAATAAATATCGAACGATAAGGGAGCTTCCAAGGGGGATACTTCCTCCTTGTTAAGATAATTCCAAATGTCCTCGGACACATCGATTTCTTGTTGCTTATAAACGGCATTTAAAAATTGACGTTGGAGATAGCCATTCCAGGCATTTAATTTCTCATTTTTGAGCCCATTTTCAACTTCAGGACGATCAAATTTAAGGTTTCGTAGTCCTAGACCCTTGCATTCATCCGCTAAATCTTCTAACGAGACTAGCTGTTTGGTTCCATATTTTTCCAAGAATTCCTGATGGATTTTATCTAAATAGTTGCTTTCTTTTTGGCTAGAAGGCAAACGCCATAAGATTTCGACTGCCTCACCAAGCTCATGGGCAACAGCTTTATTTAAGACATTCTGAGAAACGTTGGCAGCATCGACCTGAATGGAGTAGGTAGAAGTTTTGAGGGCTTGAGCCTTATCGTGCAGCTCCTCTAAAAGTCCCTTATTTTCTCCTGGTTTGCTTTGATTATATTGACGAATCAGGCGTTGGATTTCAGCCAAAGGAGTCCATCCACTATAAACGTCTTTGTATTTTTCAAGATGTTCCAGAAATCTCTCAAACGGTTCTGCGCTCAATAAAAAAGGAGATAGCTCGCTGATCAAGAATTTTTGCGAAAATAAATTCCAGATTAAATTTTTGATTTTATCTGGATCTAATTGAGGGAAATTTTGGATTGTCTCTTCCTCGAGAAGCGTGTACATTAATGGGGTTTTGCTTCTTTTTGTGATAAAGTCAGTGAGAATAGAGCGTCGCACAGAAATAGACTTATGCCCAGAGAGATCAGTCGTTTTATAATCCAAAACCAATCGATTTCCAAAGCAATGGCTCAAGGGGTTGGTCACAACTTGGCAACGTTGAATGAGCTTGCGATTTTGTTCAGCCTCTTCAATCACCGCGTTAAGCCAGGCCATATCGGGCCGGGCTCTTTTTTTTATTTCAGCGCTTTCATTCACCGATAGGTGTGTCTGTTCCCCTAGCTCTCCTTTACCAACACAGGCAAATAAGCCGAAGGGAGTGGCCCTAGTCGACATGCGCAGCAAGTACTTTAAAAGGCTCATTAAAGCTTGCTCTTTTTTACGTTCAGAGTTAGTTGTCAAATGTTTTTCCAGCGCCTTGATAAGATTAGGACTAGCTATAGAGATGGCTTCTGTAATGAGGGGATTTTCCAAATAGGCAAGAAGGATTTGATCCAAATTTTGTCTTGAAGACAGTTGGAAAAAGTTTTCAAAAGGCAGCATAGGCGTTCTGATCATAAAACTGCCGGAAGGGATGAAAAGATTTTCAGCGTTATGCATTGGAACCTTGTTGTGAAACATTAAAAATATGGCTTAGTGTTTGTTCAATAGAGGGAATCACACAGTTTTTCTTTATTTCCCCGGAAGCCTGCTCGTAGGCCAATTGTTCATTCAAAGGACATACAAAATGGCCATCGCAAGACAATTGCTGCATATTTCTTTGCACACTTTTTTGATTCCAAATTGCTAAGTTCATATTTGGAAAAAAAAGAACGGGCTTTTCATAGCTAAGGATGGTCAAAATTAACAAGTTGTCAGCTGCTCCTTGAGCGGCTTTGCTCAAAGTATTGGCTGTAGCAGGCAGTACAATAAAGATATCTGTCCAACGAGCCAGCTCAACATGGCTGACAGAATCCTCAGGCGCGTAGACTTGACATAATTGTCTGAGTGAAAAAGGTGTGATAAATTGACTGGCAGCCGCCGTCATAACCACCCGTATTTCCTTAAAATATTGCTTGAAGGTCACGAGGTAAGATGGCAATGCTAATACAGCCAAAGACCCGGTGACACCAATTAACAATTTAGATTGTTTGAATTTAGAAAGATCGAGTTCAGTCATGGGGTTCCTCCATTGATTAAAAAAGGGGTATCCCAAATCGCATTGTTTCGGCTTATTCCTAATAGTCCCAAACCTATTCCAGCAGCGCCTTCTAATAATCCAGCTTTGTTGACACCCATATAATCAAGCTTTAGCGCTCCTTTTTGAAAGGTGAGTGGTTCAAGATCTTGAAAACCAAATGGAAGAGCTGTGTCAAAGCTATTTATGAGTTTTTGTTTTAGGTGCACTGTTTGAGCGATCAAAATAGGGTCTTCAGTATCTTGTGCCATGCGATGGGTGACAGCCAGAAGGCCTACAATTCCGTGGCAAAATGTGGGGCTTATAAGCCCCCATTCATCCTCTGAGCGATGAAAAATCATTTTAAAGGCTTGGGTGGCGAATGGTTTTAAGGAATGGTCATTTAAAGCTTGTCCAGCGAGATATAGACTGCGTGCCACACCCGGAGTCCCGTAGCACCAGGCATCTCTATGCATTGTGGCCTTGCTGGGAATATTACCGGTTTCTTCTTCAAATGAGACTCTGTCACGCCATCTTGGAGCGTTTTTATCCCCGCAATTTTTGTTGATGAGCCAATCGGCTATATACTGCATTGTTTCCACCTGATGATCCAAGCAAATGCCTTGAGCATAAGCGATAGCCAGGAAAGATAATATCCCAGGCACTCCATGCGCCAAACCCAGGTTAAAGTTGCCTTTCGGAAATAATTGAATGTCTTGTTCCGTAAATTGAAAGGAATTAGGCACGTACCATCCAGGAACCCTGTAACCTTCGACATCAATGAGACGGCAGCGTTCAATGAGCGTGTGTGTCACAGAGATGAGAGTTTCATAGAAAAGAGGATGATGCATATCCTGCAGCATATAAGAGCCAATACCAACAATGCCCTGAATCAAATCATAAAGTTGGACGCCCGAGGGGATTTTCTTTTGCACATCCTCTTTCATCGGAAGCAAATAATAATTATTAACAGCCTCGACTAGCTCTTTATTCAAGGTTTGGAGCAATTTTTGATAGCGTGTTTTATTTTTTGAAGCCTGTAAAAGTGCCCAGCAAATGCCAGATAGACCGCCAAAAAGAGAATAATCGTGAATTCCATCTGATTCGATGGAGGCTGCGATTTGGAGGACATACTCATGCGCCGCTAGATCCCATTTTTGGTCAGGATAATATTCATCTAAATGAGCGTAAAAACTCACTAGGGCTGGAAAGCCATGTGAAAGGGAACAATCCGACCAAGGGAATTGATCAATGGCTGGATTTTTATTCGTACTTTCTAAAACAATGGCTTTAACTTTAAGGGGATTTACCATTTTATGGGCCAAATCAATAATAATGGCTTCTGCGCTTAAAGTCTGGGATGGAGATTCAATAGTCATTGATGGCCTTTTTTAAAGTGCTATGAGAAAAAAAATTTTGTTAACCACATTTATCTCAAAATATGGAGATTTGCGATCAGGGTAAAAAATACCCTAGTATTCATCAGGAAATTAGACTCTAAAAAGTCTTTTAGAGTCTAAAGTTGTTCGTTTGTAGCAGAAACTCACTTCGCTCACTCGACTTGATTCACGAATTGATCATCAATAACTCTGATAAAATTATTGCTCCCTTCGAGTTTTTCAAGTTTTTTAGTGAGAGGAATGCCGTAAAGGTAGCTATAAAAAAGAAATTCCTTCATTAAAGCCAGCACTTCGTCCCCTTGTACATAGTGGTTAAATTGTTCGAATTGCTCCTCGCTGCTAAAGTTCTCAAGCTTTATTTTTGTTTTTTCAAGGTGATCTAAGAATGAACGATTGATTTTTTGAGATAAATCTATGATCGTATTTTTGACTTCTTCTGCCTGCTTGCACAAGCCTTCATGGTTTTTTCTGGCAAGTTCTCTTTCGGTGGATTTTTCTTCAAGTTCCGGGATTTGTTTTTGGACTTCGCGGATCTGTTGATAAATCTGGTGTCCTTGTAAGGGATGATGATTAAATAAATTGTTTCTTAGCTCATTTCCAAGATTAGTAAATTCAGTTTTTTTCTTATCTAATTCGTCTCCACTTGCTGATGCTGAATTTTGGTTCTCCGCTTTCGTTAAAACCTTGTGCAGCAATTGCCTTGATGCATTCATCTGACCATTTGCTTGGGTGTAGATAGAGTTTACAGCAGATTCAGTGAGCTGAAAAAGAGGAGCTATTCCCCGTGCTTCATTTCTGATGACTGTGGACATTTGCTCTTGAGTCAAAGCGTCTAAATCCACTCTTGTCATACGTCGCGCCAGAGCTCCATCGGTGTCACTTTCACAAAGTTCATTATAGCCTGTTGGAGTGGTAGCGAAAATTGCATAGCGAAGACTTCCTTTAGAATTATCTAAAGCGGATTTCAAAAGGTTCATGGCGCGATTCGAGGCAAAAGCATGGGCCTCATCAAAAGCTAAAATGACATTTTTTCGATAGACAGCGCTTGTTTTAATGACTCGTTGGAAAACTTCCGTATTATCACCCTCAACCAATGAAAAAGAGGAGCCACCGTAAACGACGGTTGATTCATTAAAACCTTTCATTTCTCCCCGAGAAATTCTTCGGCCGAGCTCGAGAAAGCAAGTGGTTTTTCCCGAACCTGGGGGGCCGACTAACATGACATGTTTGTTCTTGTTCCAAATACGTGTGATTTTATCAAAAAGAGCGTCACGCCCAATCAGCCTATGTGAGGACGAAGAAGTTTCTGGTTTTGAATAGAGAACTAAAGGGGGAAGCGAGTGTGGGGCAGATAGAAACCAATTAAAATACATTTTACGACCAACTGAACCGACGATTGGCAACATGAGCAAAGCAGGGATAGCTGCTGGAAAAACAGCCGCAGCCGCGGGAATAAGGACCTGCAGATGCTGCAGAATGATCATTTGCCCGCTAAGATAACCTAGTGCATCTTGAGGATTAGTAGGGGATTGATCGAGCGTTTCAAAAGCGAGCAAGAGCTGATGGATATCATCAGTAAAAAACGCCCCTAATTCCTTTCCTTTTTCAACAAGTTGATGAAAAAAATGTTCACTTTCAGTCACCTCTTTGTCAATGCTAAGAGTCGCGTTGATCAGAACAGCTAGCGAAAAAACAGCATCAGTTTGAAGCGTATTTGGCGCTCCCACTTTTACAGCTTTTTTAAGCTGATCTAAATCGATCAAAGACAAAAGATGTGAGATATGCAATTTACGCGAAGATGGATCCAGAAATAAGATTTGGCTGGAAAGCTTGAGAATGAAATCTCTTCGTTGGGAATGCGAAAATTTATATGTAAGTAAATCTTTAAAGTCTTCTTGATATTTATCAAATTTATTTATGAAAATATTTACTAAATAAACTAGATGATTAGCGAATTGCTGTTGATTCATCAGTGTAAAATAATTTGGATCTGATTGACAACGCTCCATTTCTTCGCAATCTAATGGAAAAAGCGAGATGTTTTCTTTATGGTCTGAAATTAGATCATTCAGGCTTGCTAAGCGCCTATTGATTTCTTGAGTCTTTAACTGTAGAATGCGGACGTCTAGTTGGGTCGCATGTTGTAGGGTCCCACTTGCTTGCATAGTAAATTCCTTTTCAAAATGTGAATGACTGCTTTGTTTATTGTCTGCCAATTAAATGATTGATTAGTCTTCCGGGTTCTATTGACCATTGAACGATTTTAGAAGTGTGCGTTAATTGAACGATGGCATTATAGTTGCACTTTTCAGGGACCCAAATCGAAATAGAAAGCCATTGACGAAAGGCCGCTTGGATATGAGCGCTTCTATCTCCTTGCTCGATGATTAATCCATCTTCTGTTGTTTTTTTTGCATCTAAGAGTTCGTCAGCAATGAGATCTCCTTCCACCGTGATTCTAACATCCGATCCCCCAATAAATAAGCTGCTAAAAAAAGCAGGGATTGCATCAAAGAAAGCCGCTATACCCTCCAAAAAAGTTTCGCTTCGGACCAGTTGGATTTTTCTGGATGCTCTTTCGCCTTCGTTAAATACATGAGGTTCTTTCGAAACGTAGAGATGTTCATAGGTATTGTGGGGGATTCGCGGTTTGATAAGATTAAGGAGAGCTTCGTTGGTATATTTGCTTAATCCACTGATGTCTGCAAAGCCGCATACATTTTGCTTTATTTTGATTAATGCCTTCTCTGCAATTTCAGCGGTACGCAGTGCGAGTTCATATTTGATTTTGAATAATTCTAGATCTTCATTTATTGTCCGATCGGTTTTAGCCTCCAATAATTGTATTTGTTCTATTTGGGAGCTATATCCGTTAACTCCTTGAGTGGTAAATCGTTCGTCCACAGAGGTTATTTGAAGCCCTAGCGAAACATGGATGCGTCGATCTGTATTGTCGCGCTTAGCTTGTCCCGGTTTGGAATCTTTGGTCTGTCTGGCATCGCCTGTTTTGAATTCTGTCATTTCAATGTGCACAGGGGCTCCATATGACGAAGAGGCTTGCATGAAATACTCCTTTTTTAATGTGAGAAAAGGCTCCTAAACATCCATAAAGATGTTCAGGAGTTTTGGTTTAATGAAATTAGCAACAGAAACTGTGCATTGTGCCATTGGGGCAACCTGGTGTGCATAAGCTTTTGCTAGTGATCAGTTGATTCACGACTTTATCATCCGTGGCTTGTTTGGACAGTTTGACATCGAGATCAAAAACGTCTTTATCAATAGTTTTTGTCAGAGAAAATAGATTGATACTTGGATCAATTTTCATAATAGACTCCTTTGTTTGGTTTCTTTAAACATATTTAAGACAACTTAAGATCGATCTTTAAAATTCTCGTAGTTACTGTTATCGCAAAATGTGTGCATTTGCGATTAGGGTAAAAAATACCCTAGAAAACTCTTCCTAAGATTTCAATGACAACAAAAGTTGTTTTTGCGAGAAATGGGTCTGTGAGATAATTTTGAGTAGGGTTATCCATTTTCTTGAGCCTTTAACAACTCGGAAATTGGGTTGTAGCGTGGTATCTGCTTGCATAGTAAATTCCTTAGAGAGTGGATTGCCAATTAAAGGATTTAAAATGACTCTTGGTGTGATTGACCATTGAATGGTTTGAAAGCAGAGGGCATCGAAATTCGGTATGATATTTGCATAGTTCCAGAATTCAAATCGCGGTGGAGAGCTATTGTCAAAGGCCTGGTTGACATGAGGGCATCGATTTCCTTGCGAGAAGGCTAATTTATTGTTTTTTGCCCAAAAGCCATCTGTCAGACCTTTTCACAGTGATTCTTAAACAAGATTTAGCGAAAAATATGCTGTTAAAAAAAGCAGGGATTTCATCTAAGATAGACCCCATGCATTCTAGAAAAGTTTCGTTTGACTAGTTGAATTTTTCTGCCTTCTTTGGAAGGCTATATTTCATTAACTTTCTTTTGTGGTAAGTCGTTCGTCATAGATCTCCCGTTCTGACTTTGCGAAATACTTATTCATGTGCTGACTCTACTTTTGCGATTCTTTTGCTTTATTTTAAAATATTTTGTTTAAATCTATGTGCAGCTTCTATGTAATTCTGTCATTTCAAAATGCAAATTGGCTACTGCATATGACGAAGAGGCTTACGTGAAATACGCCTTTTTGAATGTGAGAGAAGTCTCCTAAACATCCATAAAGATGTTCAGGAGTTTTAGGTTTTAGAAAATTAGCAACAAAAACTGTTCATTGTAGTCCTTGTACTATGTGTGCATGAGCTTTTGCTAGTCATCACTTGATTCGCGACTTTCTCATCCGTCGCTTGTTTAGACAGTTTGACATCGAGATCAAAAACGTCTTTTCCAAGAGTTTTTTGTTGAGGAAATAGATTAATATGGATATTTGGATCAATTTTCATAATGGATTCCTTTATTTGGTTTATTCAAAACATATTTAAGGCGGCTTTAGATCTAGCTTCCTATTTGTTGCTATCACAAAATGAGTTCATTTGTGTTTACGATAAAAAATATCTTTGAAAACTCTTTTTAAGGTCCCAATTAAGAACAAAAGCTATTGTTGGTAGATTATGGGCTTGTGAGATGCTTTTAAGTGTAGGAATGCCTAGATGACAGATTTTATCATCTGTGGTTTGTCTCGACGATTTGACATCATGCTCAACTACATTTTTTTCAGAGGTTTGTTTAAGCATATATGGATTGAGAGTTGGATTAATTTTCATCATGGACTCCGTTGGTTTTTTAACATATTTGAGAGGGCTTTAAGGACTATTTGTTCAGTGAGATGTTTTTAGAGGGTGAATTGTGGAGTTCGACAAGGTGGAATGTTTGTAAAGCCACCATGTCTAATACGATCAATGTTGTTCAAAATTCAGCCGCTTATTTAAGTTTTTTTGATCGTAAGTTGTAAGAAAATGGCCGATTTTAAAGAATACGGCCATTGGTCATTTCCACTTTTGGGTTACTCAACTTGATTCACGAACTGATCATCAATAATTCTTATGAATCCATTATTGTGTTCGAACTTTTCAAGTGTTTTAGTGAGAGGAATGCCATAAAGGTAGCTATAAAATAAGAACTCACTCATTAACGGCATAAGCTCTTCACCTTGCACGTATGCGTTAAATTGTGTGAATTGTTCTTTGCTACTGAAGTCCTCAAGTTTTATTTTTTTTTGTTCGAGATGATCTACAAAAGAACGATTGATTTGTTGAGATAAACGAATGATGGTATTTTTGACTTCTTCTGCATGGGTGCATAAATATTCATGATTTTTTTTTGCGAGTTCGTTTTCAAGGGATTTATCCTTTAATTCCGAAATTGTGCTTTGAACCTCGCGAATCTTTAAGTGTATCTGGTGTGCTTGCAAGGGATCATGACTAAGTAAATTTTTTCTTAATTCACTTCCGAGATTGTTCAATTCAGTTTTTTTCTTGTCTAATTCAGCTTCACTTTCCGATGTTGAATTTTGATTTTCAGCTTTGGTTAAAATCTTGTGAAGCAATTGCCTTGACTCATTCATCTTGCCATTTGCGCGAGTATAAATGGAGTTCACAGCGGATTCAGTAAGCTGTAAAAGGGGTGCTATTTCTTGTGCTTCATTTCTTATAACTGTTGACATTTGCTCTTTATCCAAAATCCCTAACTCAATTTTTGTCATACGCCTTGCAAGAGCCCCATCAGTATCACTTGCACAAAGTTCTTCATAGCCAGTTGGAGTGGTAGCGAGGATCACATAACGAAGACTTTCGTTGGAATTATCTAAGGCAGATTTCAAAAGGTTCATGGCGCGGTTTGATGCAAAAGCATGCGCTTCATCAAAGGCTAAAATGACATTTTTTCGATAAACAGCGGCTGTTTTAATGATCCTTTGGAAAACTTCAGTATTATCACCCTCAACAAGTGAAAAAGAAGATCCACCGTAAACGACGGTTTCTGCATTAAAACCCTTCATTTGAACCAGAGCAATTCTTCGGCCTAGTTCGGCAAGAAAAGTAGATTTTCCTGAGCCCGGTGGTCCGACTAAAATAGGGTGCTTTTTTTTGTTCCAAATCCGTGTCATTTTATCAAAAAGAGCATCTCTTCCAATCAGTCTATGAGATAACGAAGCAGTTTCTTTTTTTGAATAGAGGACTAAAGGGGGAAGCGAATGCGGAGCAGATAGATACCAATTAAAGTATATTTTACGACCGACTGAACCGGCAATGGGCAGCATGAGCAAAGCGGGGATAGCTGCTGGAAAGACAATCGCAGCAGCCGGAACAAGCACCTGTAGAAGCTGAAGGATAATCATTTGTCCACTAAGATAGCCTAATGCATCTTGAGGATTTGTGGGGGATTGATTGAGAGTTTCAAAAGCAAGCAAGAGTTGATGAATATCGTCAGCAAGAAAACCGCCCAATTCTTTTCCCTTTTCAACAAGTTGATGAAGGAAATCTTCATCATCAGGACTCTCTTTGCCTGCACTAAGAGTCGCGTTGATCAGGACAGCTAATGAAAAAACAGCATCAGATTGAAGCGTCTTTTGCGATGCAACTTTGATTGCTTCTTTAAGCTGATCTAAATTGATCAAAGACAAAAGATGTGTGATATGCATTTCACGCGAGGATGGATCTAAGTACAAGATCTGGCTGGAAAGCTTTAGAATAAAATCTCTTCTCTGCATAACCGAAAATTTGTTAATAAATAGATCTTGAAAACCCGCTTGATGGGAATCAAATTTATCAATAAAAACTTTCACCAAATAAACCAGTCGGCTATCGAATTGCTCTTGATCCATGCGCGTAAAATAATTCGCATCGACTTTACACCGCTCCATTTCTTCGCTATCTGATGGAAAAAGCGAAATTGTTTCTCTATGGGCGAAAATTTGTTCGTTGAGTTGGGCTAGTTCTCTAATGAGGTTTTGAGTCTCTAAATCTTGAAGATCTGAATTTAGAGCCCATAAACTTGTTTGTAGGGTTGCATCTGCTTGCATAATAAATTCCTTTGCAAAATGTATGTGAATTAGCTGGTTACTTTCTGCCGATTAAATTGTTTAGAATAATTCCTGGCGCTATTGTCAATTTTATGATTTCAGAACCGTGGACCAATTCGACTTTGGCATTACAGTCGCATCTTTCTGAAACCCAAATCGTAATGGAAAGCCATTGTCGAAAGGCTTGCTTGATTTGAAGCCGTCTTTCCTTGCTGATTTGATTCCTTTGCAGGCTAGATAAATTTTCTTCGGCTGTTTTTTTGGCATCTAGGAGCTCATCTGCCATGCTTTCTCCATTCACAGCTACCCTAAAATCAGATTCGGAGACAAATAGGCTGCTAAAAAAAGCTGGTATCGCATCAAAGAAAGCTGCCATGTCATCCAAAAAAGTTTCGCTACGAATCAATTGAATTTTTCTGGATAGCTTTTCGCCTTCGTTAAATAGGTAAGATTCCCTTGTCACATAGATGTGTTCATATGTATTCTGGGGAACTCTTTTTTTTATGAGTCTTAGGAGTGCACGATTGCTATATGTTCCCAATCCTTTAATGTCTGCAAAACCACTCACGTTTTGCTTGATTCTGATCAGTTCACGTTGCTTTAATTCGAGTAGTTCACTCAGGGCTTTTTTTTGCATATCCCTTAAGGCACTATTTTCAGTCTGGGCGCGCTGGGCAATATCCCTCAAAACATCATTTTTAGTCTTAAGTAAGTCGTTATCTTCCTGCAGCGAACGAGAAGGCTTAGCTGCTAGTAACTGTATTTTTTTCACTCGGGGGCTTGAGGGATTAGCCCCTAAAGCACTAAGTTGTTCGTCAACAAGAGGCACTTGAACCGTTAGCCCGCGCCGCACGGATCCATTGATGCGTTGATCGGTATTGTCGCACTTGGTTTGTCTTGGCCTTGAGTTTTTAGCTCGACGCCCTGTAACGCTTGACTTGTTTGCTTGATGCCCGTCTTTAATAAAAGCTTCCAGTTCAAAGCTCACTGTTGCGGGGCGATGGTTAGCGTCATAGGATGAATAAGAGAGTTGCATAATGATGCTCCTTTGTATGTTAGAGAAGACCCCTAAACATGCTCATGGCAGTTTAGGGGGGTTAGATTTTACAGATTAGCAACAGAAGCTGTGCCCTGTGCCATTAGGGCAAGTTGGTGTGCATAAGCTTTTACTCGTGATTAGTTGATTCACGACTTTCTCATCTGTGCCTTGCTTCGTCAGTTTGACATCTAGATCAAAAACGTCTTTTCCAAGAGTTTTTTGCTGAGTAAATAGATTGAGATTTGGATCAATTTTCATGATAGACTCCTTTGTTTGGTTTTTTAAAAATCATACTTAAGACAACTTTAGATCGATCTTTGAAATAATTCTCATACTCATGGTTATTGCAAAATGCGTTCATTTGCGTTAACGGTAAAAAATACCCTAGAAAATGCCTAGGGTTCCCAGTCAACAACAAAAACTATCCATACTAGTGCATGGGGCTCTTGAGATGCTTGTCAATGTAGTCCCGGCTAAATGATTTGTAATTTTATCATCTGTGGCCTGCTTTGACAGCTTGACATCAAGATCAAACACGTTTTTTGCAGGCGGTTTTTGAAGCGTAAATCGATGGATAGTTGGATCAATTTTCATCTGGTGCAACCTGCTGTGCATAAGCTTTTACTTAGAGTAAGCTGACCGCCGATTTTCACATCAGTTGCTTTCCTGGACAGTTGGACATCAAGATCAAACACATTTTTTTCAGGTGGTTTTTGAATAGGAAGCACATAGATATTTGGACCAATTTTCATTTTTGACTCCTTTGGGAATGTACCCTTTTTATGGTATCGATAAACTTAAGATGACTTTAGACTCCTCTTTGAGCAATCATCTCGTCATCAAATTTTATCGCAAAAAGAATCAATTTGCGTTTACGGTAAAAAATACCCTGTTAATAAGGATGTCTTGCAAAAATGATAATCGAACTTAATAAGTTGCGTGTAGAGTGTCTGTGAGGCTTTTTTGTATTAAGTAAGCTTCTTAAAAAATAGAGGTGATTCAGGAGGTTTTGATAGGGTGCGATTTAGAATTTTTCGCACAGCAACCATGCACTTAATTGATCGAGAAAGGCTTCAAGAAGCACAATGCGGCCATTTTATTTCCAATGAAATGATTTATTCTTCTTCAATGTGAGAGAGATCCATTCTTCCATACTCTGCCATTATGTTTCCTGATTTGATAAAATAAAACTGCCACCGGGAGGATTATTCTGAATATATCTAGGATTGTGAAAAACTTTTTTGCATTTTGGGCACGCAACCATCGCGTCAGGGGAATTGGATTCCCAAGCATCGATACATAAAGGACAAATTAGCCACGTTTCATCACCAATTTCAGCTTTTTCTTCAACAGAAGGGTCTGGGAATTCTCTGTCCATCAGCTTTTTATAGTGTTTGAAATGCGCGACATATTCCTCTTCCCAATCCGTCAAAAAATGATAGTAATAAGGATCATTTGCCCATTCTGGATAGGCCCAGGTAGCTTCATAAGGGCTTTCTTTTTCACAGGCATAAACCCAATACTTTGACATCCTTCCATCAAACACTTCGAAAAGAGGGGATGGCTTCCAATAAGAGTAGTTGCCATTATCATCAGTACAGATGTAGTACCACATATATCCACGATAAATGGTCATTGCATAGACCACATAATTTTGTGAAATGACTAAATCAAATTCTGTGGTTTCTTTAAAACCGGCTTCTTTAGTTAGTAGCGCGGGAGGTAAACAAATACCCCTATTGCCAATACATTTTACACGCATTTGCTCTCTTCTCTGTTTTTTTGAATTTCTTGCCCTTATAACATTTGCGGTTGAGCAGCAGCTCCCAGCGGGTCAAACGTAGGTATCTCTGAAGGAGTTGCAATAAACATCTCTAATCCATCTATGTAGAAAGTCCAAGGCTCAAAGGTATCTGTCGAAAAAATTTCTATTCTTTGATCATTTGAAAGAATGAAGACAGGGTCTATTTTCAGCAAAGCATCCTGAATTTCGATATCAATAATTTTAAGGTTTTTTAAAAAATGAGTTGAGCTGGTTGAATCTGAATCGTAGCATCCAAAAATCATTTGATTTTTTGTTGAAATGCGCCACGCACTTAATGTGGTAAAATTCCAGTTTGATCCGTATAATTGAAAAATAGTCCCATCCCATGCGATTTCGGTAATTTTTAAAGGCAAATATTTTTTTGTTTTTGTTATCATTGTTTCAATCATAGTGAATCAAATCGCCTTGTTGTATAATTAAAAAGCTTAGTTTGGAGTCTTTTATTCCTTGCCTTGTCAGCTGTTGAGGTGCTCGTATTCGTTATAATTAATTGGTTTTTGCCTCTGCACCTATAAAGTGAAGTAAAATTTCAGATTTGGATTCACTTCAAATTATTTCAATGCCATAGACAATACCGCTTGAGTCTACATCAAGAATAAGTTCATTTCCATTTTTCAAAACATAACATTCTGAATTTAGATGATTAATTTTTTGATCGTGAAAACTTATATATAAAGCATTTTCAATCGAAATTTCATCTTGCCATTTCTCATAATCTGGGTGTTCTTTAATCATTTTTAATAAATCTGTTATGTTGATTTCTGTCATTCTTTGAACTCTGATGAAAGTTGCTTATGATCGCTGGATCATCTAAGCAAATAGTGATCTCTTTTTGATAATCTTCGCTTGATAAGTGGTAATGAGCGGATGTTGAAATTTCTTTAAGCAGCCCTTTAGCATAATCTGCCAGTTGTTGCATTTTTAGCTTTTTATCCGATTCATTATCAAAAATATACATAAGGTATTGCTTTATTAATTCTGGGAAGCATCAATTTGCTTATATCGAGGATTATGGAAAACTCTTTTGCAATTCGAACATGTGATCATGGCATCCGGTGAATTTAATTCCCAAGCATAAATATCAATGCATAAGGGACAAATTAACCATGGGGCATCAGCTTTTTTTTCAACAGATAGATAGGGGAATTCTTCATCCACTAACTTTTTATAGTGTTTGAAATGTCCGACATAATCTTTTTCCGAATCATTCAAAAAATGAAAGTAATGAGGGGCATTTGCCCATTCTGGATAGGCCCAGATGGCTTCATAACTTTCTTTGTCACAAGCATAAACCCAATACTTTGACATTCTTCCATCGATTACTTCAAAAAGAGGGGATGGTTTCCAAGTAGGGTATTCCGTGTAATGCTCATCACAGATGCAATACCAAATATATCCATCAATAAAGACCATTGCATAGACCAGATAATTTTTCGAAATGACTAAACTAAATTCTGAGGTTTCTTGAAGGCTTGTCTCTTTAGTGCGCAGAGCAGTCGGCAAAACATCACCTTTATTTGCAATACATTTTACATGCATTTATTTTCCTGGGTTTTTAAATTTAAAATAAGCTCTCTCAATTTCATGAATCTTTGATCAATAATGAATATCGTGATTTGGGTGGATATGAATATACTGCATTTTTGCCTCATATCAGGTGAAAATCTTAGATCTTTAATCGGTCGTTCATAATTTGTTGCTGCTCATACTCCATCCAGTCAAACAAACCATAGAGATCGAGGTGCGTTAAGAGCTTTATAAGGACTTTCTTTTTTACAGACATACCTACCTAGAATTGCTGATTATAGTTAGATGACAGGTATTTTCTTATGTTTTCTTGCTCCTCTTTGGATTGCCTGAACTTTTCATTAAAAATTGTTGAATACTCTGGTTTAAATCCTATTAAATCAAGAGGATATTCGTGTTCTGTTGCTGAATATTTACCCCATTTCCCGCTGGATCCAAAAACAAAATATTCATTATAGTTCATTTCGAAAAGAACTGATGAAATATAATTTCCGCTTATTAGCTCTTCCCACGAAATATTTACGGGGAATTTCATTTTAAACATTGGCTCACCTTGTGTAAAATCTTGGGTATTTTGAATTACAACAAAATATGTATCGTTAGTGCATTGAATAGCGCTTTGTAGCTGTTCAAAGTCATCTTGATGAAACAAACAGCCACCCATTATTGCTATTTTTGGTCATGCCTTGATCAATACAGTCTTCATTTACAAAGATTCTTATGGGGGTATTATGGGGGTATAAGGGTATTTGCCGCGAAATTCAGTTAGAGCGCCCTGTCCTTCGTTAAGACGAACTTTGAAATGATTGTCCCCATCTGAATTAATGAGGAGATTAGTAAAGTGATTGAGATTACAACCGAGAGATAAAGATCCGTATTTAGCAAAAGAACTGCTGTAAGTGCGTTCAAATAGCAGGGGGTTAGCTGTAGGGATCGCAAAATCAATGTCATACTGCACAAAATCTCCCGTCACTGCATTGACCTTCCCTGCAACGCATGCATTGGGGATTCCAGATAGGTTAGCTTGCGTAACGGGAGGTTTATTGGATCCAGGAGCAATTTCTTCAGAGGCTTTTAGGATAAAAAAACTGTGAACACAGAAAATTAGCAGACAAAAGAAATGCTTCATCATCGATCTCTCAAAAGAGAATTTAAAAGTTAGGGGTACTATTAAAATTTTAATTCGGTATCAATATTTTCTTCTTCGAGAAAGAGCTTTGCCTTTTCTTTTTATAATTTTTATTTTACAGTGCATAAAAGATATTTGATGAGGATGTAAGCAAGCTTGCGCATTTAGTCTTAATCCTTCAAAATGCTTGTAGATTGCTCAAAGGCACGTCCTCAAAGGCATCGCTTAACCAAATTCCATAGAAGGGAGTCTTAATTATGGCAAACCAGTACAAATTACCCGAATTACCTTATGATCTTGGTGACCTAGAACCAGTAATCTCCAAAGAAATTATGTCGCTGCATTACAATAAGCATCACGCTGCTTATGTTGCCAATTTAAACAAAGCTTTAGAGCAATATGCCGAAGCCGAAGCTAAAAATGACTTGGCGGCGATGATTACTTTACAATCAGCCATCAACTTTAATGGCGGGGGGCATATCAATCACTCCATTTTCTGGACAAATTTAGCGCCGCAAGCTAAAGGTGGAGGAAAGCCTCCTGAAGGTCAGCTGGCCGAAGCCATCAACAAACAATTTGGTTCATTGGAAAAATTGATTGAATTAATGAGTGCGAAAGGCGCTGCCGTACAAGGTTCGGGATGGGTGTGGCTAGGCCATTGCAAAACCAAGAAACATCTTGAAGTGGCCACATGTGCCAATCAGGATCCGTTGGCAGCAAAAGGGTTGATTCCACTGTTAGGGATCGATGTTTGGGAGCATGCTTATTATCTCCAATACAAAAATGTGAGACCTGATTACATTAAAGCTATCTGGAGTATCATCAACTGGAAAGATGTTGCTGAGCGTTTTGCCAAAGCCAAGGGTGAATAACTTCTTGACTCTCAGGGGGTTGTTTTCTTAACAATTCTCTGGGGAATGATCTATCCACTAGGACTCGAAAATCGGTTTTTACCGAGCTGGCATCTCTATCTTTTGAATCCCCAGTCGTCCATATTTTTGAATATGAATGGCTTCGGGGTTTCGAAATCTAGAGGGCCTGCTGAGGCAAAACCCCGATTTTTGAATTCCATTGTGCATAAAAGATCGTGAAACATCTTGAGTTAATCACATGCCTCTCGTAAACTAGAATTATAAAAATTAAAAACATAACTTGCTGGGGCTTTTGACCTAAGGATTCGGAAAATGACTTGGATTCCTTCTTAAGCTCAAAAATAGTTTTACGATTAAGAGTTAAATCATGGGTTTGTTTTCGCGCGATAAACCAAAAATCAAAATCCAAACGACCAAAAAAGATGGATTTAGTGGCTGGTTGAAGTGTACGCATTGTAATGAGCTCATTCATACCAATCAAATCGAGCAAAATAACAATTGCTGTCCGAAATGTGACTATCACTACCGATTGCCTGTAGATGATCGCATAAAAGCTTTGGTCGATGCTGATTCCTTTCAGCCGATGTTTACCGAATATCAATCAATCGATTCACTCAATTTTGTCGATACGGAACCCTATACTGAGCGCATCGCTGTAGCCAAAGAAAAATCGGGGAGGGATGAAGCCGTCATTGTAGGCAAATGCCTGATCCAGGGGCGTCCTGTGGCTTTTGGGGTCATGGATTTCCAATTTATGGGCGGCTCCATGGGATCAGTGGTTGGTGAGAAATTGACGCTTTTAATCGAATATGCCACCGCGCATCGTTTACCATTAGTGATTGTATCGACTTCCGGCGGGGCCCGCATGCAAGAATCAATTCTGTCTCTGATGCAGATGGCCAAAACTTCAGCCGCACTCGCCAAATTGCACGAGGCAGGCCTTCCCTATATTTCCATTTTGACCAATCCCACGACAGGTGGAGTCACAGCTTCTTTTGCTTCTTTAGGAGACATCATCATCGCTGAGCCCAATGCCCTTATCTGTTTTGCAGGACCGCGCGTGATTGAACAAACCATCGGACAACAGCTGCCCCCTGGGGCTCAAAAATCGGAATTTCTCTTAAAGCATGGCATGATTGACTGCATTGTCAGACGGCCAGAACTAAAAAATAAACTTGCTGAATTACTGGATTTTATCGCAGCGGATATTGAACCTGTGCCTGAAAGTCCCACTGAAACAAAGAAAAAGTCAAGCAAACGATAATTCGGCCATTATAGATAAAAGGTGTTTATGAGTGCTCAACGTGAAGTAGGAATAAAAATTGAAGAGGGTGTGACAGTGCCAGCCTATGCGTCGGCAGATGCTGCAGGGGCTGATGTCAGGGCTTATTTGGCGCAAGAGATTGTGATTATGCCTGGCTGCAGTGCCCGCATCCCTACAGGTATTCGTTTTGAAATACCTCAGGGCTATGAGATCCAAGTGCGACCCCGCAGCGGTCTTGCAGCCAATTATCAAGTGACGGTGTTAAATACCCCCGGAACCATCGATGCCGATTATCGCGGCGAACTCCAAATTATTTTGATTAATCATGGGAAAGAAGCATTTACTGTAACCAATGACATGCGAATCGCTCAAGTTGTGCTTGCGCCTGTTGTGCAAGCAAATTTTGTTCACGTAGAAACTCTGGCGGAGACAGCACGAGGATCAGGTGGTTTTGGCCATACTGGTACGCACTAAACCCGTCATTTCAGCCATTTTCAAAAAAATGATCGCATATGATTAATATATCCAAATATTTGGATGCTAGACTCGTCGCCTTCATGGATGTAGACACTCGAGATGAAGCCTTAGATGCTTTAGTCGACAGGGTACACCGTGCCGGACTTATCGATGATAAAGACACTTTTTACGCCGCCATTATTGATCGTGAAAAAATTGTCTCTACAGGCATTGGAATGGGTGTTGCCATTCCTCATGCTAAACTGCCTGCCTATGATCATTTCTTCGTCGCTATCGGAATATTGCAGAAGGGAATCGAATGGAATGCACTTGATCATACCCCTGTTCGCATTATTTTTATGATTGGCGGACCAGATGACAAACAAACCGAATACCTGCAAATCCTTTCTTCCCTGACCGTAATGCTAAAAGATGAGCAAAGAAGAAAAAAAATGTTAACTTTGAATTCAGGAGAAGCTATTCTGGCACTTTTCGAAGAAACGTAAAAGTGACGAAAGGAGACTACCCTATGGATTTAAAGATCAAAGATGTTGCAGATCTTCTCAACGTGTCTGAAACAACCATCCGCAGATGGCTCGTCGATGGTAAAATTCCCGCTTATCGCATCAATCATCAGTATCGCTTTAGCCGAATTGAAATCGAAGATTGGGTGCTCAAGCATAAGTTAGGGAAATCCCAGGATGACTATACATCGCCATTCAATGGCCAAGCCTCTAAAGCCGAAAAAGGTGCCGAGAATGGGACAAAGGGGGGGATTAAGCAATATGGTTTATATCGAGCAATTCATAAAGGAAATGTTTTAACCAATGTAGCCGGCTCCACTAAAGAAGAAGTGATCAAAAATACCACCCGCATTATCGCCAAAGATTTTAATCTCGATGCCGATGTATTAAGCGAACTTTTACTAGACCGGGAAAATTTGCAACCTACAGCCCTCAATAATGGCATAGGCATTCCCCATACACGCGATTTTGTGATGAACGCGCATCACGATGTCGTCGTCATCGTATTTCCTAAAAAGCCTATTGCTTATGGCGCGCTTGATGGACTGCCTGTACATACACTCTTTTTTCTGTTTGCCTGCGAAGATAAGCGGCATCTCCATTTGTTAGCTAAAATTGCACATCTTAGTAATCAAGACAAAACTCTAGAATTGCTCCAAAGCAAGCCCGATAAAGAAACTGTGTTAGATTACGTCAAAAATTGGGAAAGCAGCATTCTAAAAGTACAAACGGAATAAAATAGTAAAAGCAGACCTCAGATTGAGGTCTGCTTTTACTTAGCAAATTTTTCTAGTCGATTACTTTTTAGTAAGTAACGCTTCTATAGCAGGATCTGTTTTGCCTGCATGAGCCTCTTGGTATGTTTCTAAGGGAGTTTTCTGGGTTTTTGCAAGTTTCATATCGAGAGTAGCGCCATTATCAACTAAAACCTCGATATACTCTTGCAGTTTATCACCCAAACTTTTGCTCGATACGATTCTTCCAAGCATAGCTCCAAGAACTTCAGGTTTTGCAAATTCTTTATTGTCTAATCATTTTCATCTTTTGCTTTCATGGAAGGAGTTTTAGTTGAAGGGGTTTTACCGGTAGAGGGTGTTTTCCAGTCAGCAGCAGGTAAATCCAGAATGTCCTTTTTAATAGCAGCAAATTCATCTTTGACCTTTGCTTTATCCTTGGCAGTCGCTTCGGCTCTGGTTTCCAGAACATCCACTAGCTCACCCAACTTTTTTTGCAAAGGTTCCGACAAAGTAGCTTTGTTTGCAATGGCAAATTTCTTTAGTGCTAATGCGGCAGCTTTTTCATTTGTGCGCGACGTGACATGAATACCTAGTTTTGTAAGAAGCGTATGGATAAATGTAAGGCGATCTCCCCAAGTTTTAGTGTCTTTCTCTTTGAGTTCAACCTTGGTAGAGAGAAGCTTCCCTGTTTTATCAACAACGATTTCCTTATAAGCAGCATTAACGTTAGCTTCAAAAGCTTTTGGTTCTAATTTAAAGCTCATAATAACCATCCTTTTAAGTTGCATTGATTCTTAATTAAATAGTAACAAGTACGTAAATTAATTTACAAATTATTTAAAAAATATCTTTCTATAATTAGTGATAATATGGTGTTCTTTCTCTCAGAGAACCACATCTGAATTCCTTACTATACAAATACCCTAAGTAGCTGAAAGTCAATTGTGTTTAAGTAGGCTTTATGTTATAAGGTTCATTCACTTTACATAGTATGAAGGAAAATAGAGTGGACATTGGATTTTCTTCTTTTTTTACGCCGGCTGCGTTAGATGGCCCGGCTTCTCAAGCAAAGACTCTTCAAGATGTGAACAACCCGCATTCTTTTGAAAGTCAAATCTATAGGCTTCCTAATGAGTTGTTGTATAGAATTTTTTCTTATTTAAAGCCTATCGATCTAACCAAAATTCAACAATGTTCGCAGCATTTTAAGTGTCTTGCAGACGACGACTTTTTATGGAAAGGGTTATTGGAAAAGTGGTTTTCTGTGCCTCCTCTTAAAACGCTGAAGCAAGAGGAAGGCATGTGGAAACGAGAATTTGTTCGACTTTATTCTGAAAGAGCGGCTTTTGCAAAGTTTTTAGTGGCGGCGCGTGCAGAGGATTAGAGTCCCAAAGGTCTTTCGTCTCAAGCCCCATCAGCTTCTTTTTGCCTTTCTCAGCTTTTGCCCTTGGCGACGCACAGGCTCAAAGAGCACTGTTTCTACCTTTACACACAAAGCCTAAGGTTCGTTTTCTCTCTCTCTATCACCTTAGAGGCACTTAACCCAATCTCTGAAATTTAAGATGTAACAAGTTAATCTTTTGATGCCTGCGTGTCTAGTATCAAGTGGGTACGGTATGTCGTTAAACTAGAAGGAAAGAAACCTAACTGATAATTAACGCTACATCCATCTCCCCAATGAAGGCAGTTATCCAGAATAATGCAGCGACTAGATGAATAACTACTGAAGAAATCAAAGGAGTAATGCAGAAGCACTGGCCCAAGATTAAACAAGATATCTTAATGGAAAATATCGCTGCCCCCCTACTCGATTATTTTACAATTCTCTTTAAAATTTGTTAAGTAGGCTGTTCCTGAAATGTCGATCAATAATTTTTTTGATGCCGCAAGATTTGTTCACAGGATGAATGTTTGATTATCCATCTAAAGAAAAGGCTTCCATTAGGCTGAAAGCCTTGTTGCACAAGAAAATCTTTGTTTTTTCATAAAAGACAATGGTCAATTCGGGCTACATCCTCTCTAGGGCTATTTTTTTTGAATTTTGCGCTATTTGCTATTCTAGCAAAAAGCATACAAAATTTTAAATTGTCAGCAATTACGGTTTATCTTATCTTCATGGATTCAAAAAATTTCGAAAAAAAGATAAACAAACTTTATAAAATGAATTTTTTTCACCGCTTTTTCCTATTCATCATGTTACATGCTTATACCCCAATTCTATTAGCAGGG
>PEQL01000020.1 GCA_002786175.1 Parachlamydia sp.
AGAAAGAGATCTTTTATAGCAAATCGAACAAAAAGTTTCAAGAAGCTTCTACTTTTTTGTGCCCTTATCTAAGAAAAGACATTGATTCCTTGACAAACCTCATCAATCCATCTAAAAAAGACCACAAAACTTTTGGAGATTTTCATGAGACGTATCTTTGCTTTCATCACACTCTTGCTGCTGACCTCCCTCTATGCTTTTGGCAAGGAACCTTATCCTTCAGAAGAAAAATGTCAAAATGCTCTGGCTTCCTTAACGTGCTATTTAGAACAAACATACGACGGGCTTACAAAAAATAATGAGGGTTCAGACACAATCGAATTTTCCCCAGAGAATGTGGAGTCTTTGTGGCATACATTAGAAGCATTATGCCTGCACTCCCCTTTCGAGGCTTATACGCCGCTAATAAGCGAAGCCCTCCATGATTTCAATCGCTACAGGGAAACTCCAAGCCTGCTTTCACAGAAAGAACTTGTTGCATGCCTTTATCAAAGTTACTTGAAAATAAGAAGCTTATGGTACGTGGGAATGGATCAGGACCCAATTCAAGTTCTTTTTGAAGATTTAGAGGAAAAGAAAACTGTTAAAAAAGACCGTCAGCTTCTAGCGATGCATCTGCATCAACTGCTCCACCAAAAAAAAGCTTCTACCACAGACAAAAATAAATATGTCAATCTTCTCAATTGGACCAGCTCACAAGGAAGTTCTGCCAATCGAAACAGGTGGCGCAGGTGGGAACACTATTACTCAACCACAAATGCCGACCCGCTGATTGCAACGCTGCTAGCTTCAACTCCCTACAACGACTTTAAAGCAAACCCCAAGTTAAATAAATCAGCTCGCAAAAAATTGCGCCCCTACTTACTGCCTACTAATCACCATTCTAAAGCTATTCTGGATAGTTTTTTTCTAACTTCTCGCATCAGCCAAGACCCCCAGACATTAGAGAGTGCAGGCTTTACTTTACACTCTAAGCAAGGGCGCAGCTTCATTCATGTCGCAAGCCATCCGCAATTACCTGAATATCTATTAAAAATTGTGGTCGATTCAGAATTAAGAAAAAAAATAGGAAAGCCTGAATGGATGTGGTTTGCAAGGCGTTGTGAATGCGCTAAACGGGTTGAGCACCTCATTAAAAAGCATAAAATCCAGCATTTTACTGTCCCTAATAAATGGATTTATCCGCTTCCTTTAAAACCAGCTCCCCCATCGACCGCAGGGTATAGCCAAAAACCAGTCATTTTACTGGTTAAAAAAATGGATCTGGTTTCTCACGCAAAAACTTTAGACACATGGAAAAATCATATCAATAAGGCTAAATTAAAGGAGTTATATACCATTGTCAGTCGCATTCCGCGTGTTTCGATCCGACCAGATAATCTCCCTTTAACGACTAACGGCAAATTTGCTTTTGTCGATACAGAATATCGCAACGGCTCGCCAGCTTATGAATTTATTCGTTCCTATTTGTCTAAAGAAATGCAAACCTATTGGGATCATCTCGTGAAGCAAGGTGGTGATTAGCGAAATAATCCATGTTGGGTCAACAGTGGAATGAGAGCATGGTTATGGCTTTTACGTATGTAATCAATAAAGCCTTTGCCTGCATAATTTTTAAGTCCCCATTTGACCCCATGCTGCCTTAAAAAAACTGCTAGCTCAAGGGAGATTTTCTCATCCCCTTTGAACTTAGCTAATGTGGAAAGCAACAAGGAAGAAGGCAAAGGTTGTACGGGATTTTTTTGATAAAGCAGCAACGCATCTTTGATAGCTCTTGCGCGGTCCTCTTTGGTGAATAATTTATAGATCCGGGTGCTGGATTTTTCTGCTTCAATCACCCATTCATGCGGTTGCCCGTTATTTGCTAGCCTGTTTTTGTCAAACTGATCCACAAAAAGCATCATTCTATAAACAGCTTTTAGGTTATCCCATGCACATGTGCCAAGCTGCTGAGCCCGATACTTCCCTTTTGTCATTAAGCCTAATTGCAGTTTTTGATGGATCATCTTCCGATCTTTTTGTACATCTTCTCGAACTTTACTCTCTCCTTTGCGCATTATTTCAATTAAATCCGGGGTTAAAGGAGCATTTATCCGATAAATCTGATAACCTGGTTCCATTCCATCTTCTACAGGGCGTCCACGATTGACTTCGATGTAAAACCCCTTATAAAGCAAGCGATAGGCAGCATGCCTTCTCCAACCAGATGTCAAGACGACCATTTCCCCCGCTTCATAATCCGCTAAAATGGCCGCATCTGATTTAGTGGGGCATTGGTTCGCAAGCGACTCTTTAATTCCCTTAAGAATTTTAGCCTGAGAAACCGCGAGGGGAAATTCTGGTATTGATGCATACCGCGGATTTCCAAAAAATTGCGTCAGGCTTGAGATAAATTCCCGGGTAGCCATGCCGGAAGAAGACCCTTCTAGATTAGTTTTAGGGGGAGCACCATCCAGCACAAGCCATCCAGGTACCGCAAAGCGATGCGTTAACATTTTCTGATTAATGATTAATTGAGCTTTCACTGGACTCGCCCCATTTTTTACTAAGAAATCTGCTAACTCATCATGACCCCTACCCATAGCTGCCACTAAGGGTGTAGAAGCTGAGGACTCAATCCCATTTACATCCGCACCATGTTTCATCAATAATTCTATAGCTGGTTTAAAGTTTCTATGAGCCGCTTCAACCAATGGAGATAATATGCCATCTGCTCTCTCGACTGGAACGCCTTGCTCAATGAGAATCTCTAGAATCGCCAGATGTTCCCGCACAATGGGATAGATCAAAAGGCTTACGCTTGTCTTTTGATCGATTTTTTTAACATCCAAACCTTGCTTAATAAGCTCTTTAAGGAGATCGCTCAACCCAAATACCAGCGTTAATTCAAACAACGCCATTTTATATTTACGATAATCTTTGACCTCCAATGCATGCTTTAAAAATAGTTCACTGACTGGCTTATTATCTGTTGAAATGAGATGGCGAATAATGACATGAATATCGCGGGAGGAGCCTTTAAATTTCCCCCCGGCTGTGATAATGTGAGTAATGGCTTCTGCATTTCCCGCTCGAAAGGCGCAAGCAAGCAAGGAAGGTTTATCCCGCTTAGAATTTAAATCGAACCCTTGCTCAATAAAATACTTAACAACATGAGGATGCCTATATTTAATGGCCAATCTCAAAGCAGCGTTCTGGCTTTTTTCATGACTTAAATGACCGTGCTCTGCAAAAAGTTTCACTGCATCTAAATGCCCTAAAAAAATGGCTAATTGTAAGGCTTTCTCAGGAATCTTTTTAGGTTTGGCCGCAAGGAATTGTTTTAACTGACTAAGATCATGCTCTAAAATAGCCTTGCACAGAGGAGAGCTGGCATAGCTATTGAGAAATTCGGGATAGGAACCTGCGGGTTGCGTCGTAATGTTTAGGAAATTCTCAGAAGGAAGATTTGTGACACAGATATTTGCATTTAATGTACAGCTTATAGGTTCAATAGGATTGGGTAGATTTTTTCTATCATGCACCTGCTGGCAAGTAATGCGTATTTTTTTTCTTTCCGAAGAAGACAATAAAATTTTGGCCAATAAATTAACGGCTAATTCGTAAATTTTTTTGTTTAAACTCGATTTCTTCCTAGGATCTCGGATGCTCTGTTCGACTTGCCTGACATAGGGCACATAAATCTTATTTGTCACTGAAAGCGCCATAATCCCTTTATCTTTTTAAGAAAAAATTATATAAACACAATAACGATCATTATACAGAAAAAATTAGAAAAATGCAATAACTTAATAAGGTTTAATAATGTATAAAATCCTTCTTATTGTTTATCTAATTTCAACCACTCTTTCTTTAATAGCAAGCGAGACTTTCCCTATTCAAACTCCTTGGGGGGAGGCAAGGCAACGCTTCTTAGTAGAACAGGGAGAAATCTACAATAAAAATTTAGAAAAAACATATCCCACACTAAGGTATCCTATTTCGCAGGATAGCTTGGCTGAGCTTTTTTCGCTCATGCACACCTCTAAAATTGAATTAGTGGGCTACGGGAGTCTTGTTAATCCTGTTTCCGCCGCCAAAACGGTCAGCCAACAAGTGATTAAAACCTTCCTTCCTGTTGTGTGTTTTGGCGGAAAACGTATTTTTGAACGCAATATCGCCAAAAATACGCATTGGGGCCCGAAAGTTAGAGCCAATGACAATGGTATGTTAAATGTCACGCCGGTCAAAAATCTTTCACAGATGTTCAATGGAGTTTCCATGCAGGTCTCGCTAGAAGAGCTGATGCCCTTAACTGAAAGAGAAATAGGCTACGATCTAATTCCGATACTCACCTTAAAATGGGAAGAAGCTGTCGATCAAAGCAACCTTTCCCCCCATTTTTTCATTAGCTATACCTTTTCGGCTTCGACCGAAAAAAGAGGGAATGAAACTTATATTTCAGCCTGTATTAACCCTGTTCCCGGGTATAGCTATTCTTCCATGGCTGGAGCGTCTGAGTATGGGGAAGCATTTCTTAAATTTTGGATCGATACTACCTATCTGGCTGATCGCAAAACGCCTTTCATTCTCTGGTTAAAAAACCCTAAAATAAACTGCGAGTGCGACCGAGGATGCTTAGTTCCTGTTGAAAAAAAATCTTAACATTTGATTTTTGTATCTTTTCATTTATGGTGAATTCAGGCAGAATTAATGCAATCTTTTCATTTGCGTGGAATGCTATGATTTAATGACAGCGGTAAGGAATTCGCGTAATGTCGCAGCAAGCAAAAATTTCATCTCACTTAAGGGCTTCTTTGCTGCCCGTAAGTTTTTATCACCGCACGGATAGTTTGCTCTTTCAGTTTATCCTCAGCGAGCTCATCCCCGTTCATCATGAACTGACGCAAATGATTGATACAGTTCAAAAAATTCGCGTTGCTGATTTTAGGTCAGAGGAATTTACCCCTTTTCTACATACTTTAGCGCTTTCAGCACATAAACTTTCAGGGTCTGCACAGGAAAATATGCGTTTATTTTGTTGGAATTTGGAAGCAGGAGCCTTAACTAAGCTTAGAAATTATTGCACGCTATTTTTACAAAATAAAAATGAAGCTGATAAGCCCCCGATTCTGATGCATCGTTATGCCAATCGGGCATGGTTGCTGTGCCTGCAATCTTTAGATTGTATCCGGGTTCTTCAGCATAACTTGTTAGAGCCTATAATCCCTGCCGGAAAAATACCGGAAATGCGCGAATCGCTTATTTCGACTACAGATAAATTATTTGGCCAAGTGCAGCGCCTAAATCGACTGGTAGCGCGTGTGGCGTTGAATTTCAGTCACGATGAAAATGTGCTTTATTTCCTCCTCCAACAACATGAAGAGTTCGGAAAAATTTATGGAGAAAGTTTTGTAAATAAAATCTTTGAGAAAATGTTTTCGGCTGGCGTCCCTGAGGCGGGGCAATTTCTCCTGCAAAAGTACGGCGCTCGAGGTTTCCATGATCTTTTTCCCGCCATTGCGAGCAAAATTACTGAACTTCAAATGGTGCTAGCTTCATGACTGCCTTTAGAGAAAAATTTGCGGAAATTTTAACTCTTACGCACTTTTATCTCTTGCAAGAACATCAACTCAAAGATGTTGTTTTTTCAAATCAGGAAACTTTTCAGCATTTCAAGAAATGGAGGGACGCACAAAAAAAACAACCCCAAATCCTTGCACCAGTGCAGCCTCACCCTATAGCCCGGGGAGCAGCCCCAGCAGCCCCGCAAATATCACGCCCCCCCTTACCTTTGCCGCCTGCTATCCAAGAAAAAAAAACAGAGCTGTTAAAGCCTGAAGAAAAGAGAAAAGAAACGCCTAAAATTTCGACAACGGAACTGGCATTAGAACCTCCTCCTATCCCTATGGAAGATACCTGCGAAAGTATGCGTGCGCTTTTTAAGGAAACATTCCCCTCCAAAACTATTTTGACTGAAATTCCAGATGATGCTGAATCGATCCAAAAAAGCACTCTTTGGAAATATCAAAAAGAGCCTTCACCGATAACCATTCTCGCTTTCAATGAAAAGCCTAATCATGAAGCTTTCCTACGTAACCTTAGCAAGGCTATAGAACACATAAATCCCGCTGTTGAGGTGCGTACAGCCCTCACTATTGAGGCCGCAAACGAATGGGAAGGATTTTTAAAATCTAAGAGCCTTAAGTTAATTATTGCCAGTGACATCGGCATGCAAGCTTGCCCCAATCTCATGAAATTTTACCGGGAAACCCAGAAACATGCGTATCATTATTTAGATCGCATCCCTTTGTTTCTCCTGTCAGATATTTCTTTTTATTTAAAAGAACCCAAATTAAAGCAGCCGCTTTGGCAAGCTTTGCGCGAAATCCTTTCAATGCTTAGTAAAAAACAGTGAACGATTCCGTTATCCCGCGCTTTGCGACAGTAATTCTCGATGTAGCGATAGACAAAACGCTAGATTACGCCATTCCGACTCATCTATGCGCACAGGTCCGTCGCGGCGTTAGAGTCGAAGTTCCCCTAAGAGGCCACCCTCGAGCCGGCTATATTCTGGAAGTTAAAGAAACCAGCCCTTTTCCAAAAGCTTTACCGATTATCCGCCTGCTCTCCGAAACCGCTCTCATTCCGGAAGACTTATTCGATTTAGCGCTGTGGATTTCACGCTACTACCTTTCCCCGCTGTCTAACGTCTTTAAGATTTTGGTTCCCTCAAGCATCCGCAAAGAAATACAACCGAAACAACAGTTGTTTGTGATGCGTCAGCAAACCCGGGAACAATTAAAAGAGTACTGCGAAAAAATCCGCAATAAGAACTCTGCGCAAGCAACTGTGCTGGATGAGATGCTCCGGGTTAAAAAAGGAATTTTGCTTTCAGAACTACTGGAAAAGACTCAAGGCTCGCGCAGTCCTGTCGATACATTGGTGAACAAAGGTTTTTTACTGGTTGAACCTATCAAAATTGATCGCTCCCCTTTAGTTGGAGAAGAGTACCTCCTCACAAAACCGAAGATTTTAACGGGCGAACAAAAAATTGCTTTAGATAAAATTGGATCTTCGATCGATGCCAACATTTTCCAAACCCACCTATTGCACGGCATTACCGGAAGCGGTAAAACTGAAATTTATCTGCAAGCCATCGAAAAAGCACTGCAACAAAAAAAAGACGCTATCATGCTCGTGCCTGAAATTTCCTTAACGGCACAGACTATTGAGCGCTTTAGAAGTCGTTTTCCCAATAAGATTGCCATCTTGCACCACCGCTTGAGCCACGGAGAACGTTTTGACGAATGGCATAAAATTCATCGGGGCGAAGCCACTATTGTCATTGGCGCTCGTTCAGCCGTTTTTAGCCCAGTTAAACGCTTAGGTCTTCTGATTGTCGACGAAGAACATGAACAATCTTACAAGCAGCAAGAGGAATCCCCTTGCTATCATGCGCGAGACGTGGCGGTAATGCGCGGCAAAATTGCACAGGCTACCGTCATTTTAGGAAGTGCAACTCCTTCCATAGAGAGCTATTACAATGCCAAAAACGGAAAGTACAACCTCTGTGAATTACATAAGCGGGCCGAATCCTCTTCTCTGCCTTCTGTTACCATTGTCGATATGAAAAAAGAGTTTGAAAAAGCTAAAGGCTTTACCAGCTTTTCCGAATTGCTTTTAGCGGAAATTAAGCTTCGCCAGCAAAAAGGAGAACAATCCATCCTTTTCTTAAACAGACGCGGTTACCACACGACGCTTCTTTGTCCCTCCTGTCAGAAGGCTATCCGTTGCCCCCATTGCTCCTTAGCCCTCACCTTTCATTTCAGTAAAAATTCCCTAGCATGCCATCTTTGTGATTTCACGCTATCTCCCCCGCCCGCAACGTGTCCCGAATGTAAAAAGGGGGTGCCAATGAAATTTCAAGGCATTGGCACAGAACTAATTGAACGTTCCTTGCATGCCATCTTCCCTGATCTACGTACCATCCGCATCGACGCTGATACCACACGGCATAAGGGCAGCCAGCAAAAACTGCTCCGAGATTTTGGCACTGGCAAGGCCGATGTCTTAATCGGCACGCAAATGATCGCCAAAGGACTTCACTTTGCCGAAGTGACCTTAGTGGGAGTACTCAATGGAGATGCGACTCTTAATATTCCAGATTTCAGATCTTCAGAAACAGCTTTTCAACTCATGACGCAAGTGGCTGGCAGAGCGGGCCGCGGCATGACTCCGGGAAAAGTCATTATTCAAACGCATATCCCTGATAATTCAACAATTCTGTTAGCTGCTCAGCAAGATTATGCGAAATTCTATGAAGAAGAAATCGCTGTTCGCGAAATGTTTCAATTCCCCCCATTTATGCAGATGATTAAACTCACTTTAGCCGGACCGGATGAGAAATACACGCAGGCTAAAGCCGAAGAACTACGCCATCAAATCCAACTGAACCTCCCAAGCTCTTTCATTTTAAGTCCTGTGATTCCGTCGGGCTATGCCAAAGTCAAAGATCGTTATCGTTTTCAATTTTTGATTCGAGGTCCCAGCATCTACACAGCTAACCATGTTTTGCCTAAAGTTCTGCAAAAAATGACCATTCCTTCCACCCTCAAAATCTTGATTGATATCAATCCTCTTTCCACTTTCTTCTAATTAAAGACTCGTAAGCTTTGCGAAAAATGTTGCATTTTGCCAAACCGCCCGCTACCCTTATCATATGAAAGGCTCCGAAAATGTAATAAGAGCACCTTTTTACGCCAGCCTTCAATTATCACCTTAAGGACATTCAAATGTTTAGAATCTCGTTTCTATTTTTACTTATCCTTACCCATGCTTTAACTGCAGTCGAACAAATGAAAATCATTGGAATTGCTGGAGGGACTGGTTCCGGAAAAACACGTTTAGCTCAGCAGCTTCAAGAAGCTTTTGGAGATCACGCGGCAATGATTGAGCAAGATTGCTACTATAAGGATCTTTCTCATCTTTCTATGGAAGACCGAAACAAGAAAAATTTCGATCACCCGGATTCGCTAGATTTCGAACTCTTACGCACACACCTGCAACTCTTAAAAGCACATCAATCTATTTTTAAACCAACATATGACTTTAAAACACACTGCCGAGTCAATGAAAATACACCCGTGCATGCCAAAAAAATCATTATCGTTGAAGGAATTTTGCTTCTCTGTGTACCTGAAATTCGCGAGCTATTGGATTTAAAAATCTACGTAGAAGCTGAAGATGATATCCGCATCTTGCGCCGTCTAGAGCGGGACATCAATGAACGAGGCAGAGATTTAGCAAGTGTGAAGGAACAGTACCTGACCACTGTCAGACCTATGCATATTCAATTCGTCAAACCGAGCAAAGTGCATGCAGATATTATCATTCCAAGCTTTGGAGATAATTCTCAAGCCCTTCAACTGATTATATCAAGCTTAAAAGAAGCCTTGAATATTTCTTTATAGAAAAAAAGAGGGTGCATGCCGTTTTTTGCATGCACCCTGATTGATTAAAAGAGACAGGCCACTGTTCCTAACAAACTCATAGAGTGCCAGCATGCATTTTTCAGATGCATTCTACTCTGTCCTAAAATGGTGTAAACCCGATCAAACCCATGGCTAGCTTGCATATAAGCAAAATCATATTCAAGCCCGACGACTAAGCAATTCCAGATATATTGGGTCCCAATTGTAAAGATTGTCCCTTTTCCATAGGCCGTGTTTTTAAAATCCTGTGAAAAATCGCGCGGCAAATTCTGGTGCCTTATCCCTCTAAACTGCACCCAATGATACTCGATTGTAGCCTTAACGCTCCAACAAGGCACCAGCATGGCGGCACAATCTATGCCAACCCATGGTCCTTTCCATTTGGTTCTGTAATGACTATGGCGTCCCTCAATAACATCACCTTCTGGCATTGAAGAACTCAGCACTTGATAGGCGTTATCATCATTTAAATGCAGTTCATGGCGCGACCATCCTATCATCGGGTTAAAAATTAAGCATCGGTTAAACCAGGTCGATTGATAACCGAGGGCTGCGGAGAAATCAAAGGCTTCGCCTTTATTCGCATCTAGATGCTTTCCGTGAAATATGCGTCCATAATCACCTTTAAGGCGTACGTTATAGTGTGAGAAAGGCACAATCTTCAGCGCTGCTTTCACTTCATACAGGTATAGATCTTTCCATGAAAGTTCTGACAGCCCCTTGATTTTTTCATCGGGCGCAGCAAAAGAACTGTGAAATTCGTCTCGGCGTAATCCAAAACCTATGTCATAGTCGTAATCGAAGGCGTTGGCCAAAGATATACTGATTAAAAATAGGAAAAAAAAGTAGTTGATTCGACTCATGCGCGCAGCTCCAATGATCGGTCTGAAGTTTAAAATAGATCGGTTTTTTCCTTCATTCGTGCGAAGGAATCCATCGATTTAACTCCTTTTAAAAAAAACACTCAACCTAATTGTTTTCGCCTCTCTAAAAGCAAATAAAAAAAACCCTTAAAAACCTATTTTGAGGGTATTTTTGCACTTACGAAACAACCTCATTTTCTGCCTGCTTTAGCTTGTCCAAAAAAAACACTTTTTCCACCTTTTAACGTTTATTCTAATAACCGATATTTGTTATTCTGTTTTTGCTAAAGATGGAATAAATCCAATCCCTTTGCAAAGTATTGTCGAAGGTGGAAGCCAAATGAGTCGTTTATAACGCCTCTATTTAGCAAACAATGAAAATAACGATGTTGATTTATGCAGTTGGAGCGCACACATAACTTTCATGACTAGTGGTCTAGCATGAGGGGTTTGTTTGCTTATCTTGACACGAAAGGTCGGGTCAAAACAGCTGCACGAAAAAGCATAAGGAGTAAATAGCACCTTAATAAAAAATAAATAAGGTTTTCAATGAAGTGGCTTTGTTTAGTTGTTTTAGCTACGGCTAGAGCAACAATCCTTGATGCACAAGAAGCTATCATATCTCTTCCCTGGATGATGAACGACGAGGCATTACTGCCTATTCCTCATCTTGAAGAAGGGACAAGTGAACATTTGGACTACGTTCCAACTAAGACTTGCCCACTAAGCTTTTTCGCTACCCTCCTGTTTGGAGCGGGTTTTGTTTACCATTTTTTTATGCGTAAATTTTTCACTGCCGCCTCTCCTAAGCTTCAACAAGCTGAAGACAGCGTAACTCTCACGAATGCTTCCTGTGACACTTTAACTCAAAAAATCAGTCATTATTTTGGCGAAGTTAAAGCTCTTATTGGAATTTGGATCATCCCCCTTTTGGCTTCTGTCACTTTTTTATATGACTGGGAAGCCTCCATCAATTTTTTAAATACGCGAAACTATATTGAAGCGTTATTTGTTGCCGTTATCATGACAATGGCCTCTTCTAACCCTATTATGAACCTTGTCGAATCCTTGATTAGCCGCATCGCTTCTTTATTTGGAGGTTCTCCGGGAGCCTGGTGGATTTCTTTGCTTACAATAGGCCCTATTTTAGGCTGTTTTATTACGGAAGCAGGAGCCATGATTGTCACAAGCCTTTTATTAGCTAAACAATTTTATAAACGCTCGATCAGTCAGAAACTAGCCTATGCAACCTTAGGATTGCTCTTTACACACATCTCCTTGGGCGCTATTCTCACCAATTTTTGCCTGCCAGTGAATTGGATGAGCGCGGAATTAAACCGCGAGGCCATCGAAGTACTTCTCATGTTTGGTTGGAAATCCGTTCTGGCAATCGTCACATCTACGTTTTGCTATTACTTATACTTTCGCAACGAATTCGCCGAATTGGCAATGGAAGAGCAAAAGATCCCTCTTAATTCTTCTGACGACAAAGGGAGCGTGCCTTGGTGGATAACTGGAATGCACATCATATTTCTCAGCAGTGCCATCTTCAATTTATATTCCCCTTTCACTTTCATCGCCATCGCACTCTGTTTCTTTTTCTTCCATGAAATGACCCGGCAGTACCAATCCCGGCTCAAATTGCGCCCTTTTATGCTAGTTGGCTTTTTCTTTTTTGGATTAGTCATTCATGGCGGTTTGCAGGAATGGTGGATTACACCCCTCTTAGCGCGTTTTGATGCCTTGGTTTTATCAAGTGCCTCATTATTCCTAGATCCTTTTATGGATGGGGCTACTTTAACCTACTTAGCCACGCTGCTTCCCTCTTTAAGCGAAGCCACCAAATATTCCGTCATAGTGGGAACATTGGCGGCCGGCGGCCTATCGATGATCGGCGCGGCCTCAACTTCGGAAGAAAACAAAGAAATAAACCCCCATTTTTCAGGGGGTATTTCGCCCAAAAAACTTTTTCTAGCCGCATTATTCCCAATGTTCGTTACTGCTTCCATCTTCTTTATTTTTCGCATTTAAATAAAAAAGCCGAGGGCTGCTGCATGAGCAAGCCTTCGGCTCTAGTCGCACTTGATTTTAAACTGAGATTTTTAGTGCCTAACACTATATTGCCAATTGAATGAAACTCCACTGTTTCGATAAACCGGGACAGGGCGTGGATACACATAAAATTCTTCATAGCATGGGTAGGAAGGATAAGCAAGCACTGGACCAGCAATTGCAGCTGGCGCTACTAGGCGTTGCCTCAGAGGGACTTGATGAACAACCACACGCCGTTCTACATACACAGGCTGAGGCTGAACCATCGAAAACAGATTGCCTAAGCTAATCCCAAAAGTTGTTCGTGAATGCCCCCTAGCTTCCAGTTGATTGACTGTTCCGCATATAAAAAGCAGCATAAAAAAAACTGCTGTGAACTTAATTACTTTCATTATTTTTACCTCAAATAGTACATATTGTGAATAAAGTTAATAAACCATACTCACGATTAAATAAATTGTATTAGAATGTGATGATTATTGAAAGAAATAAATTCAACTCTACATCATGGGATTCGAATAGCGGAATTTTGCCTGAGCTCGCGCATTAATGGCAAAAACCTAAGTTGGAGTGGGAACGAATTGATATCATCCCTCATACCCTTGGGACAAGGGATATGAAGGATGGGCGATATAAAAACTGGCATGTCACGTGAGTTTTATGAACTTGAGATCTCGTAGGCAATAGAGACATCCGCAAAAACTTCGACATCCCCACTTTCGATTGGGGTGGCAGAATCAGCGCTAAATGACTTCATGGCTAACGCATTCCAACGAGGAGAAGGCACTCGTTCACTGGCATCGCCGATGGATAATTCCAACACTCTTACCAATTTCACACCGGTTGCTTGTGCCAGGGTCAGGGCATCAGCCATGGCATTGGCGGCGGCAGTCTGAATTGCAGCAGCGCGATACTCACGCGGATCTTTAAGGGTAAATTGAATCGAATCAATTGTATTCACCCCGGCTTTGTTAACCGCAGAAATGATTTCACCTGCAAGGTCTAATCGATCCGTATTGATTGCAAGACTATTCACGGCTTCATATCCAACTATAGCTTGATCTGAATATCTGGGGCGCACTGCAAACTGCCCTGTTTTATAATTCTCAGGATTTAACCCTAATTCTTGCAAAGCCATAATCACTTTTTGGGTTTTCCCGTTGTTTTCAGCTAGAGCAACCTCTGGTTTTATATTCTGTGTGACTACGCCAACATGGATCAGAATTTTCTCTGCGGGTTTTAACAGACGCGCTTCCCCACGTACAAGCAGTTTTGGAGTTTTATTTTCAGGCTCTTTACCCAACCCTAAAGTAGTTAATCCCAATGTCATATAAATAAATAATACGCAAAAAACTTTCATAGCCACTCCTTAGATGAATAAATCTAAGGTAGCTTTTCTGCGGGATTATTGCAAATCTCTCTAAAAGACATCAGTGGATTCGGTCATTTAAGGCATGCGACTCGCTTCTCTTTTACCTAGTACCCGTTGCGCATAATCCACTAATGAATTGACTTCCCCCTTTGAAACTGCCACGTGCATCTTCGGACTTATTACTCGCCCTTTGACTCCTTGCAGAAAAGCAAAAAAAACGTTCGACGTGCTTCTAGTAAAGCCCCAAGCCGCCAAAGGGTGGGTGTACTTAATTTTTTTCCTTTCTTTTAAGATATTCTGCACATTGCTAATTTTCCTCTGTAGACGAAAAATGCGAAAACTCTTGTAAAGCGGCTGCATATCCTGCATTTCACTATGGAGCCATACCTGTAAGCATTTTTTCGTGCAATTTGAGACCGAACCCTGCTGATGATAAGAAAAGTTCTTGGCGGGATCAACTTTCCTGGCTGGCCCGAAATACTTCACAAAACAAGCGTGCATATCTACTGCGCTGACGCTTTTATTCAGATCCTCATTGTGGGAAAGATCGGTAAATTCCTTTAAAAAATCAGGATTCAACAGGCTTTGACGGGAAATGCCTTCATAAAATTTGGGATAGTATCTCCCTGCCTTTTCTGGATTTTCCTCATGATCCAAAGGAGCGGTATCGAAAATCGTCATTTGATATTCGCCATTTCTTTTTTCGAGCTTCATCATAATAGAGTGACCTTGTACACGCCCATCCATTAAACCTTTTATGTCGTAAATATTGCCATTCATATAGCCGCAAGGGATAATTAAATCTTCTCCTTCGGGGAGTTCCTTAATCCTCTTTGCTATTAAGTCCATTAAGTCTTTTTGTAAGAGTTTTTTTTCTTTTAAAGAAGGGTTGGCGACAATTGTACTTATTAATACACTAGTTGCTTGTGCATCTTTCAGTTTTTGAATGATCCTTTGAAATCTATTTTTTTGAACATCGGTCAGCTCGGGGTGAATCTCTAAAAAAAATTCCAAATCTCGGCTAAGGCTCATCACCTGCCGATCTGGAGTAGAATTATCTAAAACCATTCGAAGCTTTAATCTCGCATCTTTTGGTAATGCCGAGCTATACGTATCAAAATAAAGCTCTTGGAGCTGATAAGATTTTTTTTCAATTTCACTAGCGACAAAAAGCTCCCTCTGATGCATTTTTCCTTGAGTGGTCCAGTTCTTTGCTTTTTTTTCGATATAAGCAGGAACAATACCTAAAACTGGAATGATTTCAACGACTCCTAATAAAATTTTTCCACAGGATTGGACAGGAGTCTTTGTTAAGTTATGGACTCCTTCCGAAAGATGGCTGGATCCATATTTAAATTGTGATGATAATGAAAAATTTTCATAACAATCCATACAATTTCCTTAAAAATAAGAATTATTATAGTAACATTATAACACAGTAATTCAATAAAAATGAAAGAAACCAAATTAATATACTTAATTTTAATAAATATGATTATTATAACCAGTTGCTCACATCAATCTATCCAGCAAACTAAAATTTCACTTGTGGAAAAAGAGGAAGAAGAAGTTTCCTTAGTGCCACCTTTAGTGCCTCATATGTTGAAAAATGGGGCCTATCAGCTGGAAATTCCGGCTGCTTCTCCTGATGGATGTTACCTGGTCATCAAGAGCGCCTTGCATCTGCACGAGGATTGCCAGGAGGTCTTTATCAAAGCAGATGGAAAGCTGGCGTTCTTACGGAGACCCATGGATGCCCTTTCTATTACATTTGAACCTACGATTTTAGGTGAAGCTTTTGACCTGTATCTATGCTCTTTAGATAGAAAACTACTCGCCTACGTGCATTTGATTCCTTTCCCCCTAGTCGAAGTCCATAGCCACGGATACACAGTTAGCGGCGAAACCTTGAATGCGGCAGGCGATTTTTTTCTTTTTAAAGCTGAGGGTTTTGAACCTTATGAGGAAATCATGATGATTGCCGGTTCCAATGCCAAAGGACAGGTGACTAAACATGTGGCTTCTAAAGAAGGAATTCTTTTTTTTATTCAAAATCCTGCTTATCAAGGGAGTGCTCATGGAAATGGCTATCTACTTATTATAGGCAAGAAAGGGGGAATTGAAGTAAAGTATCCATGGGGCACAAAGTTGTTGAATTACTCAGAGGCCCTTTTGCAATCAAAAAAATGAATGACAATAGATATAAAGGTTTGATTTACAGGGACATAGACATGAACGATCCGCTCGCTGACTACAAGAAAATCCATGAAATTTCACGCGAAACACGTATTCTGGAAGGAATTAATTCTTTACTGGATTGGGACCAAGAAACATACATGCCTTCAGAAGGAGCTGGAATTCGAGCCGAGCAGCTTAAAACCATGGCGGGATTGATTCACAAAAATAAAACAGGCAAACCTTTCGTCACAGCTTTGTCCAAACTGATTGATCTTGAAACAGGTAAAGTCCGGGTCAAGGGTCTTGGAAAATCCAAAAATGCCGCATTAAAAGTTTGGCGAAGGGATTACTTAAAGCAAATAGCCCTGCCAACACGCTTTGTGGAAGATTTTGCTAAATTGACTTCACAAGCCATCCTCGTCTGGCGCTCAGCCCGGCAAGAAAATTCTTTTCATCGTTTCGCCCCCTATCTGGAAAAAGTCATCCAAATGAACCGCAAGAAAGCCGACTTGCTGGGCTACCAAGATCATCCTTATGATGCTCTTCTAGATCTATATGAACCTGAGATGACTACCAAAAAAATTAACCCGCTCTTTTCAAATCTCAAAACTTTTCTGGTTGACCTGATTCGCAAAATCCAAGCTCAGCCTGAAATCGATGACCGGTTTTTATTTGGTAAATTTTCTGCCGCCAAACAAGTCGCCTTTGGCCATAAAATCTTAAAAGGTGTCAACTACGATCTGCAAAGAGGCCGTTTAGACTTCTCAACTCATCCTTTTTCCTCGGCATGCCATCCTTCGGATAGTCGCATTACCACACGCATTCACCCCACTTCTTTACTCAGCAGCGTTCGATCTATTCTACATGAAGCTGGCCATGGATTATATGAGATGGGTTTGCCTGCCGCTGAATATGGTTCCCCTTTGGGAGATGCGGTTTCCTTAGGAATTCATGAAAGCCAGTCTAAGTGGTGGGAAACGCGTATAGGCCAGAGTCGCGCTTTCTGGGAACATTACTTTCCCCTGCTTAAAAAAGAATTTAAATCGCTTGAAAAAGTTTCGCTGGAAAGCTTCTACCGTGCTTCCAATAAGGTCAAGGCCTCCCCGATTCGTATAGAAGCTGATGAGGTCACTTATAATTTACACGTTATCCTTCGCTATGAAATTGAAAAAGCTTTAATCGAAGGTTCTCTTTCGATCAAAGAAATCCCGGAAGCCTGGAATGCACGCATGGAACACCTTTTGGGTCTTGTCCCTTCTTCCGATAAGGAAGGATGTTTACAGGATATTCATTGGGCCATGGGAGCCTTTGGCTACTTCCCCACTTATACCTTGGGCAATTTGTATGCCGCTCAATTTTTCTCAGCTTTTGAAAAAGATTATCCGCAATGGAAGAAGAGTGTCGCAAAGGGCGATATGCGATTTATTAATACCTGGCTGGAAAAAGCTGTCTATTGCCATGGCCAGGAATTTTCAAGTCTTGAGTTAATTAAAAATATTAGCGGCAGCCCCTTTTCCATTAACCCTTTTTGCAATTATCTGAAATCAAAGTATCAAGATATTTATCAGCTTTGATCTAATTCAAGGGGCTGTGGCAGTCAAATCACTGGCTCCAAGATAGGTGAATCAAAAAAGGGCCCGAAAGCTTGACGCATAATCTGCACAAAGTTTTCGTGCCCTAATTCATTCTTTAATGTTTCAACGAGTCGAATCACGCTATTTAGCGCGAGTCTTGAGCGAAATATTGCATAGTCACGGGCTTGTGAGGAGCTATGCAACATTTCGTCCATCCGGAAACTTTTAAATTGGGATCACTTAGAATTCAGATATATAAAGCCTTAAGGATTTAAAGGCCCCAGTAATAGTCTGAACTCTTCTTTTCCCATCAATCTGTTCTGTAGTCACTTATTAAATCGATGTGCTTCCAACGGAACGGGGATAAATGTTGAAGCACATATAGCTAATATTTATGATGCCAAAAATAAATTTTGAAGCAGTCTTTGGTTAAACATATTATTTAAAAAATATTTCTTGATCTTTTTAATAAGGAAAGAGAGAGGCAAAGGAAAGAAAAAATGTCAATGCAATGCGTCTACAATGAAATGATGACTAACATAAAAATCACACTAACCGATGAGGAATTATAATGAATATAGTATTCACAGACTTAGATCGGGCGTGGGTTTATCTAGCTATATTATTTTTTACATTTGCTTTCTCTTTTTTTGTATGGGTTAAACTATTTGCTGAACTTGATTACCACGAAATAAAGTACACAATCAAAACAAAAAAAAGGACACTATGGGTAATTTACTTCAATCTTGTTTCACTAATCATCTGGTGGCAGGTCTTACAGCTCTTACTTTCACTACTGTATCATTGACCCCACCTCCTCTAATGGCAATTGGAGTCAACATCGATATCGGCGCAATTAACTTCGGGATCAAGGTTGAAAAGATATTTGAGAAAATAAAGAAATGTATTGACAAGGGAGAAACTAATAAGCTCGTCGGCTACATGTTCGAGATAAAGAGTGAAGTCGAGACTTACACCGGCAAAAAGATCGATATTAGCAAGCAGATAGATTAAGTTCAAAGAGAGGCAAAGCAAAGGGGTCAGAAGATCAGTGATGCCCACATCAAGCAAATCAAGAAAGACTTCAAGAAACAAGATAAGAAGCACAAGCATAAAGCCGTTTATTTCGCTCAATGCATGGAAGCTGATATCCCCTTTACCTCTCTAGAAGCTGACCGACACTTTGAAAATATGTACATGGAGAAATCTGCTCATGGCAAGAATGACCAAATACATCGATGTGCCAATTACAATCACTGTTGGTGTCACTCTTAGCCTTTGCGGGTATTTCCTTCTAGTGATCCCTAATCCAATCTGCACTGCTTGTGGATGGTACTTATTGGATGCAGGAATGGGAATTCTTGGTAGTGAAGCACTGACGAGATGGGATCAATACAACAGAGATCAAAAGGTGAAAAAATAATGGATTCAGCACTTAAGGAACTTTTGCATAGCTTGGGTCAGCACAAGATTTATAAGCCGTACTCGGCTTAACAAGATCAGTTAGAGAATGCTCTCTGCATTCGCATACCCAAGCAACCTGTAAGGATTACTTGGCTATTTATCAGCTTTGATCAGATTCAAGGGGCTGTGGCAGTAAAATCACTGGCTCCAGGATAGGTGAATCAAAAAAGGGCCCGAAAGCTTGACGCATAATCTGCACAAAGTTTTCGTGCCCTAATTCACTCTTTAATGTTTCAACTAGTCGAATCACGCTATTTAAGCGGCTAAAACGCTCAAATAAAAGATGGCGCTCACGAATCAGAATGACTGGGCCATGCATCAAGAGATTTAAGTAATCGTATTCAGCCTCAGTCAGCTGAGGCTCAGTTAACAATTTCATCAAAGCGAATAGTTTGGCATTTTCAGCAGCCCCACTATCAAGGCCATCTTTACAGGTAAAACTAAAGGTTTGGGGCTTGAGAATATCGAGAATCTTAAGCTCAAGAAATAGATGGAAAATCTCGATAAAATCTAAGCGGCTTTCACGGGACAGTACATTTTTATTAGAGAAGAAAAGACGGTGGATTGTCTCCAATAGCTGATCCGTAAATCCTGAAAAAAGTTTTTCATGCAAAGCTTCGGGAAAGTAATAACCGGTTGAAGCATCTTGCAGGTGCTCTTTAAAATGAGCTAGAAAGGCAGAGGCGTGATTGTCATGATGATAAGGAGCTAGCTGATGGTAAAATTCGGTATCTTTAGGGAGTGTCACAACCGTTAAAACAGAAGAAAAATCTGAATGCTTTTGCAAATCCTCGATAACAGAAGCGCGTGCATGCTCCTTCCAAGAAGTTTTATCTTGTAGATTAAACAGTAAATGCCCTCTTTGTGGTAACAGCTCATTTTCCGCTTGTTTGTAGGAACGTAAAAAGGCTTTAAATTCTTCTCCAATGCTTGCTTTATTGATTAACTCTTGATGCGTAGGTGTAGGAAAGCGAATATTGGTGCATCGGGTATTTTGGAGAAAGAGTGTGTAGAGTTGGTCGGGGATATTCCCTTGATGGAAAGGGTCAAATTCATGTGCTCCATCACTCTCCAGACTTTCTAAAACCTGGATCAAGGGACCGTGCTTATGGGTTTTAAATATTTTGGTCAGGGCGGCATGGTCAGAAGCTAGGCGTTTCCATAATAAATCTATGTGATTTGTGGGATCTTTCAAATGCAGTTCCCGTGCTTCTCTAATCAAATTTTTTAAAGAAGACATAAATCCCTGAAGAGATTTGATTTGTACATACAGGGCTTTGCACAAAAACTGAGTCGTCTCCAAAAGCAAACTACCCGTCGCATCGGCCTCTTCCGGATATGCCACAAGTTTTTGATATTCACGCGTTTGCAAAGCTTCTTGCAAATAGCCTTGAAAATCTTGAAAGTATCCGATACAGCTTTTTGTAGGTGAATTTCGCAATAAGTGCCCATCATGCCCACAAATCATAAGAGCCATAAAGGCTTTCTGCAAAGAGTTGATGAGTTCATTATGGGGTTGATCCCTGCATTCTTTATAAAATTGATCGATTCTTGAACCAAATACGCGTAAAATATTTCTGGCAGCCCCATGCACATGCAGGTCGTAATGAAAACGCATATCAGCCAGTAGATCATTTTCGCTACTTTCCCCAAAAAAACCACCGAAATCGCAAAGCAATTTCACGTTTCTTATGAGTCTTGAGTTAAAAAATCGCGAGCCGTCCTCTTTTCTTAAGAAAAAAAGCTCGTACTCTGTGTCTTTTTTGACTGACTCCAAATCGACAAAAATGTACTTTGCTTTTTTCTCTAGCTGCTTATCGCCGGCTGGCTTAGTTTCCTTGAGCAGATGCTTTTTAGCTATCCCTAGAATCCATTTTCCCAGCACCCCACTATCGATTTTGCGAGCGATGTGGGTTAGGTAAAAATCTTCCAGTTCTTTGTATTCCTTGGTATCGGTAACGCTGCTTTTGACTTTTCGATTAAAAATAGAGGTGTATTTATCTAATTTTTTTGCCGCTTCACCCACCAAAACCATAATCGATTTGATTTCTTCAACAGCATTTTCATCCGTGATGTAGCGGTATTGCGTTTTGTAAAAATTATGCAGATAATTTAAAACAACTTTGAAAATATCTTTAACAAGGGAAATGGTTGTTTCGGCATTATCAGGGTGCAGCCAGTGCACTGTACGATAGGAGATCGGCAGGTTTTGAAAAACGAGATCATGCTGTTGGGTGATGCCAATTCCTTTATCAATTTCAAGATCCGCGATATGAGAAAGAGCTTCAACAGCCTCAATGATGGATAGATTGCCGCCGTCTCGACGATCATTGGTATTCATGACCACCTCATTTGTGAAGATAGATTAAAACCTATAAGTTTATTATCCCACTTTTAAAAAAATACTTAAACAATAAATGAAACTTTATTTTATTTATTATTTTGACTATTTAATTAATTGCTGATAGAAAACATTCCTAGTTTATCTAACCCGCTCAGGGTTTCTTTTGAGGTGTTCATCAAGGGTGGCCTGTAAAGCTTTTACATAATCCCTATAATCGTTTTGGTAATCTTCCGGAGTTAATCGATAGTTTACGTCCGGCTTAACCCCCACATTTTCGATGCGGGATTGATCATGGCGCTGCAAAATCGATGTGGTATATGTGTAATGTGCTACACCAAGGCGATTGGGGTGTACGCCCCCTGAAACTGTCCCCCCAGCACCCGCAGTGGTAGAACCAAAAATCAGTGCGCGTTGATTATCCTGCAAGATCGCAGGCATCGTATCGCCACAAGAGAAATCGAATTCGTTCGTTAAGACGATTAGTGGTCGTTTATAGGAAATGGCGGCAGGTTCTATTTGATGCATCAACAGGTAACCCGCATCAGTAAAATGCTTCCCTTCATCCCACTGCTGAAGAATAAATTGAAAGTAATCAATCACATCTTGCACTAACTCATAGTTAACTGGATATCCACTAAGAGATTCGCCGCAGACAACAAGAGCATCCTCATCATTTTTAATTTCTTTTAGCAGATCAATCGACTCTAATGCTTCCATGATATCTTCTTGCGTCAATGTCATTTGATACGTCGGTAAATGAAGGGGTTTATCGGACAACATGCTCAGCAATGCATATTGATAAAAGACCAATCCCCCTGGATTATTCACTTGATCAATCACTAACGCTTGAGTGCGTTGTTGGAACAGTTCGATAAGCTTAGCAAATTCTTTAACTTCTGCCTCTCCCCCCATATAGCTCGCAATGCGCAAATAACCCACTCTAATGCGGCTTGGAGTTTCAAAAATGTAGGCATGGAAAGCATCTTGCTCAGCGGTTTCCCAAATGATTTTTCCTAATGGAGGAAGGAAACTTTTGCGCCCAGCCAACACATCGTCATTCCCACGCAATTTAGCAAGTTTTTTAAGATGAGGATAAAGCGGAGAAAGCATTTCTTTAGCATAATAGGGCTTTTGAAAAAGCGGGGTAGAGGCAGAGATCTTTCGTGGTTTTAATTTCTCTTCTTTTTCAATATCTTTAATTTGTTCAGGGAAATATTCCCAATTCAGTGTATAGGCCTTTACTTCAGCGGTTTTTTTAGAGCGCAACTCAATCACAACAGGCCCCTGGGAAACATCTTCGGCAAATAAACCGGTTTTTAAGGTAAGGGAGAGCTCAGCAAATCTTTGATCGGTTAACTTGCTGTGACGATTCCAATGATTTAAACGTTCAGATTCGACAAGTTCATCGATTGATTTCCCATCAAAAGTTAAAATTTCATCCCCTATTTCCCAATCAAAAGTTTCGGGCGGCAACTGCGTCGCATCAAACCATGTAATAAAATAGCGCCCTTCACTTCCTTGTATTTTGAAAGGTAAATAAGAGGCCTCGGTAGAGTGAAAAACGACATTCACATGATAATCGGCTGCAGATAAAAAAACCTTTCTTAAAATTTTATGATAGTCTTTCAGAGAGGGAGATGATAGGTTGAGAATTTGGGCTTGAGCTAGCTTACACTCTTCGTTCAGATCCCAACCAAAACAGATCTGCTTCCAGTCGGTAGGTGCATATTTTACTTCTAAGGTTTTCTGAATGATCTTTAGGTCATCAAGCATTTCATTTTTTAATTCATCCGATGAAGCGAATAAAACTGAAAGCGAGGAAACTAAAACGAAGAAAGCGCTAAAAAAACATTTTTTCATAAATAAGATTTGGTATTGATTAAAAAAATAAGATCTTAAAATATAATATTATGAGTTTATTTTCAGTTTCTGTCAACCAATGATGAGGCAGCCCTAGTGAACGAGCAACATTTACTTCAGTCCCCTGCCTGCCAGCATTGGCAAAAGATCGGCATCCACGCACATCACGGCATCTGCGTCCCTGTATTCTCACTGCATTCAGAAACAAGCGGCGGCATCGGCGAATTTACTGATCTCATTCCTCTTATTGACTGGTGCCGCAATGTCGGGCTGGATATCATCCAAACTCTGCCCTTAAATGATACCGGGCTAGAAACTAGTCCCTATAGCGCACTTTCAGCCTTTGCCCTCAATCCCATTCATTTAGGCCTCGTCAAACTTCCTTACTATGCCGATTATCCTCAGCTTGCCGATCCCTTTGCAGCTATCCATGCCCTGCTTAAAGAGCAGCGCATCCCCTATCCCAAGCTTCATCAACTGCGCGATACTTACTTACGTACTTATTATGCCTTGGCAGGTGCAGAAATTGTCCATTCAGAGGCCTTCCAGATTTTTAAAAAATCAAATACTTGGGTGCAAGATTACGCCTTATTTAAAGCGATCAAGATCCAACGAAATTGGACTTCTTTTACAAGCTGGCCTGAAGATGTGCGTTCACCTACACCAGAAACGTTGGCCAAACTTGCCGAAGAGATGAAAGATGAGGTCGCATATCATGTATTTCTACAATTTCTATGCGATGAACAAATGCGCGAAATCAAGGAATATGCCGAAAAGCAAAAAGTTTTTCTGATGGGGGACATCCCGATTTTAATTAATGCTGAAAGCGCGGATGTGTGGCTTCATCCAGAGCTTTTTAATCAAAAACTCACTGCAGGGGCTCCGCCAGACCAATACAGTGCTGAAGGACAAAATTGGGGCTTTCCGCTTTATAACTGGGACAAAAATCGGGAAACAAATTATGCTTGGTGGAAAAAAAGGCTGGAAATTGCAACACGTTACTACCATCTTTTTAGAATAGACCATGTGGTAGGTTTCTACCGTATTTGGGGGGTCCCTTTCCATGCACTGGCTAAAGAAGGAAGATTTATTCCAGAAAACCCAGCCACATGGATTGGACAAGGTGAGCAAATCTTGCGTATGATGCTTGAAAGCTGCCCGATGCTCCCTATTGGAGAAGATCTGGGAGTTATCCCGCCAGAAGTACGCACGAATCTGCTCGCTCTGGGGATCTGCGGCACCAAAGTCATGCGATGGGAAAGAGTATGGAACGAAGACCGTCGATTTATTCGCCCGCAAGACTATATTCCAGAAAGTTTAACGACTGTTTCAACACATGATTCTGAAACCTTGCAGCTTTGGTGGCAAAACCATCCAGATGAAGCGCAGGATTTCTGCCGATTTAAAGAATGGGATTATGAAACGCCGCTTTCAGTGATTAAACATCAGGATATTTTATTTGATAGCCATCAGACTAGCAGTCTTTTTCATATTAACCTTCTGCAAGAATACCTGGCCTTATTCCCTGATTTGACCTGGCCGAATTTAGAAGATGAAAGAATCAATATCCCAGGGTTGGTACTGGATCGCAATTGGAGCTATCGTTTTCGCCCCAGCATTGAAGAAATTGTGCGCGACGAAAAATTAACGGATTTGATGAAAACTTTAACCGCTAAACAAGCCTATGAACATTTATAAATCCCTTCTAAAAATTTTAATGCTGGGCATTTGCTGCTGTTTTTTAAGCGCCTCTCCCCGTAAAGTGCACGCTTTATTTAGAAGTATAGATCCGCAATCTGTTTCTCAATACCTAGCCCTGTATGAATTATACCCCCAAACTCCCGAAGGACAGCAAGCCTTCAAAAAAGCATGGGAATTGCTCCAGGGAGGGCGTACACAGGCTAATTACTTGCCATTAAATTCTCTTAAAGCCTCTGCCATCGATTCTTTAGTGTCCTTGGTCAATAAGCAACCTGATGAAAAACCTCCAACTTTAAACGCTGAGGAACTTCAGATTATTGAAAAGCTTGCTTCCAACCTTCCTAACAGGCATTTAAAAGGATTTCAAGCCCAAACCGAAGCCGAAGTGCTACAACTTGCACCTGAAGAAATCGATCTCGCCCATGCCCTTTTTATCTCCCATCTGGATGAGGAAAATCCCTATTCTGGCAAGGTCTATGAGGCAATGATGGATCTGATGGCGCTGCAAATTTTGGCAAAACTCCCCGATAATGCCTCTGCCGTGCAGAAAATAGAAGCAATCAACCGGTTTATCTTTTTTGATATGGGATTCCGTTTTCCGCCTCATTCCTGTTATGCCAAAGACATTGATCTTTACACTTTTCTCCCCTCAGTCTTAGATTCTCGCAGAGGGGTATGCTTGGGAGTCTCTCTACTTTATATTTGTTTAGCGCAAAGACTTTCCCTGCCCATCGAAATGGTCACGCCTCCCGGCCACATTTATGTGCGCTATCGCGATGCGGATAATCTCATCAACATTGAAACAACCGCACGCGGCGTCCATTTAGATTGTGAAGAATACCTGGGAATTGATACCCGCACTTTACAAGAGAGAACCATTAAAGAAGTGATTGGTCTCGCGCACTTTAACCAGGCAGGCGCCTATATGAGGCTTAAAGATTACGCTAAAACGCTTGCCTGCTACCAAAAAGCTAAGCCGTACATACCTAATGATCTTCTCTTGCAAGAATTGATGGGATATACACACTTATTTTTAGGTCAAATTGAAGAAGGACGCCAACTTCTTGAAGGGATCAGAAATCTTATTCCAGAACACGCCGTTTCCTCAGAGAATTTGGCAGAGGATTATCTAAATGGAAAAACCGATGTGGCTGGAATTGAAGCCATTTTCATGGAAGTAGATGACTCGCGCACGTCCCTATTGAGTAAAAAAGAAGCCCTCGAAAACATCCTCCACAAATACCCCCAATTTCGCGCAGGCATTTTTGCACTAGCCACGGTTTATCTCCAACTGCATCGCAGCAAAGAAGCAATGCATTGGCTGAACGTCTATCATTCCCTGCATCCACAAGATGCCACGGTGGAGTATTACTTAGCCGCTTTGTGTGCTGAACGTTTGAATCCTAATCAAGCTTGGACGCACCTGCAAATTGCCGAAAAACTCACGCAAGCTCGAGATCATAAACCCAAAGCCCTTAAAGAACTACGTCAACAACTCATGCAGCAATCTCCCTTATGAAAATCTATACTAAAACAGGGGATAAGGGAGAAACATCCTTATTCAACCAAGAGCGGGTGCCAAAAAATCATGCTATCATCGAAGCTTTAGGCGCCATCGATGAAACAAATGCCTCAATGGGGATGGCTTCGGCTTTATTGCCTGATGGCGATTCGCTCCAGATACTGCAAAATCATTTGGAGAAAGTACAATGCACTTTGTTTGAAATCGGTGCTCTAGTGGCAAATCCGGAACGCAAAATCAATGCAGTTGAGCTCACAAATGAGATCTCTGCATTAGAGAGTTGGATCGATCAAATGCAAGCAACGCTGCCGCCGCTGCATCAATTCATTCTCCCTGGCGGGCATCCGGGAGCTGCCGCTTTGCATGTGGCAAGGACCAGCTGCCGCACCACCGAACGCAGACTTTTAACTTTAGGCCCTTTTTCAAAAGAGATCTTAATTTACTTTAACCGCCTATCTGATGCTTTATTTGTGGCTGCCCGCGCTGTGAATCATCTGACTGGCACTAAAGAACTTATTTGGATTCCCAAAAATAAGAATTCTTCGCCATCCCCCTGATCTTTCTTTAAAAATTTGTAAATAAATTTGGCAAAAGAGCAAAGCAGTCTTTTGAAAAATACATACAACTTTATTAGCTAGAAGCCACTTAACTTTCCTTGAAAGTTAAACAAAAACTATTTATAATTAACCTTTTTTCTCAAAAAGAGTCACTTATGTCTCATATTTATATTATTTCTTTCAATGACCTCTCTATTAATAAAAAAGTCTTCATCAACACAGACCACAAAATTGAAACTAAAGAAATTCAGGCACTTAAGCATCGGCATGCTCAAATCAAAGCCTTGGCAACTAGCACTCTCCATGCGGACAAAAAAATTATCACTTTAGATCTAAAGGACCTCCTTTTAGAGCATCCCTTAATGGATACAGCCGGAATCGCACCTCCAATTATTTCAGTGAACGAAATCGCTGTGGGAGACCTCAAAAAGCTACGCGGCCCTGCTTTGATTACTCGCCTAGAAAGCCTCTTAGATAGCAAACCCGCGCATATCCCTGTGGTTCAATTGATTTGGAAAATGCTATTAGGCCCATTGCTTATCATTGGAAGATTTATGGAAAAAAATCGGGATATGGCCTTAAGAAATTTAAGAGATCTCGATCGTGGTTTTAACTACGATTCTGCCGGAGACTATTTAAACGACTATCAAACACATCTCGATTCCCTGATTTCGCAAATAGGTAAAGAAGATCCGTCCCGATTTAAGGACCTGCGACTCCATTTAGAAGATATGCAGCAGAATGGGCAAATTCTGCGATCAGCCCTCGAAAACAAGGAAAAAAACTTTATCGGCGATACTGCTCAAGCTTTAGCTGCAAAAGCTTGGGGAAAATTCGAGACCGCTGAAAACAATAAAGAAACATCACTGCTCTCTTTCCCTTCAGGTTTCTACCAAAATGGTAAATATCAGCCGATGCTAGCAACCCTTTTTGTGGATAACAACAAAAAAATTCGTTTAGAACTTAATACATTAGGCTCTTCACAGAGTAAAGATCTCCAAAAAACTTACCGCTTCGATGCGCCTTCCCAAAAAAATCTAGTCGAAGTCGTACACGGTTTATGCATTCTCTCTACAAACGAAAAAAGTGCACGACCAGTACGTTTGAGCCGACGTGAGAAAATTCGCATTAAAGTGACACGCCAGTTTAACGTAGATCAAACTGCGGAAGAAGCCAAGGCGACGCCCCACTCAGGGACCTTTAAACCGGCTTTATGGCTGCATGAAAATTTGGCGACGGCAGGCGGAATTCCCTTAAAAAACACCAGCCCAGAGAAAGCCTCTAACCGCACGCTAACTGGAGTCATCGGGAGTGATTTAGATCATTTTTTTACAGAAGTCCCGATTCAGGAAAAAGTGGGGTTTCTTGTTAAGTTAGTGGAAGAACATTATGAGGCTTATTTAAAAGCCCATCCTTATCTGACTGCTGCCCAGCAGGATCACCAACTCCAACTTTTAAAGTTCAAGATCAAAAAACTTGAAGATCACTTAATCAAAAGGATGGGGACTACTGAATATGCGGCACTTAGAAAGACGCACCAAACTTTTGACCTTTTCTTTCAAAAAATTGATCAGCTGCAAACCGCGCATAAAAATGTTATAACCACACGCATTTTGAAAAAAGATAGGGAGATTGATCGCTCTCTTAGAAAAAGTGCAGGTACATTTTCCTATTGTGCCGTAGATCTTGCTAAAGTAAAACCCCTAGTTTTCTCCAAAAAAACGACATCTGCCAAAACATTGGAAGTTTACACTCCCGAAATTAACCAGCTGCAAGAGGCGATTCAAACGAATCAAAAACAAGCCGCTTTGGAACAGCTCACGAGTTTGCAACAAAAAATTGATAAGCTGATCGATAAAAAAAGCTATCTCGAAGCCAAAGAGCTGAGTATTCGCGTTTTGCAAACTTTACCCGTCCCTTCTGACGATCCCAACAACTTTTGGAAGAAGGCTCCCCTTTCTTTCACCAATCAGATTGCGGATCTAAATAAGCATATCTGGGAATCTTCCCTAAGATTGAAAGATCAAGCGCCTTCTTCAGATCAGCTCATACAAATGATCAAGTCCCAAGTGATCATTGGTAAAGTTGCAAAAGTTGGACTCGATCAAAAAGATTTAATGAATATCATCATGCTGCATCCCCACTATCGCTTTGGGTGGCTTCCTGAGCAACAAGCAGAGATCAATCAAATCGTAGCTTGCCTAAGAAAAGACTTCCAAAAGCAGGATAAACGTTACGATTTAAGAGATAAAGGCATCCCTTCGCTTTCCTTTACAAAAAATGCAGTGTCAGCCCACGGATACGTTGCGCAAGCACGTGTGCAATTTATGACAGCTTGCCTTATGAAGCCTGACTACACCATTTACCCTTTCTATGGCAAAGGGATTGTGGGTACAGGTGCAGGGGTAAACTATCTGGACTGGCTAGTAAAAGAAGCGATCAACAAGGGGGCTAAAACGCCTAAAGAAAAAAGTGAAATGATCAAAGCGATCAAGTACGAGGATATGCAAAAACGTTTGGGTGCAATGGGGCGCCTGGAAATGGAATACGATGAATTCGTGACTATGACGGAATGTGTCAAAATTTTTGATCGCTCTTTTTTTGGCAGAGATGCACTCTGTTATATGGCCTCACCATGGGCGGGACGAGCTATGGGGTTAGATCAATATGAAAAAAAATATCACTTTAGCAATGATCAATCCAATACGACAGGTCTAACAGGGGTCCTGAGAGGAGAGGAAGTTTATTTGGGTGAGCACGACGCTGAAGAAATTGGCGTGGAGGGACAACCTCTTAAGACTCATCCCATGAAAAAACACCTCAGAACTTTGACTCCTCAAAAAGGACATACAGAACCTTCGCTTTTAAGTGTCAACCTTCAGAGAGATCCTCGCGGCCAAATTAGCCAAGTCAGCAACTATATCATTGAGTCCTCTCAGGTTGCCATCAACACTGCGCTCTCTTACCAAACAGTATATGAATCATTGAACTTGATTCGGACTCAGTCTTACCTCATCAATGCACCGGAATTCCAGCGCACTATCCTCCAAAATATCTCTAGACCCGGATTTCTCACTACTGCCATTGAGAAAAACCCTTTGTTTTTTGAAAATTTTTCCCAGGATCTTCTTTGCATGATTCCAGATCAAACTTCTGGGGGAGCTCCCTTTTTAATTCTGCTGGGCTATATCCTGCAAACACATGCCCAAGAAGTGAAGAAAAACTATCCTTCACCACAGCTTGACTCCATTATCCAAACACTGCCAAGCTCTGACACTTCGTTAAAGATTGGCGATGCGAGCAAGCCTGTGCATACCTGGCTCAACGAATGGTTAACTGACGAAGATAAAGATTTGGGAACGGTCGCACTTGCTTTGCTCTATTTAGCTTACCAAAAACCGATGGAGGCCTATTCTCCTCAAGATTTTGCACGGTTAGCGCATGCGTGCTCAATTTTTGAAGCAACCGGCGATGCTATCAGCATTCCCCAATTTAATGCTGAACTTAAAAAGTGGATTCTGGCTCAACTCACTCCTCACCTCCAGCAGAAATGCACAGCGCACGATGACTTCCGCAATCACTTCGCCGATGAATGGATTCGCCTGGCAACGAATAATCCCACCTATTCAAGCATGAATTGGAAAGTCCAAAAAGAGCTCTTTGACAATCAAGATTTCACAATAGATCTCAAGAATTTCCAGATTAGAGCCAAGAAAAAAACACAAAGGCTTGCGGGTCAAGAAATTACTCTACCCCATGCTGTCTCCCGTTCTGTGGGCGCTTTGTTTGGATCAGAAACAATTAAAGCAACCTTACGCAAAGGGAACACTCCAGCTGTCAGCTACTATGAATTTACTTACAAAAATGAAAATTACCGCATCTCCCATAATCAGGAATCGAGCGATGTCAATGTCTACCGCGAGCTTCCACTCGACTTAAAAAAACCAAATGGACGCAAAGAATGGTTCCAACATCTTCCACAAAGAAGTGTGGAAGGGGAAGAGCTTTCAGCTCTCGAGCAAATGGTTGTCAAAAACGGTCTCTGGGTCAATGTCAAAAACACCAGGCAAGCTTATGTCTATCCCAATCCTCCCAAAGAAGACTCCAACAAGCATGGCTATGCGATCAAATTAGACCCGAAAGGCAAAATACTTGAGGCCAAAGACCCTCTTTCCTCCTTGTATGTGGTCTTGGATAAACGCGGTGCTTTGAGTCAGGTGGCTTCTTTCGCCAATCCTAATCAAACTCTTTTCCTAGCCAAATCCAAACGCGGACAAGTAACTGAAATGCGTTTCTTGCAGGATAATAGCCTGCTAAAACGAAAAGGACGCGAATGGCAATATGTCAACGAAAAGCTAGGAGAAGGCTATAAATGGCTCACAGATCTGTCGCCTGCCAAGCTTCTTCTGAAAGATAAAAGCAGCGCAAAAGCCTTTCTGGATTCCTTCGATGGGATGCACGAAAAATTTATCCTCCCTGTTTCGAATGGAAAAGTGCATACCTTTATTATCCAGCCTTACGGAATTCAGAGACATAAAGGGATGGCAAAAGTGGTTTTTGACCACAATGTTAACATTCTCCCGGAAAATACACCTCCTCTAACAATCACATTCGATAGCCAAGGCAAGCAGGAAGGGAATCCCTCTGCCTTTATCTATCTGGCTTACTACTTCGCTCATACTAAGAATTACAGAATGGCCGAACACTATTTGGATTTGGCCAAAAAAGCAGCCAACACCTCAGGAACGGAAGCACAAGTGCTAGATAATCTAGAAAGTCTTTTTGAGAATGATGGTGTTGCCTCTTTGCAGGGAGCGGCCTTTCAATTAAAAGCCCAGCTCGCCATTAAGCATATTAAATCTACCCAATTAGGCCAAACCGTCTACACTCCGGCCAACTCTGGCGAATTCCTGGACAATCTGCTGCACATGGCCAAGCTCTATCGCATTTATCAGAAACGGGAGAATGAACTGAAAGAAGGTGCGCTGACGGCAGAAGAACTTTTCCAAGTCAAACACTACGTGCAGATGTCCATGATCGACTACATTGAAAAATTCCAAGAAACGGCTGCGATTACTGAGCAAACGCTCGGAGTCAATTATAGTCAGTTTGAATATTTCAAACCAAAGCAGGCACCGACACCCCCTGATATGTTGACTGTCCTGTTAATGTCGGCTGATTTGAAGAAACACCTAGGCGTTGACGAATTAGTGAAGCAAAAGCTCCCTAATTCTGAATATATCATTCGCCATTTCTTCAATTTTGCCTTTGCCATCTTGGAGGCCCAGCAAAACAATCCTGAAGAGCTTGAAAAGCTTAAATTGTTTTTACAAGCCCCTAAAGCTTGGGAAATTCAAAAAACAGTTGAAACAGATGAACATCTTAAAATGGCTCAGTTTGCCTGCCAATATCTGGAACTGTTAAGCCTTTCATCCCCCAAAAAAGTTAATGTGCCTAAAATGCGAGACACCCTCATCAAAGCACGTCGACGTCTTCCTTATTTTGCGCGCAATCTGGGTGTTATTTCTACGATATTCGATGCTCTTTTTTCCGGCCAAATTTACAAAGTCGCGAATACGCAAAACTCCATTAAATCCATCCTTGGATCGCTAATAGACGAACCGATAGAATTTCCAAAGGACTATAAAGGGACTTTTGACAGCACTAAAGAAGGAAAGCATATGACTTCCTTGCAAGCGGTATTGGATGTCCTCGCCGCCAAGCCGGCAAGTTTAAGCCCACTAGAACAGTCTAAGATTACAGAAATGATCAAAAGCGGGGATTTCGATTTAAATGAACCGCGCGAATTATTAACGCTCCTGCGTGAAAGTGAAGCCCGTGAATTTTCTGTTTTAGAAGTGCGCAGTGAAACAGAGAACCTACGGCAAATTAACCACTTAGAAAAAGAAATCGCAGCCCGTACGCCACCCCAGTCTGAAGCCTTGACGCCTTTGTATTTTGCTGCTATCGCTGCGGAATTCACAGCCATTAAAAGTCAATTCCCCTCCCCGCTTGCACCCGCAGACTCCAAGTTACTGCAGCAAAAAGCTAGCTTGCAACACAAAGCCGCGCGCCTGGAAACCTATTTCACTGATAAACCGAAAATTAAGAAAACACACGCTGAAGAAAATAGACAATTAAAAATAGGCCTGGAACTTGCCGGAGAAAAGCTACAAGCTGAAATGGAAAGAAAAGCTTCTTTCAGTAAAAAGGAAATCGAAAGTCTGAAAAAATTGGTTTGCGACCAAACAAACGCCATGGGAAAAAATGAAATTGCGGCACGCACGAAATTACTTGCTGATATTAAGCAGCATGCCAATTTACCTGACAATCTGAAAAAGATGGCGGCTCATCCTGAGATTTATACAGAATACGAATTCCTAAATGAGGTTTTCAAAACCTATAAAAAGCTGGAGAGTGCCAAGTCAATCGAAACTTTTGAAGGTCAGATTACTGATTACTTACTACTCTCTTCCGCCTATCAACAGATGCAAAAAGCCAAGGATCTCCTCTCAGGAGAAGAAGTCGACTCTCTGAATGCGGCCAAAGCGTTACAAATGGTCCATACCGGTTTGAATGAAAAGCGTTTTGAACAAGCTGGTACAAATGGATTGATCACACGCATTTGCTTAGTGGCCGAAGCACGGGATGGGATCGTCTACCGCCTATCTCAACTTAGAACAATCAAAGCTTTTTCCGAAAATCCCAACCGTTGGGATTCTTTGATCATGGGGGAAGGCAAAACTTCTTACATCACGCCAACTATCGCTGAAGTGCTTGCGGAACAAGGCAGTTTGGTTGTGATCACGGTCCCGGAAACGCTGTTAAAAGGAAATAGACAATCTTTTGATAAAGCTAGCCGTTCTCTATTTGACCAGGCTGGGGCCGAATTTTCAATTCCTTTGACAGAACATCTTCCTCATAATCTTCTCGCTGAAAAATATGTTCAACTCTTAAAAATTGTTAAAGAGCGCGGCTATATAGTCACCTCGGTTGAAGAACTGTGTTCGCTGCATAATCTGATCATTCAGCTCGAGGATGAAAAACTCAAGCTCTCGGCAAATCCTATGGAGAATATGCACAAAATTTTCTTTGTGGAAAAAAGACTGCACTATCTACGTAAAATAAGTCGCCTTTTGCATGGTGAAGCTGAAGAATTAAAGGTTAAAACGCAATTTTTTGGCGATGAAGTTGATACCACGCATGACATTTCTCACGAAGTGAACTTAGCAATAGGCTCCATTTCACCCCCTAATAAAACAGTGCGCGATGTCACACGCACACTTTTTGAAATGATCTTAACCGCAAAAGCTCCTCATCCCCTTCAGGGCCTTAAGATGTCCCTGCTGCAAGATGCCCAATCCGTTCGCACTAAGGCTGAATTAGAAAATTTTATGGAAGAGGCAGCCAAAGCTCTGCAAGCAAATCCCAAATTTTTAGAGTTCCTCGGCAAAGATCAAGCCAAAGTCGTCCAGGGAATCCCTCCGAATGATTGGGCTGGATACTTAACCGGCAGTTCTAATGTCCGCCCTGCGGCCCTAGGTCCTTGGAATGAAGCCGATCCCAGCTTAAAATACATCGCCTCTGCCAAGCAACTGCTAAATACTTTTAAGGGGATGCTTTCGATGAAAACAGGCAATGAATTCGGCCTATCCGATTACAATGGCTTCATGAATGTGCCCAAAACGATGAAAAATGAAGCTAAGGGAATGCGTTTCGGTGATGAATTTGAACTCATCATTGCACAATATATCGGATATTTGGAGTATCTGTCGGCACAAAGCTTAACGGATGAATCGGAACGTTTCCTCATCCAAGCTCTCAAAACCTTCCAAAATAAATATCCGACAAAGTATGACCATTTAATTGAAGACTATGCCAAATCGCAAAGCGGCAAATCCGATGCTGAACGGCTCACGCTTGTGCAATACTTCAAAACACCCCTTGCCTGGAAACACCGTTTTGAGATTTTAGACGAAATTGTTTTTGATAGTGGATACATTACCCGCTTTAATCAACAAATCTCAACTAATGTGCAAGAGGTCTTTCACGGAAAAAACATTGGGGGAATTACCGGTACCTTGGATCCCTACACGCTCCCTTATATTTCCGATGCAATACAGTTCAACCAAGCTGCTGGAGATAAAAAGGTGTCCACTCGTGAAGTGGAAGCGGAAACACTTCTGCGCATGACATTAAATCTACCTGAAGGAATTGACACCAAAGTAGGGATTTACGACGATGAAAATCCAATGCCTCATCTCTGTGAAAATATCCTTGGAAACAAGCTCGCTAAAGCTTTTATCAATAATAGCGGTGCCACTAGCGAAGGGATGGACATCCTCGCCTGGATTGAATCCCTCCGGCAAACGCCCGAAGGCAACGCTCGTCCGTATTTATTCCGCCATCCAAAATTCGGAACGACTTATTTATGGCTGCCTGGAGCAAAAGAACCTGCGGCTTATAAAGGACAGCTACTCCCAGATAATTGCCTAACACTTTATGCCCCCAATGACACGCGCGGCGTCGACCAACCTATCGGTTCTGGAGAAGTCCATTTCTATATTGGCGCCACAACACCTTTAGCGGAATTTATGCAAACCCTTTTCCGAGCTCGCCGTATTGGGGCTGATCACAAAGTCTTCTTACACATTCCTAAAACGTGGGCAGCTCAAATCAAAGCTGCTGACCCGAATAAAGGAATCACCTATGGGGATATCGCGACTTACATTGTGAATCGCACGGCAGATACCAAAGAAGGGATTAATGAGACGGCTCAGCTCGAAAAAATTATGGGACAGTTGAAGATGGTGGTATCTAGATACTTGCGTCAAACTAACCCCGAGTTTGATCAGATTGAATTTTGGGATGAAGCCAATTTTCAAAAATTCGGCATGTATGTCTTGCAAGAAACGCAGATTTTTAGCCAATTGCGCACCCTCTATATTAAAAATAAAGAAATCCAGTTTGCAACTCTCTACGAACCCATGCAAAAAATTGCGGGCACCACAAAAATTTTGGATGCCTATGACAATTTAGGGAAAGAGATCGATGACTTAATTGGCAAGCTCGCCGCCTTTTCAGGTAATCCCTTGCAAGGCAAAACAGATTTAGTGGCAGATTTGCAAAAACTCAAAGCAGATGTGATCGAACAAAAGAAACATATGCAGCTTAAAGTTGTAGACCATGAACGTTTCCTCCCAGAGGAAACGACCAAAGCCGCGGGAACCGGCAAAGGTGTTAAAGAGCAGGTTAAAGAATTGGAACAAGAAAAAACCAAGACCAAAGAAGTGCAGGAAGAAGATCCAACAGCACGCATTGACCTGCCGCCTGACGAAATGAGAAGTTACATTCCAGTTGACTTGAATGGATTGTTTGTTCCAAGCGGAAACATTTATGCTCCTCAGCCATTAACTGGAGCATTTGCTGGGTTTAACATGTCTCTTGAGGCCGCTGAAGTCATGCAAAAAATCGGCATTCATCGCGGCGATCCGCTGCTTTATCTGGTTGTTGCTAAGGAACCCGCTAACGCCAAACCCACCATGACTTTTGTAGGCAAAAGAGACTATCATCAGGTCATTTTTGAGGCACTGCGCCATAATCAACTGAAAGGAAGAGAACTGCAGGTCTTTTCCGTAAAGCCCGATGGCTTTAGTCAAATAGATGGCACCTCTAAGGTGGACTCTGCGGCATTGCCAGCCGATGCCATCGCTTTTAAATGCTATTTAGGGATCAAAGAATATGATCCAAAAGAACTTCCGAAGCTTAAAAAATGGCTGCATTCACTTTCTAATGCTCAACAAAATGAACTTAATCTTTTTCTAAAAGAGAAGTGCACCCAAACCCTTTACGATGTAGTGCAAGAACAAATCTAATGCAATGTGCGGATTTCGAAAGCCTTTAAAGGAAAATCCTAAGGATTGTGGGATTAAAAAGTATTCGAATACTTTTTAATCCCAATCCTCAAGCTCTCCCTTAAAAAATTTAAATCTAAGATTGCAAGGCGTAAAGAGAAGTTTACTTTTGAAAAAGCAGTCCAGATACTTTCTCAATGTCTTGTACTGTCGCTTGAAATTGAGAAAGAGGCGTCTCTTTGGCAATTTGTCGATTGGGAAGCAGATAAGCTTCAGTATTCACATGCCCTGTGGCAGTTTCACGCATAATAACTTTAAAAAAATGCGTTGGGACTGCCACATTATTCCGCCCGATCACCTGGTACTTCACATATTTTTTGCCGTGTTCTTCAAGATTGGGTAAGAAAAGAGGCCCAGTAATGACATGCACAAGCTTACAATTCTTCGTCAAATCGCGCACATACTTCTCTAATTTTACCCAGTAGCCTCGATTAAACTGCGGGTCTTGCGGACTCATATTCGAAAGATAAAAAGTGTCTCTCATCGCATCGGCACTTCCTTTATGGTCGGCTGCGGGTGCCAAGTGACCTCTATCAAATCCTGATCCTTTAAAATCTTCTAAGGTATTTTGAAGCATTCTTGGGATTTTAGGATCTTCCTGAAAAGCATAGTTTATCCGCTCAATTTTTCCTTTTAAACTATCTGCTGTCAGGCATTCATAAACCCAATGTGCGTTGCGCGTTCTTCCATCATACTCAAGAGTGTAACCGGAACGTTCAATTGGCAAAGGCTTATGCGGGAGTAAAATACCTGGTCTTAACGTTGCAACCTCCTTGGATGGCACTGTTTCTGTCATTCCGATGGGAGATTCCACATGCATCCCTGTCATGCACCCCAAAACGAATGCTGTCAAAGCTAAAAAAATGGAAGGTGCCTGTTTAAATACTTTTGAGCCTTTTATCTGTTTTTTAGATAGGTTTGAATGCGTCATAATCCTCCGGGATGTAAAAAAACGACTGTTGGCAATCTACTCACCATAACAAAAAAACCTCTCAATAGCAACCTAGAGTCTTATTGGGCGTAAAATTCCTATGGGTACTTTCTTCTTGATTAAATTTTATCTTTTAGATAGCCTTCTGCTCTGTTTCTGTATCCCTATAAACATACGGAGGTTTTTTATGGGTGCATATGATCCTTGCTTTTATTCAGTCCCAACAGTGACTGTTTTACCTGAAGTCAATAATTTTCTTGCGCCTGAAGTTAAAGCGCCTGAAGTTTACGGGGGTAACAATCCATATGATCCATGGACTAGCCACGATGAAATGCTTCGAAAAGTTCAAGCCTCAGCAGCCACACATTTCGATTCCCCTTCGAACACTCAACCACCAGTTGTCCACACACCTAAAGTACCTATCCCACCCTCCTCCACCAAACATAACAACTTTGACATCAAGCCAACAGGAGCCGAAATTGATCAAAGACCAAAAGAAGAGCAATCACAAGAAAAAGAAAAGCAATCACAAAAAAAACCACCATTGCTTCTTATCGTCTAGAAGGATCCCCAGCTAACTTTTATAGCTGATAGTTTGAATTCTTTTGTCACATGGAATTTCAGAGTTAAGCTAAGGTTTTATGAAGTTTCAGTTGATTTTATTTTTTAAAGGAACCCCAGAGGTCGCGTAGATTTTTGCTTGTTAATTTCAAGCACACTATCAATCCCCTCTGCGCCTCTGTGGTTTACCTTAGAGCACTAACCTGAAGAAATGTGAGAGGAATTCTCAGCGACAACCCAAAACTCAGATTCTAAGATTTGACTTTTTGTCGATGCTTACTATATTCTTGCTAGTTTAACCAAAGCTTTGACCATGAAAAAGATAGCATTACTAGGAAGTACAGGTTCAATTGGACAGAGTACCCTGCAGGTCGCCCGCCACCTCCAAGATTCTGTGCGCGTAGTAGCTTTGGCGGCTCATTCGAATATAGATCTTCTCGAGCAGCAAGCCCGAGAGTTTTTGCCAGATCTTATTGCTGTCTACGATACTCAAAAAGCTTCAGAATTAAAGAAAAGACTCCCCGGTTTTAAGATAGTACCCGGAAAAGAAGGTTTGAATGCCGTTGCCGCACACCCAGAGGCAGAACAGGTTGTCTCTGCAATCTCAGGTACTATCGGTCTTTGCCCCACAATCGCGGCTATAGAAGCCGGCAAGCATGTCGCCTTAGCAAACAAAGAAGCTCTCGTCTCTGGCGGCGCCCTAGTCATGTCTCTCGTTAAAGAAAAGGGCGTTCAACTCCTTCCTGTGGATAGCGAACACAGCGCCATCTTTCAGTGCTTAAATGGAGAAGATCTTACTGCGATCAGGCGCCTTATTTTGACTGCTTCTGGGGGCCCCTTTCGCCTTTATTCAGCAGATCAACTGGCAAAAATCACAGTGGAACAAGCTTTAAATCACCCCAATTGGAAGATGGGCTCAAAAATCACGATCGACTGCTCAACTTTGATGAATAAAGGATTGGAAGTTATTGAAGCTTATTGGCTATTTAACATTCCACTGAACCAAATTGAAGTCATCATTCACCCCCAAAGCATCATTCATAGCATGGTGGAGTTTGTTGATGGTTCCATTATTGCCCAAATGGGCGAACCCAACATGATTGTACCAATCCAATATGCTTTGACTTACCCTAAGCGCAGCCCTGGGATGATGCAACCTTTCAATTTTGAAAAATTTTGCAAACTAGATTTTACCCCCCCTAATACCCAACACTTCAAATGCCTATCACTTGCTTATGAATCGATTAAACAAGGTGGGAGCCTAGCTTGTTATATGAATGCTGCAAATGAAACTCTAGTGAATCGTTTTTTACAACGCGAAATCGGGTGGCAAGATATTGCCTTAAAACTCGAACAGTTGATGTTAAATCATCGGTCCCAGCACGTCAATTCACTCGATGATATCTTGGAAATTGATCGCGAAGCTAGGCAGATTGCAAGCGACGCCTAAAGAATTTGCAAATTAATATTTTAACGTTTTTAGATTAGCAGTTTACCTGCAATTATGGCATAATAAGGATTTTGTTAAAACAGTACAAAATCTTAAAATCGATTCTGTTTTGTCTCGCAGCCAATTGCAAAGGGATTGAAGCATGCCACTACAACCTGATTCAGAGAATCCAGAACAACCAAAGGTAAGTATCCCATGATTTTTAGCTTAATGTATACGTTGTTAGCCCTGATTGGCCTAAGCTTTTTAATTTTTATTCATGAACTTGGACATTATTACATGGCTCGCCGTGTGGGAATGCGCGTGGAAGTCTTTTCAATTGGATTCGGTAAACCTATCTTTTCATGGGAAAAAGATGGGGTGCGCTGGCAAATCGGCTGGCTGCCTCTTGGCGGATATGTCAAAATTGCAGGAACTGAAACAGAAGAAAACCAAGACCCACACGAAATTAAAGATGGTTTTTTTGGCAAAAGTCCATGGGAACGCATTAAAGTTGCCTTCATGGGCCCCTTTGCAAACCTCGTACTCGCTTTGCTTATTTTTGGATTTTTATGGGTCACAGGTGGAAGAGAGAAAAATTTTGGGGACTTCACCACTAAAATTGGCTGGGTAGACCCCCATTCAACTCTCTATGAGCAAGGAATCCGCCCCGGAGATGAGATTACAGCTTATGATCATTACCCTTTAGATGGCGCAAAAGACCATTTGCAAGCACCGATGACGGGATCATCAGAAATCCTTGTCTCCGGCAACCAGCTCAATTACGAAACGGGCAAAAAGATGCCCTTTGAAACCAATGTAAAGGTGTACCCACACCCTCAAGCACTGCAAAAAGATTTAGTCACTGCAGGGATATTGAATTCTGCGAATTATGTGATCTACGATCGCTTACCCGATGGAAGTGAAAACCCACTCCCTGAAGGTTCGCCAGTCAGCAATAGCGGAATTCAGTATGGAGATCGGATTCTCTGGGTCAATGGCGAAATTATCTTCTCACTTCAGCAACTCCATCAGATTTTAAATAGTGGAAGAGCGTTGATTACCATTGAAAGAGAGGGGCTAGTCCAACAAATACGTGTTCCAAGAGTATTCGTACATGAATTACGCCCTGACATGGAATTCCGTGAAGAGTTAAACGACTGGAAATTTGCTGCTGGACTGCAAGCTGCCAAAATCGAGAATTTATACACCATCCCCTATAACTTAACCTACAATGGGGTGGTTGAAAACCCTTTGAAATTCATCGATAAAGATACTGAAAAGGAAGTCTTTCCAGCCCATCCTTTTTCAAAACTGGATCTGCCTTTGCAGAAAGGAGATAGGATCATTGCTGTGAATGGAACTCCCATTGCTTATTCCTATCAACTTTTTAAACTGCTGCAAAAAGATCAAGTCAATATTATTGTACAAAGACTTCCTCAAGTCGCTGAGATAAGTTCCTGGAAAGACGCTGACCATGAGTTCGATCAGCAAATCCCAGTTAAAAATCTGCAAGCCATCATCAATCGTATTGGGACCTCAGCCCCCCTTTATCAAAGTGGAGAACTCGTTCTCTTAAAACCTGTGACTCCTAAAACACGCCATGAGTTCCCTCTCACGCCTGAAAAACAGGCATGGTTGACAGCCGAGCTGCTCTCTAAGAAAAAAGAATTAGAAATGATTGATGATCCTGAAAAGCGCGCTCAAGCCTTAAACTTCTTTGATCAACAAGAGAAGCAGCTTTTGCTAGGATTGCCAGGCGTGCAGGACCGTAAAGTCATCTATAATCCCACTCCAGGGGAACTTTTTGAAAACGTTTTTGATGAAATCTGGCGGACATTGACAGCTCTTTTCTCTGGGATGTTAAATCCAAAATGGATTAGCGGCCCCATCGGAATCGTACAGGTTGTGCATCAAAATTGGATGATTGGAATTAAGGAAGCCCTCTACTGGCTAGGTGCAATCAGCCTGAATCTAGGAATTCTTAACTTGTTACCTATCCCCTTGCTAGATGGCGGTACCATCATGCTTTCTTTCTTCGAAATCATTACAGGAAGAAAATTAAGTCCAAAGACTATCGAAAAGCTGGTCGTGCCCTTTGCGATTTTACTCATAGGATTCTTCATCTTCCTAACTTACAATGATTTAAGTCGGTTGTTTGGTGGTTTTTTTACCCTCTAATCTCTAAAAATAAAAATTAGATTTTCTTCTCCTTTTTTGCTAAGGTAACAAAAAGCGACTAAGGAGAAGAAAATTGGATCCCATTAAAGTCTTTATCGGAACTGAAGAGGCCCAAACCCTGCCTACTGAAGTCCTCAAATATAGCATTCGCCGACGCACCGCAAATCCCGTAGAGTTCCACCTTCTGCGTGATATTCCGCTCAAATTAAACAAAAAAATGTACACAGGTTTTTCATTTTTCCGCTTTGCCATCCCCCAATTCTGCGACTACAAAGGGAAGGCCATTTATTTGGATGCAGACATGGTTGTATTGGGTGATATTGCCGAGCTTTATAGCCTCCCTTTTGCGGGAAAAGGGGCACTGGCGCGCCCCTGTCCGCCTGCATCATGGTACACAAGCGCCATGGTTTTGGACTGTGCGCTACTGAAACATTGGGACATCTTTAAATGGGAAACATTAATCAATGCAGGTGTGGCATCCTATAAAGGAACTTTGTGGGGAGAAACTTCTGGGCTGACCTATCAAGATTTTGCCCCCCTGCCGGAATATTGGAATCATTTAGACACCTTTGATGCCACGACCAAAAATATCCATTATACGAATGTTCCACGACAACCGTGGAAAACACCCGGACATCCTTTTGCTGCTGTTTTTTTAAAGGAGTTAAAAGCCGCTATGCAAGAAGGTGTGGTCGCAGAAGCTGATGTAAAAAAAGAAATTGCGAGTGGACATATTTACGCCGACATCCTAAAAGATGTCGAGACTCAGTGACTGAGGATTGGAATCCGGGAAATGAGATAGAGGGGATAATTATAGATATTTCCATCATGTTTTAAATTCATGGCAGTCGCGCGACTGAGCCTAGAGGATGCATATTTTTGATTGTAAACAAGAAGACTCTTTTTTTTCTGGCTTACACCAGCTTTCACTTCCATTGGGTAGATCTCATGTCCCTCTTCGATTAAAAAATCAACTTCCGCTATGCCCTCGCTTGTCCAATAATAGGGATGCCTGTGTTTGGTTGAGACAAGTTCTTGCGCAACGTAATTTTCTGTGAGGGCTCCTTTAAATTCTGTGAATAAAAGATTTCCATCAATAATAACCTGCGGCGAAAGATTGCTTTGAGCGCCAAGCAAGCCAACGTCCACAAAAAAAAATCTTGAAAAAGTCATTATCGGCATAGGCAGTAAGGGGAAATTTTGGAGACTCTACTAGGTAGCTTTTATGAATCAGTCCTGCATCTGAAAGCCACTGGATGGCCTCTTCATAGTCTCGACCCCGGGCACTTTTTCGGATCGCCGCAAAAATAAATTTCTTATTCTCCTTTGGTAATTGTCGATGTACCTGCTTCCAAATCGTCGTAATCTTCATGATTTCATCACGTTTTTCCAACGAAAAATGTGAAACTTCAATACGCTTTTCCAACGAAAAATGTGAAGCTTCAACACGTTTTTCTAACGAAACAGTGTTAGATCTGTTGCATCTTTCGTATGTCTATGTTTTTTTTTCACCTGCTTGCTGATTCATTAAAGTTCCAAAGCGTTGCAAGACCGCTGAAAGATCGTGCTTGGCTAAATCAACCTCAATCAAATAAAATTCGCCACGCGTACGAACAGCTTCGGCAAGAGCTTTATCTAGATCAGCTTCTGTTGTCACTTTCACCCCTCTGCCCTTCCCTAGAACACGAGGAATTTCCGTATAATTCCAATTTAAAATATCGTTAAATCCCCCTTCAAGGATCGGCCTTTCAGTACCATACCCATGGTTATTCATGAGCACGATAATTGGATCTAAATTATTCCTGACAGCTGTTGATAGCTCCATAGCAGTCATTTGAAAAGCTCCGTCTCCAACAATGACAAAAGGGCGCCGCGCAGGACAAGCCAATTGCACCCCTAAAGCCGCAGGAATCGAAAAGCTTAAAGAGGCAAAATGGGCGCAGGCCAGATAGGAGTTAAATTCTAATTCCAGCTCAGCACTCCCAAAAAGACAATCTCCAATATCGGAAATCACTACATGTTCAGGTTGGAGATGGCTTTGAATACAGGCAAATAGACGATCTACACTGATCTTATGAGAAGGTTCGGGATTGAACGGTATTTTTAGTGGCTTGTGGATAGATCGATAGTCAGAGGGAAATTCTTTTTGCAAATCCAATAAATTCAGCCCGCTTACAAGATCGGAGAACGCTACTTTTGGATAACAATGTTGATTAATCTTAAATTCCTGGGTCGTCGCTATGATTTGATTTTTTTGGGGAAATTTAGCTGTAAAAATGCCTGTATCGAGGTCGTTCAATAACACGCCGAATCTCAGCATGCAGTCACAAGAATTCACATATTCCTGCAAGGCAGCTGGACTCATTCCCCCTAAATAGACGCCTAAAAACAATGGGTCATGCTCGCTAATGGCTGTTTTACCCAGCAAAGAAGAAATAATAGGAATCGAATGCGTACGCGCAAATTCTAAAATCTGGGGGGTTAATCCAAAGCGTAAAATTTCATGTCCAATCCAAAGAACTGGGCGTTGGCTTTGTAGCAAAATGTGCCGTATCTCGCTTAGCCCTTCCTGTAGAGCCAAAGTATTTGCTTCTGGTATTGATAAAGAAGACTCATACGGGGCCACTTCCTGGTCCACTTGATCTCGCGGAATTTCCAAATAAACGGGCTTTTTTAAGGCTAGACAAGCCATTAAGACGCGATCAATCTCCTTGGCTGCCTCTTGCGGATTGTTTAAAAGGGCTTGCGCCACAGTGATGTGTTCAAAGATCTCGAATTGCGTCGATTCGATATGCTCTTGCAACGACTTATTAAACAGATGATGCAAGCGGACTTCTTTGGAAAGTTCTGCGCTGCTGGGAGCCCCTGAAATGACGACTAATGGAGAACTTTCCACATAAGCCTGTGAAAGAGCATTCACAATGTTAATTCCCACACCGTACGTAATGCAGGCAACCCCCAGACCTTTGAAGCGCCCGTAAGCATCAGCCATATACCCTGCGGTATTTTCGCGAGTGGTGTTGATAAATTGAATGGAAGGATGTTTTTCAATCAATTTGTCAAATCTCAAGATATAGTCGCCTGGAATTCCAAAAATATGCTCAACTCCTCTTTGAAAAAGTTGATCCAGCAAGTAATCTCCTAATGTTTTTTGAGTCATAAAATTCCTTACAACGTTAAGCATTGGTTGGATAACAGAACTTGATTAAAAAAAGAATTTTCCAAATGTAGCCAAGTTAATCGTGAAACAGCTTATCCAGTCCCTTTTAGATTGATGCAAAAGGACTTTCAGGCATTCTCCTGAATTGCTTTGGCTGGTTGAGCGAATAAATGGAGATGGTACAAATAAAGGAAAAATTTTACTATGTTTTTTTTTCAGGAAAAGATCAAGCAAGCAAATAATCATGCTGCGAGGCCCTCGGTAAAAAACGGTCCCCTATCATCACATTCCAAGCTGTTTGGTCCTACTCTGAAAAGATTCCAAGCCCTCAGGTGTAAATTATGATTGAAAAGAAGAGCGTCATTAGTTAAGATGATCACTTCCTTTTGGACTGATAGCTCAGCGGATAGAGCACCCGCCTTCTAAGCGGGTGGTCGTAGGTTCGAATCCTACTCAGTCCGTTAATCTATCTTTTTTATTCATAATTGATTATAATTGTTAATAAAAAAGGTAATTTAATATGTCAAACGTGAGTACTTCGATATTAAATGCTCAAAAAGCACTCCAGGATTATCAAAATCTAAGTGAGGATGCACGACCTAAAAAAGCCATTAATTCAAAGTATCAAGTCGTTGCTAAACATCCAACAATCGCCGATGTCTTCCTTAAATTTATTTCCTCTGTTCTTCCTTCTAATCTACATTTTGCCCAAACAACTCCAAATGCTGTTCTCAAACAACTGACTAAACTAAAAGCAAAGCCTGGAATTACTCCTGAACAAAAAGAACAAATTCATCAGATCATTGAAAAATTCAAAAAACTTATTCAGCCTAATTCAGAAGAAGTTAAACCTAATAAAGACAAAACTGAGGTTAAATCAACTAAAGCAAAAACAGATCTTAGCTCGCTAAAAATGGCATTTGTAGAGAGCGGAGAAGATCTCACGGTCTCCCTGAATTATGAAGGGCAATTGATCGGAAGCGCTAGAATTTTCTTAAAAGATGGCAAGGTACATATATTCACCATGCAGATCATAGACAAATACCAAGGAAAAGGATTTGGTAAAAAGGCTTTTCATGAAATTATCGATTTTTTAGACAACCATCCAAAGTATGGTCAAACCGCTTACTATTACTTGGAATGTGCGTTGGAAACACCTGCTTGTCATATTTATGAAACAGCAGGTTTTGTTGCGGCTCCTCTGGGGGATCCTCGCTGTACTCTTTTACCTAGTTTAGTAGATGCTGGATTTCAAACAATGGTTCGTAATCCCAAAGACAAGGAATGCAAATGAATCCCTTGTGTAATTCCACTATTCCTGTTTAAATTAATTATTATAAGAGACATTGAGAAGACCTATGGATTCACCACACGTCCCTCTACTTGGAGAGTATGTTTATTCTCTTTCTGAGTTCCCTGCAGTTATTGAACACCTCCAACAATTTCAGCATTCTGACTTTCTTGACCTCCCATTCCCCGATAAGTTTTTAAGGGTCTCAGAAACTCTCCATCAATTGATACAGGAAGCCCCGAAAGAAGCTTTTTTACTTGGTCCTGTGATCGACTTCATTACGCGCCTTAACGAACTGAATTGCCTCGAAGAGCCTTATAAATTCGCTCAATTCGAGTTCTGGCTAAATCAATTAGCTGGGATATCTTATGAGGAAAATCGGCAGGTGAGAGCTAAAATCATAGGGAAATATTTGCCAAGGGATGAATATCAGGCATTTTTTCCTATTGGCATGAACAAAATCTATGAAGGAACACATTTTGTCTCAGCTCACCATTCTCCGGATGTCGATACTATGATAGCGTCCTTTTGGGGCTGGGTGGATGCCTTTGCGGCTCGAGTCGGAGATTCATTGCACGTATGGAGTTTGCCTGGAGGGCCCCCAGAATCACCCGTAACAGGGCTCCTCAATCAATTATTTGGCAAAGGTTTTTTTACTGTCCTATGCCGATTATCTGACCGATTAACATTAGCTGGAATCGATGTCATTTCACGTACCAACATGATACTAAAATCGCCATCGTCACTGGTCTCCTCGTTTAGCCATGGCAATGCCGGCACAGCGATTCTTCTCGTCGACCAGAATCATTATAAGGGGGATTGGCGGGCTGACGATGTCGAGGAGATTCAGCACATCCTTACTTTTTTCACCTCTTGTTTACGTTGGTTTGAAAATAATGTCCACCAGCAATTATTCTCGCTATTTGCTCAAAAAACGGTGGAAAAGCAAGGCTTGATCGATTTCGTGGATCAAATTTTCCAAATCAAAATCCAAGAATCGATCCAAGAACTGCAAGATAAGCAACGCCAAGAATTCGATTTGTTTTTACAATGCGTGATTGGATTACAAGTCGGTTTAAAAGGAACTTTTAAGGAGTTAGCGGAGGCTCTGGAAAGGCTAGACCTGCAGGATCTCGCTCTTTTCCATCAGTTGTTTCTCAATCTGGCAGAATCTGATCTCTTTATGCAATCTGGTCAAATGGATGAGAGTCGATCCAAAATTTTTAAACATCTCCAGATTCTCATTCAGCACATGACTCGCGCCATCCAGCACATCTACACTTACTGCAATCGCTTAGATGTAGTGATGCATATCAAAAGGGATGTTTTCCATAAAATCCCGCATACAATCACCCTTAGAACCAACGTCGATAATATTCGAGATAAAATGCAAGAATATGATTATCTCACCGTGGTTATCAATGATCAAGGGGCTGAATTTTTCCCTGTAGGGGTGGTTTGGGCAAAAGATATTCGCAAACCGATTCTCGGCACAGTCACTTTTAGAGATTTTTGCAACCAGGATGAAGTACATATGGCTTCTTACCTAAGTGTGATCAGTGTCATTGACCATCATAAAACTTCTCTAAAAACGTCCTCCACGCCCATGGTTTTAATCGGCGATACCCAGTCATGCAATGTACTAGTAGCCGAGCAAACAGTGCAGATAAACAATCGATTCAGCCTTGGAAATTCTACTGCAAATGCAATTGAAAAACAAATTCGCACTCTATCCACCTCAAATCTCACTGAAAAAGATAGCCGCACACTCAAAAACCTCTTAAACAAACATCTGGCAGCTCAAAACCGCGGTCAATATTATGTCCACCCAGACAGAGAGTTTATTGAGTATTTTTGTTTTATCCATGCAATTTTCGATGATACAGACCTCTTAACTAAGGTCTCCGCAAGGGATGTGGAATGCGTAGCTATGCTCCTCAACCGCATGAAATCCCTTGTAGCTGGCCAAGAAATCGAAATCATTTCCCTGGAAGATATTCCCAGGGATCATTCCTTTGCCCTTCGTGCTGCCAAAAGAATCCTGCAGAATGCAGATACACATTCTCTTTATGAAAAAATTTACGCCTTAAAAGAAAAAGAGATTGAGACAAGCCTAAAACAGTGCTTGAATGGGGAAACAACTCATCTTTTTGCAGATACAAAAGAACAAAACGGATGTTGTCGGGTTGGACAAACCAAACTCTTCACTTCCAATACACCTAGCTTTCAAGCAACAGCTGAGATGCTGCGCCGTTTGTGGGTAAACAAAGCCATGGAAGTCAATCAACAATCTCCTCAGATTGACCTTCATATGCATATGATCAGCACAATACCAAGCGCCAGTGAGGTTTTTAATGGTCAAGTTGAGTCTCCCAGCCATCAGGATGAAATATGGTTTTGGATCCCAGAACGACAAGAAGCTTACGATCATCTCATACGCTTTTTAACTTCATTTCAAGCAACTCCACCCATTCTAAATAATGATTTATCTGTGGAGCTACTAGGACCAAAAACAAGTCAACTTCACACTATTTTTGTCACACAATTTAGCCAGGTTCCTATTATCAATACACATGAGCATCAACAACAAGCCCTTGCAATTCTAAAATTTAAGGCGGGATCAATCAATTCCCGCAAGGCAATGATTTCACCTTATTTGCCACGTTTACTTTCGTAATAGTCAGGTTCCCGGCTAAGCTAGAGTCCAAAAATCTTATTCTGCTGGTTTTCCATTTTCTTCTAAAATTTCAAGATTGATCCGGATACCATTACGGCTAGCGACAGACATTAATAATGTGCGAATCGCATTAATTGTTTTGCCCTTTTTTCCAATGATTTTCCCAATATCTGATTTTTCAACAGAAAGTTCGATGATAAGAGTTTGTGTTCCCCCTATCTCGTTAATTTGAACCTTATCTGGATGATCAACAAGGTTTTTAACAATGTATGCTACAAATTCTTTCATAATTCGATCCTCATTCAAGTGTGAATAGGTTGATAAAAGTTTTTCAGTATATTCTGACATTTTGCAATCGGACTGTCAGCATATGCACACAAATAATTCAAATGCTCTTCTAAGGTAGTTATTTACTATTGCTTCTAGAATAGATAAAAACCTCTAATCAAATTCTCAAAAAGAGACTTCAATTAATTTTCCCTCTCTAATTACTAGATTAACCCATTAATTCGTTATTAATCTACAGAAAAAAATTACCAAAGTAATTGGATTCGAAAGAAAAAAAAGAAAAGTCCTAACCACTTTTCTTTTAAAGAGATAAATCGGGAATTTTACTACTCTTCAAAAATAAAAGCTCTAAATTCAAATAAAATAAAAAAAAATTCATCTTTAACTCTTTTTTTATGCAATTTCCTATATTTCTACAGCTTATTCCCTAATGTTTGCTATCTAAATCTTTTGCTCAAACATTCCTCCATATCTGAAGGGAGTGGGGCTTCGATCTCAATTTTTTGTTGAGTTAAGGGGTGAGAAAATAAAACTCTTTTGGCATGCAGCTGCTGACGTGTTTGGCCATATCGCAGATTAGCTTGTTTGCTTCCATAAACTGGATCCCCTAAAATAGGAGTTCCACGATGTTTCAAATGCACTCGGATTTGATGCGTCCTCCCTGTTGCAAGAATTACTTTGACTAGACTCAAGTCATCTGAGGTTCTAAGTGTCTCGCAATAGGTCAAAGCATGTTTACCATCTTCTCGAATACTCATCTGTTTTCGATGGATCGGATGGCGTCCAATAGGCATGTTAATCTCGCAAGTGCCAGGATTTCCAAGGCAAATAGCCCAATATTCTTTATAAATTTGACGCGCCGCAAACATCTCTATCAGTAATTGTTGGGCTTTTAAAGTTTTAGCGGCAATCAAAACTCCTGAGGTCTCCTTATCCAAACGATGTACAATTCCAGGTCTGAGGGAAGAATCTGCAGATAAGTCAGTCATATAACCGCAATGATACAGCAAAGCATTTACAAAAGTTCTATCCCAATGCCCAGGAGCAGGATGGATCACCATGCCTGGAGGCTTATTCACTATAATAATGTCGTCATCTTCAAATAAAACGGCGAGAGGGATTTCTTGCGGGGTCAGCTGAACTTCAGGGGCCTGAATAAAGAAAACCTCTATCGCATCACCCATGATAGGCTTAGCACGCTTTTTTACGGCTTCACCGTTCAATAAAACGAGCTCCTTATCGATCAGCATTTGAAAATAAGTGCGTGATCCAATACTTTGATAGTGAGCAGCTAGAATTTTATCAAGACGGTCTCCCGCTTGATTTTCCTGGATAGTAAAGCTATCCCCTTCATCTGATTCGTTAAAAAGCATATTAGTCTATATTCTTCGTATATTTAAGGATAAATAATATCTTAAACCGAAGAATATTTCATTCATTTTTTGAATATTTTAAGAAAAAGACGCATTTATCTGATTAATGGAAATAAAATGAGAGGTACTTCCCTGTAAGCGAATTCAGGAGCAATTCTTTTTAAAAGACTGTAAATGTGAGTTTCAAGGAGCTCTAACTGCGCAAAATTCGCAACACCCTCGATATATTTTCCAAGATAAAGCTGGTTAAGGTAGGAAACCTCAATCAAATACTCCCCATTCTGTTGCACAAAATAGCGCACAATATCGGGATTGACTAAGGAAAGTTGGGCTGCAAAATGTGAATTTACCGGAAATCCCAAGAAAAGACGAGCCGACAGCATACAAGTATCCTTTTCTTTTCTTGTAGCTGAATTCTGAATTATTAACCTAGCGGTTAGAAGCTTCCCTAATCATTTTTTTCAAACGATCAGCGCTAGCCTTCATTTTATTACAAATGTTGGTTGCAATGCCCACCATCATGGCCTCATAGACTTTAGGAGCTTTTTTTTCTAAAGCACTTAGTGAATCAATGTGTGTTGAACTTGTATAGCCAGCCCCTGAATTAGCCGTAGAGGCAGTACTCGTACTGGTTGCTGCAGAAGCCGCTGTTTGAGTCGTGCTACTCGATTGAACCGCTTGAGAATTGGCTGTATTTCCTGTATCAGACATAATACACTCCTTTTAAGGAGTAAAAATTAGAAAACCACATAAATATATTTTTTCTTTTTTACAGGGCTCTTATTTAAAGCCTTTATACTATAATAATAACTGAAAAAATGATTAAATTCAACTACACGCAACGGCAATCGGAAACTGATTTTTGAATCCCATTGTGTACGTACTGCGGCATAAGCAATTTTCGCCTGGAGACATGACTTGAGTTTTATAGTAGAAGGCCTGATCATTAAGACAACTCCCTATAGAGAATCTGACCATATTTTAACAATTTTCACTAAGGAACAAGGGCTTATCTCCCTTTTTTGTAAGAAAAATAATCGCCCAAATGTTTCCTTTATTTCGCCTCTGGTCCAGGCTGAATTTGTCATCCGGCAAGGGAAAGGCGAGCTCTATTTATGTGAAGAGATCTCCCTTATCGATTCCTTTCTCAAAATTCGCGAAAAAATTGAGTCTTTTGAAGCCGCTTTTCAGATTTTACGCCTTATTTTAGATTCTCAGCTTCCTCACAAACCAGCCCCGCAGTTATACACCCTTTTAATTAGATATTTTCAAGAAATCCCTCAAAGCAGCCATCCCCATACCCTATCCGCAAGCTTTGCCGTGAAAATCTTGCGGCATGAAGGACTTTTTGGTTTGAATGCTTTTTGCGCTACTTGTCAGGCTCCTTTAGAGAAAATCTGCTGCGTCAATCAGGGCGAAAGCTTCTGCCAAGAGCATGAAGCAAAACCCTCTGTTATCATGCAAAAAGAAGAGCTAGAAAGTGTGCTCTTTTTGGCCTTTGGACGCAATTTGCAGGCATTAAGCCTCTATCCCACATCCCCCTCTCTTTATCAAAAAACCCTGGAATTATTTTATCAATCCATTAGACATTGATTTTTTCTTGCATGGATATTTCGGCCTGTGCTAAAGTATTGCTCTTCGACACTATGCGGAAGTGGCGGAATTGGTATACGCGCTACCTTGAGGTGGTAGTGAGGGTAACCTCGTGGGGGTTCAAGTCCCCCCTTTCGCATTCTCTTTCTTCTTTCAATCTATCTTATTTGAACTATGTACAAAGCCTTAATTAACCCTGGCTTTTAAATTCAACGACCATTAAAATAAATTTGCTCAAACAGCTTGAAGAACTGGAATTTTTCCACAAGATTTGCAAGTTGTAACACGTTTTAAAAGAGTTCCCATCATGGATTGCTGTACGTTCTGCACGGCTGCTTCTTACAATATAAAATCATTATTCGACACACTTCGAACACGCTTCCCTTCGGCTTGGCATCGCGATGTCGTACACGTGGAAATGCCTCTGGAAAATGGCCTAAGCGATGTTTTTTATTTTTCGTATGGCGTCATTGTCTGCTGGAATTTATCTCTGGAACAGGGGATGCGCTTAATTGAGCATTTAAAAAGCTTTGAGCAGCAACCATTGGAAGATATTGAAAGTGATTCGTTTACTTATTCTTACGGAGCTGCGGCCAAATTTGTGGAAGATGATATTACCCTTCCCGATTCGAGTTCACTGACAAAACTTGCCATTTCGCACGGACTTGCCCAATCTGCAAAACTAGGGGCATTTGAAAACCGATTGTTAAAAACATACAACCAAACCAAATATTTGCCGGAAGAATTAGCTAAACTTGGACGAATTCCTCTTTCCAGACATGAAATACGCAAAAAAATGGGAGAACTTTTCATTGAGCGCAACTCGATCACGCTGTATATCCATGCGCTAGATTCTCCAGATTTTTTTTGGGAATACCCCGAACTGGAAAAGCTTTATCTGATGGTGGCGAATGATTTAGAAATTAAGGATCGCACGGAAGTTTTAAATCATCGCTTGGATGTGGTGCGTCAGTTATTTGAAATGTTGGGAACTGAGCTCAATCATCAACATTCCAGCCGATTGGAATGGACAATTATCTGGTTAATTATTATTGAAGTTTTACTCACCCTCCTTCGGGATGTTTTTAGAATTTTATGAAGAAAGTGACATTACTGCTGATTCGCGCTTATCAACTTTTAATCTCTCCTTTACTGGGAGAAATTTGTAGGTTTACACCCACCTGTTCGCAGTATGCGAGTGAAGCGATCCAAAAGCATGGCTTAAAAAAAGGAATGACGCTGGCAGCTTCGCGGATTTGCCGATGCAACCCCCGTTGTCTTGGGGGTCACGATCCAGTTCCTTAGCTCATTTAAGATCTTTCGAGATAGCGAATGCTTAAAAGTGCTTGTCTTGCTTCTACTAATACCTTCTTTTTAAAAACTAAAAACGGCCCCACCCTGCCTTCTGACTTAAAATTTGTCGCTTCAACATAGCCATTTGAAATTTGTTGATAAAGCGTAATTTCCTTATTCTCACATAGGAGACAGCCGTGAGAGGCCCTGAAGCAACTAAATCTTTGCATCCTAATTTTCCTGTCTGATGCTCAACAACCCTTTCGCCAGTTTCAATATTCCATTTGATCAAATCTCCCCCAGCCGTAATCCCCTGAGGTGTTATAGCCTCCAAAACGAAACTTTCGATGCACTCTGGATTTTCCTGAAACTCTTCCTCCTCGCAATCCTCCCGATCTTCGATAGCACTATCATTTCCCAGGGATCCATCACTAGAAACTTCGACAGCATAAGCATTTTCTTCATCAATAAAATACCAATACTTGATTCATTACCTTGAAAACTGACTCCTAGTTTCTGAGTCCCATTCAAATGCACCTTATACCTCACTTTGCTCGTGCTGATGTATTGACTAGACTTTTCAGAAAGCCTATCTAAAATACTGATGTTGCAGCCCGGCGGGTTTCTGTTTAAGCAAACTAGATCTTTTTCTCTGGTTTCCATCTTATACAAAGATTGTTCCGTGATAAAAGAGCCCGTCTCAAGATCTCGCTGTTGCAATTTAAGGCTTGCATATTGCTGATATGCGTATTGATCTCTGGAGATTTTTTGGATGAAGGTAGAGGTAAAATCCGATTGCCAGCACAAGTCAAATCTAAAAACTGGGGTCCGTCGATGAAAGCAATGTCCCGCTGCGGATTTACTTTTAAGTCCAGCATACGCACATACTCTGCTTCAAGACTGAACAGATGGTTACCAGCAATACGGACTTACTTAACTTTAAAAGGACTTTGCCGGATATTCTTTAACAAAAAAACCCTTAGCTATTGTTAGCTAAGGGTTGAATGGGTTCCATCTAATGATAGAGATAAAAAAGACTTGGCGGCGACCTACTCTCCCACACTCTTGTGTGTAGTACCATCGGCGATAAAGGGTTTGACTTCTGAGTCCTTGCTCGTGCTTCGTACCAAGATAAACCCATTTCATCTGAACTTGACAAAGCCATCAGCAGTCTTTGTGAAATTTTCTGAAAAGAATTGCCAATCTCTACTTCAAAACTGGCCTCATCATAGAGGACCATCTCTTTAATTTTTAAGATTTTTTGCAATTCTCCATAAAGACTCAACACTTTGCTACCACATAGCTGCGCGT
>PEQL01000021.1 GCA_002786175.1 Parachlamydia sp.
GTAATTGAGAAACTAAATCGAGTGATTAGAGGCACAGTCAACTACTTTGGCACCAGTTTCAGCACAATGGAAACATCGTTTTATAAACTGGACAGGTGGATAAGAAAGCGTATTCGTTGTATGAAACATAAACGGATATGGCTAACAGATAACTGGCGCTGTACAATCAAACACATTGAGAAGATGGGACTCCTTAGCTGCTATGACCTAAATAAAGCAAGACTGCATTGTTAGAAATTACTCCCCTATTCAAGGGGTAAATGTATTGGGACCGCCCAGTGCTGGAAAGCTGCTCGCTGGTTAAATATAGGGAATTGACCCTATTGCGGTAACGGGAAGGGACTGGGACATCCAGTCTCTTACCCACTATCATTCACAAGCTTTTTAAACGAGATCTTTAATGATTGTGTCTAAAAAGCTTGTGAATGATTCAACGCAGAGGCGCAAAGGCACTAAGACGCAAAGAGGGAGTGTTTTAGTTAAACAACCTTAGCATATTCTCTAAGCTGCAAAACTAAGTTACTCTTCTTAGCCCGACCACTTTTGCCTGTTCCTAGGGCGGCAATTTGAGCTTCTAAACGTTCGATATGCTTGACACGTTTATTTTCTTGAGCAACTTGATGAAAGTTTCTCACTAAGTTTTCTTGAGGCTTTGTTTCAATAGAATGAGGCACTAGTTTTCTAATTTTAGCAATGGCTTCATTGCCACTGCAACCTGTCACTGCTCTTTGGAGACAGGCTAAAACAAGCCCTGTACGACCAAAGCCTCCTTGACAATGCACCAAAATCTTATTTTTCGGGTCTTGAGCAATATTACTAATTTTTTTGACTAAACCCGCTAATTCAAAAGGGTCCGGAGTGCCATAGTCCGCAATAGGAAAATGCACAACCTTAAAGTCTTTTTCGCGATAGAAAGGGATAGCTTTCGCACGTGCTTTTTCTAGTAAACATACGATATGTGTAAATTTTTCATTTTTTAATTTTTGCAAATTCGCAGCATCTCTTATAGATAAAGTGCCGCTTTCTGCTGCACTTCTACAAGGATTACTCCCTCTATGAATCTCTCCTGGAGCCTTCATGATGAGAGTCGTTTGATAGTCTATATTCATCCCTAATCCTTTATTTTTAGTAAATTATTTACCTAAACAAGAAGTCTAAGCTTAATGCTTATTCGCCATGACTTTTTAGCCAGCCAAAATATAGCATGGGCGCAGATAGAAGTAAATACACGTACCAATAGCTAGCATTCCATTGCAGCGTGAATGTATCTTCAGCTGAAAACAGAAAAAGAATTAAGCCAAATAAAAAGAAAATAGAACCTCCTAACAACAACCCCAAAGAGAGTGCGACAGACTTTAATGGCTCGAAAATTAATTCAGGAGCTGCTGGCAGTTGCTGATGGCTTGTTTGAGAAGATTTTTGCGATGCGTGCTCCTCAAACATTTCGCCATAGGGAGATTTTGGGATTGAAGTCTCCCCCTCAGGCTTGTACATCGGTACGGGAATATCGTCTTCTTGCTGCAGTCCAGGAAAAGTTGCTGGGGACAAGTAGACGCCACAATAGGTACAATTTTCTTCAGAAAGTGAAACACGTGCTTCACAATTCCAACACAGTCTTTTCTTGGTTGGTGCATTCATATATACTTCTTGGATAAAATGACAGAGGCTTTTGCCGTCTCTGCCTAAGGTTTAATAAAAATTCACAGGATAAGACGAACAGTTTGCTGAAGCCTTTCGTCGAAATATCTTCCTGCTATCTTCCTACAAGAGATAACATAATCCTCTCCCAAGATGCAACTTCTTCAGAGTGCTTAGCCTAAAATAAAATTCTCAACTGCAAATACTTTATAAAGAATTCGTTATTTTGTATCCTTAGTTATAACATGTTTAATCCCATTCAATTCAGAGATGCCTGAGGTGATATGCAAGATCTTCAACAAAAATTTGACGTCGCTGTAATCGGCGGGGGCCCTGGGGGCTATCCAGCTGCTATTAAAGCAGCCCAAAATGGCAAATCCGTCGCCTTGATTGAAAATCTCGAATTGGGGGGCACGTGCCTGAATCGCGGGTGTATTCCGTCTAAAACGCTGATTGCGAATGCCGAAATTTTGCAAAAAATTAAGCAAGCGGATGAATTTGGGATTTCAGTGGGTTCCGTTTCATTCGATTATGCACGCATGGTTGAGCGAAAAGATGAAGTTGTCACTAAAGTACGCAAAGGTTTGGAAGGTTTGATCGCCTCGAATAAAATCACACTCTTTCGCGGTTTTGGCAAATTTACTTCGGCGCGTACAATTAAAATTCTCGGACAAGATAATGTCGAAATCTTTGCTGAAAAAATCATTATCGCCACGGGATCTGAACCACGCGCCATTGCCGCATTTCCTTTTGATTACCAAAAAATCCACGACTCCACCTCACTCCTTAATATGACCACTCTGCCTAAAAAAATCGCCATTATCGGAGGCGGGATTATTGGATGCGAATTTGCATCCCTCTATGCGGCTTTTGGCGTAGAGGTGATTTTGATCGAAATGCTGCCGCGCATCATTCCCATGGAAGCTGCCAGTGTTTCCCACTTTCTTACACAAGCTTTCCAAAAACAGGGGATTCATATCGAAACAAACGCGACTGTTTTAGGAATTGAAACGGTCAAAGAAGGAGTGCTTGTCAAACTTGCCGGCGATAAATCGATCCCAGCCGATATTGCCTTAGTGGCTGTCGGAAGAAGCTTGAACACAAACGAAATTGGCCTCGAGAAAGCGGGTGTAGGCGTAGCCGATAATGGCATGATCCCTGTCAACGAACACATGGAAACGAATGTCCAGGGTATTTATGCCATAGGCGATATTGCTTCCAAATGGTGGCTAGCCCACGTGGCTACGCATCAGGGCTTGGTGGCTGCTGAGAATGCTTCCGGCAAAAAAGCAACGATGCACTACAATGCAATCCCTTCAGTCATTTATACGCACCCTGAAATTGGGACGGTGGGATTAACCTTAGAGCAAGCTCTTGAAGCAGGCTATCCGGCTGCTTTAGGAGCTTTTCCATTTCAAGCTTTAGGCAAATCGCAAGCAGCTATCCAAACCGATGGCTTTGCGCAGATTGTCATCGATAAAAAAACAGGTCAGATTCTCGGCGCCCAAGTAGTGGGCAGCGAAGCGTCAACACTGATTGCTGAAATGGCGGTGGCTATTGCGAATGAATTAACGGTCGAATCAATTACTGAAACCATCCATGCCCATCCAACTGTGGCAGAAGCTTGGTTAGAAGCAGCTTTGGCTGCCAACGAAACACCCCTGCATCTGCCGCCCAAAAAGAAGAAAGCTTGAGGTTCGCATGCAAGAACGCTTTGACACAACTCCCAAAATTAAAACTTCCCGCTTGAATGTGCTGCCGCAAAATCCAGAAAGTGAGCAGCCTGATCAAGCGGTTGGACCTGGGCGTTTTCCTTCATGGCTGCATCGCAAATTGCCAAAGGGGTCTGAATTGCGACAAACCAGCCAAATCGTCTCTGACAATCGGCTGCATACGGTGTGCGAAGAAGCCAAGTGCCCCAATCTTTTAGAATGCTGGTCTAAGAAAACAGCGACTTTCCTTGTACTCGGCAAAGAGTGTACCCGTAATTGCGGTTTTTGCAGCATTGACTTTGCTAAAGCCCCCAAAGATCTAGACCCAGAAGAGCCGTTACGTGTGGCACAATCTGTCAAAGCGCTGGGATTACAGCATGTCGTCATCACCATGGTTGCTCGCGATGATTTAACCGATGGCGGTTCGGCTCACATAGTCGCAGTGGTCGAAGCCATTCGCCAAGAAAATCCTGAAGCTACAGTCGAAATTTTGACTTCTGATTTTGATGGCAATCAAACCGCTTGGGAACACATTCTCTCGGCCCAACCCGATATTTTTAATCATAATGTCGAAACAGTTAGAGAACTAACTCCTCGCGTACGCCATAAAGCCACATACGAACGCACTCTCGCCTTTCTTCGTTATATGAAAGATCGAACGGCTGGGACGCATACTTTAATCAAATCTGGTTTAATGGTAGGATTAGGTGAAACCGAGGAACAAGTATTTGACACCATTAGAGATTTGCAAGCTTCAGGTTGCGCAATTATTACAATTGGTCAATACTTACAGCCTGATCCAAAAAAACTGCGGGTTAAATCATTTGTACCCCCAGTCCAATTTCAGAAATACGAAGAATTTGGCTACGCCCAGGGAATTGCTTACATGTACTGCGGACCCTTTGTCCGTTCAAGCTATAATGCTAACCTGGTGCTGAAAAAAGCCAATGAACAGATTCATATTATTAACAGTTAATATAGTTTATTTTTATGAGCCAAGATCCAGAAGAAGAATTATACGACGAAGGACTTTCCCTGACTGATGCCCGCGATCATGCCATTTTGATGCATCGCGAATGTCATTTTGGAGGCCATTTTCCTTCCATGATTGAATACTATCAAAATGAAGGCAAAGGCGTTGTCGAAGATTTTAGCCTACTGGATATTCAACGTCTGGCGACTTTGGAAGCTCAGATGCAGCAAAACTTAGCAGCGCTGCTTTTAACCGGCCCGGAAATGGAAATGGTGGCCCGCTCTAAGGATGCTTACAAAAAGCTGCGCTCCCTTTATGAGAGTGAATCTCCAACTAAAACACATCCACGCCTTATTGCCGACCTTATTTTTTCCGAGATTGAGACGGAAGAGGAAGATGTACAAGCTATTGTCAAAGAAAAGCAAGCCATCGTGCCCTCTTTAATCGATCTACTCCGATCAGAAGATTTTCATAACCCCCTATTTCCAGGCTATGGGTTGGCTCCCGCCCTGGCTGCCAGATGCTTGGGGCTAATTGGCGATAAACGCGCAATTATTTCCTTATTTGAGTCGATCGGAGAATCTGATTTCTTTAATGAAGAATTGTCGCTCATCGCTTTAAAAAGCATCGGAGCCCCGGCTAAAGAGTTTTTACTCAGGATCCTCAAGGGACGCCCTTTTACCTATGATACGGAACGCGCCGCCATTGGCCTTATCCCTTTTAAAAACGAACAAGATGTCTGCACAACATGCTTAGAAATGCTGCAAGAAAAAGAGGCCATCTCTAATATCCCGCTGGCCACTTATTTGATTTTAGCTTGCGAAGGCTTAACCGACCCTGCACAGCGCGAAATCTTCAAAAACCTGCAAAAACATCCCTCTCTGCCTAAACAACTGGCCCAAGACATTCATTCGGTTGTCAAGAGCTGGGAAAATCCTTAACAATAAATAGAACTCCAAGATGCCTACATTCATTGAAGCTTTACAAAAAAAATGCCTGCAAGCGATGCAAGCAGCCTTTCCAGAATGGCCCTCCCATCAATCCTTCCCCCTGGAAGTGGTACAGAGCACGCACGCTCAATTTGGCCACTATCAATGCAACTCAGCCATGAAGCTCGCTAAGGAAATGGGTAAAAAACCGCGCGACTTGGCCACCTTAATCGTGCAAAATATCGATCCCAACGACAAAGATGGTTCGCCTATCATAGAGAAACTAGAAATCGCAGGTCCAGGTTTTATTAACATCACCCTCTCCCCTGCCTTCCTCTCCAAAAAGCTAGATGCAATTTTATTTACGCCTCATCTCAATGTCACTTTACCGCAGCATAAACAACGCATCATCGTCGAATTTTCCTCCCCCAATACTGCCAAAGAGCTCCATGTAGGGCATCTGCGTTCGACGATTATTGGCGACTGCCTGGCCCGTCTTTTCGAGTTTTTAGGGCATGACGTCATCCGCCTGAATCATATTGGAGACTGGGGCACTGCCTTCGGGATGCTAATTGCCTATATGAGACAACAAGCTCCACAAGTCTTAGCAGGAACGCAGCAAGTTGACTTAAAGCAACTTGTAAACTGGTATAAACAGTCCAAAGAAGCTTTTGATGCCAATCCAGAGTTTAAAAAAACATCTCAACTTGAAGTGGTGGCCTTGCAAGGTGGCGATCCAGCCTCTCTCAAAGCATGGGAAATTATTTGTGACATCTCCAGAAAAGCCTACCAAGAGATTTATGATCTCATGGACGTCAGAATCACCGAAAGAGGAGAATCTTTCTATAACCCTATGCTAGCCGAAACCATTGCCGATTTAGAAGCTAAGGGCTTAGTAACTGTCTCGGATGGAGCCAAGTGTATTTTTTTAGAAGGCTTTCAAACTCGTGAGGGCAGTTCCCTGCCTCTAATGGTACAAAAATCGGATGGAGGTTATGGCTACGACACCACCGATATGGCAGCTATCCGCCACCGTACCTTAGTCGAAAAAGCCGACCGCATTATCTATGTGACAGATGCCGGGCAGTCGCTTCACTTTCAAATGGTTTTTCAAGCCGCTGAAAAAGCTGGCTACTTAGACCGCACACGCACACGCGTGGATCACGTCCCCTTTGGTTTGGTTTTAGGGGCTGACGGCAAGAAATTCCGCACCCGTTCTGGCGAAACGGAACGCCTGATCGACTTGCTTCTTACCGCCGTCAAGCAAGCGAATCAACTTTTGTTGGAACGCTCACCCGAAATGCCTACAGCTGAAAGAGAAACGCTGGCCAAAGCCTTGGGCATTGGCGCAGTGAAATATGCAGACCTCTCTTGCAACCGCACCGGCGACTATACATTTAGCTATGAAAGAATGCTGCGTTTTGAAGGCAACACCGCGGCTTTCTTAATGTATGCCTATGTCCGCGTCGCTGGCATTAAAAGAAAAATCAACTCCAGCTTACGCATTGAAGATATTCGAACCCCTATTGAAATTGCCCATCCCTCTGAAATTGCGCTTGCGGTGCATCTCGGTCAATTTGAAGAGGCTTTAGACCAGGTAGCCAACGATTTAATGCCTAACCGCTTAACCGATTATTTATATGGGCTGGCAGAGAAATTTAACGCATTTTTTAGAGATTGCCGGGTGGAAGGTTCTCCCCAGCAAAACTCACGCTTGCTTATTTGCGAAGCCGTTGCCCGCACAATGAAACAAGGGCTCGCGATTCTAGGGGTCCAAGCTGTGGAGAAAATGTAACAACCGTTATTTAGGGTAATCGCCCGTACTGACCACAAAAGAATCTGGGGCTTCGTGCAGCTGCTGCTTGATATCAGGGCTATCCGCAACCACGCGCTGCAGCTTCCGATGGGGATTTAATTCTGCGTGTTTTGACATAATACTCTGCTTCGGCTTGAAAAGTCTGATCTGTGGATAAGGATTAGATTTGCTATCCAAGATTTTTTGAAAGTCAGTATTCTTCTCGGCAATTTGCTCGATCAGTTTATGCTGCATCTCATTCAAATTGGCTTTTATTTGATTATAGGCCTCATCTGAAGAAGCTTCAATCCAAAATTCAAGCTTATCTTCCTGCGGTTTATGCAGAGCAAACCGATCGACATTAATAGCCCCGTCCTTATCGATGGCACGAATAGCCTGTTCAAAATGTTCATAGTGGATTTTAGAACCGCCATAACTGACTGTCCCCTCGCGTCCATGCACAAACAAGAATGGCAGATTCGTGCGGGGCTTAAGCTCGATGCCATATTTCTTTAAGATATCACAGACATCTTCAGCCTTCATCACCTTGCCCGTATCGTGGAGGTTATACCGAATGCGTGGCGAAGCGCGCTCTTTACGGCAACAGGTATAGACGAGTTCATTATCCTTGGTCGTCTCAATGAAATAGTGTAAGGGATCATAGTGAAAGATCATGGGCGGAGGTCCACCCCCATAAAGCTCTTCAGCCAAAGCGGGATTATCGATACATGCCTGACGAATGGCAATTTCCGTATTGGTCTCGTAGCCAATATTGATATCCAAATCAGAAGCTCCATACGAGGAGAAAACTGACGAAAAGCCTTTGTCTAAGATATCTTTACGCAATTCTTCGGTCATTCCTTCACCCCCTACGATAGCATGCATCACAAGTTTTCCTTCATCCAGTTTCTTTTTCAATTCGGGATCATTCTGCACCGCATCGGCAATTTTGCGGATGTTAGGAGGATATCCGCATAGGACTATCGGCTTACTCGAGTTTTTTTTGGTCAATTGTTTAATAATCGTCACTGACTTTTCCGCATAATCAGGTACGATTCCGACGTTCGCAATTAAGCCTTGTTTAGGGCCAGCACCAGCTACCGTCACTCCTGTTGCCCAGAGTCCTAGAGCAAAGGTGTTCAGTAAAATCACATCTTTGTGACCAAATTTTGCTTTTCTGGCAAATGCCATCAATTTTTGGGTAACAGCCAGTTCCTTAGAAGAACGAACCCATAAAGCCGGTTCCCCTGTAGTTCCTGTCGAACTATCGAGCTGGCCACTTTTGGGCAATTTGCCATCCAGATATAGATCGTCTACATCCTCAACTTTTTGAATGTATGTTTTCTTGTCGGTAAGCGGAATATCTGCAAAACGTTTAGGCAGTTGAGGGGTTGCACCTTTTTTTGGCACGTTTTCCGCCACATGCTTTTTATATGCAGGCACGCGCTTATAAGCATTACGATAAGCTGTCAGAGCTCTAAGCTGCCCTTCATTCTGCAATTGGTCACCGTTAGCCCGCAGCATGAAACGCAAACGGAACAAGTCCCATCTTTCGGTTGTTGTCAGCCACCATAAATCGACAACCGCTCCCTTAAGCCTCTCAATAAAAGAATTTAACTTGCGTTGTGAAGGCTGTAAGGAGGAAACGACTTCGACTTTTTGCGACTTGATTTCCTGCATCTTTTTTTCTAACTGCTGAGAGACAAGACTTTCTAAAGTCTTATTTTTGATAGCAGCACGAATTTCTGATTTACTCAGATCGAGCCGCCTGGAAAGACCATTGATGTTAGCCAAAACTTTTGTCGAATTTTCGCTTCCCGCTACTTTAACTTCTAGGACGGCCCAAGTTCGATTGGAGGTCATTGATTTGGGATTTTTGGCAATGGCTATATTTAAATCAGCTCTTTTGTTATGGGTATCGAATATGAGGCGTGGTTTACTATTCCCCTTGCTGACTTTCCGATGAGCTACTTTGGGAGCTACTGTTTCTTCGATGCTGCGGACATTGACTGGCGTGACTGACATACCTCACCTCTCTAAAAAAGATAAAAAGTTCGACACTCACATTTTTATTATAACTAAATTTTCTTTTTAAAAAATTAAAAAAATATATTTTAAAGATTCAGGAAGTCAGGTCGGTTTTGTCCCTTCCGTTTGATTGTCTATCATTTGCTGAGGGTTAATTCCAAAAACATTTTTTTCTCAAGAGATTCACCAGGAAGCGTCATGTCCCTTAAGCCTTTTTCATCCTCCGACTACATATAATATTTCGAAATGGGAAGATCAAATTGGATCAGATTTCTAAGGTCGAGTTTTTGCTATCGTTCACTGAAATTAAGCCGCACTGATGGCGCTATGAATATATTTGACTGCCTGTGGAGAACAAAAGAACGAAGTATGTCCAAGTCCAAAAATTTGCTGGGTCTTGGCTTTGGGGTTGTTGGCGAGTGCAGAGGAATTGGGTCGAATGATGGGATCCCCAACTGCTGATAAGTGATAAAACTGGGTAGAGCTGTTGGCGTTTTTTTGATTTTGCTGCATGACAAAAGGCGAATTGTGTTCCATCTGGCGGGCGCATTCTCCAAAGCGGATCGCTGCCGCTAACGAAGCAAGTTTCGTCCCTTCCATTGGCGAGCCCAAGGTCACAATTTTTTCAACGCTACCAGAAGGCGCATAATCTGTAGCATAGCAAGATGCCACTAATCCACCCATGGAATGGGCAACAATGTTTAATTTTTGCGTGCCGGTTTCTTGGGCAATGCGTTTGGCTTCTCGATCCACTTTTTGCGCGTATTGCTGGATAGAGTTAAATGGAGAACCTAGATCAATGGTATACACTCGATACCCTTGTTTAACTAACTGATGCCGGATGTAGAACCAGCCAGAGCTATTATGCAGGTAGCCGTGGATCAATAATATAGGCGTTTGCTCTTTTAGCACTTTTGGCTGCCTGGCAGACAAGGTAAAGGGGAAAGTGGCCGTAAGCACTCCCAACATCAGCAAATCACCGGCCAACCCTTTAATATGGCAGATGAGTGTGTAAAATTTTCCTCTTTTAATCACTGGATCCGCATGACTATTCCAGGTATAAAGCTGTTCTTTAAATCGCGGTTTTCTAATAGACACCATGCTAAGTCCCTTATAATTAATAAAGCGAATACTAACAGCTCTCTGGATTTTTGTGAATAATTTATTTTAGAAACAGCACACATAAAATTTGGCACTCGAGAACTCTTTCTGCTAAAACATGCTGTTTGAGACTTGACATTAATCGACCTAATCGATAGGCTCGATATACTGTAGCCGAGCTGATGCTTTGATTTTTGGCCACTGAATTTTAAGTGCAAACGCATGGCGAAGATCAAAATCATGCAGCACCGCTAGACTCGGCTGCAGTATAAATTAAAACTATGCAAGAGGAAATTCCTCGAACTTAGTGACGTATATGGAACAATAATTATCTTCCTAACTAGGAGCAATGAATCATGAGCATTCAACCATTAGCAGACCGTGTTTTAGTTAAACGCAAAACAGTCACCACTAAAGGAGGAATTTTACTTCCCGATTCCGCCCAGGAAAAGCCCAAAGAAGGCGTTGTGGTTGCCGTTGGACCTGGAAAGGTAAATGACAATGGGCAACTTGAAGCGATGCCTATCAAAGCCGGCGATAATGTCCTTTTTAGTTCCTATTCAGGCACTGAGGTGAAAAATCCTAAAGATGGCGAAACCTATCTCATCCTTAACATCGACGATATTTTAGGCTTTTTTGCATAATCCGGTTTTATTATTTATTTTTTTTATTGGAGTTGACTGATGTCAAAATTATTACAATTTAACGAAGAAGCTCTAAAGTCTATCTCTAAAGGGCTTAAAATATTAGCAAAAGCCGTTAAAGTGACTTTAGGACCTAAAGGAAGAAACGTCGTCATTAATCGCGGCTTTGGCTCTCCTCTTTCCACGAAAGACGGTGTCACTGTTGCCAAAGAGGTTTCCTTGAAGGATAAATTTGAAAATGTCGGCGCTCAGTTAGTCAAAGAAGTCGCCGCTAAAACTTCTGATACTGCTGGCGATGGTACCACGACAGCGATTGTGCTTGCAGAAGCAATTTATAATGGCGGTCTCAAGAGCGTCGCTGCGGGAGCCAATCCCATGAGCTTAAAGCGCGGTATTGAATATGCAGTCGGAATCCTCAACAAAGAGTTAACGGCGCTCGCTTCCCCTGTTAATACTTCTGAAGAAGTACAGCAAATTGCCTGCATTTCCGCAAACAATGATCCGGAAATTGGCGACATTATTGCTAAAGCCATGGAAAGAGTAGGTAAAGACGGTATTATTACTGTAGCGGAAGCTAAAGGGATTGATACAACCCTCGACGTGGTCGAAGGCATGCAATTTGATAAAGGGTATGTTTCTCCTTATTTCATCACAAATCCGGAAAACATGTCGGTAGAAATGCAAAATGCGCTTGTGTTGATTACGGATAAAAAGCTGTCTTCCGCTAAAGACCTGATTTCCATTCTTGAAAAAGCCATGGAAAAAGGCTCGCGCCCCCTTCTTATCATCGCTGAAGATATTGAGGGAGAGGCTTTGGCGACATTGGTTGTCAACAAACTTAAAGCTGGCCTGCCTGTTTGCGCCGTGAAAGCGCCTGGCTTCGGTGACCGCCGCAAAGCTCTTTTGCAAGATATTGCTGCTCTTACAGGTGCTACAGTGGTTTCTGAAGAAGTCGGCTTAAATCTTGAAGAGGTCGATGCTTCAGTTCTCGGCAAAGCCAAAACCATTAAAGTCTCAAAAGAAGAAACGACTATCATTGATGGCATGGGCGATCCAGCGTTAGTCAAAGAACGCATTACCCATATTAAAGCTGAAATTGCAAATCCAGCCACTTCAAGCTACGATCGCGAAAAACTCGAAGAGCGTTTAGCGAAGTTAGTGGGCGGCGTAGCAGTCATCAATATTGGTGCGGCGACTGAAACAGAAATGAAAGAGAAAAAGGCTCGTGTGGAAGATGCTTTGCATGCAACCCGCGCAGCTGTTGCCGAAGGGATTGTACCTGGCGGCGGCGTCGCTCTGCTTCGGGCTGTCAAAGCGCTGGATAATGTCAAATCTACAGGCGATGAAGCCATTGGCGTCGCGATTATCCGCAATGCAGCTTTTGCACCTGCCACTGCGATTGCGAACAATTGCGGCAAGCAAGGCAATTTGATTGCGGAAAAAATCTACGAAGCCACAGGCGCCTACGGTTACAATGGTTTGACGGATGAATTCTGCGATCTAGTTAAAGCAGGTGTCGTCGATCCAGTTAGAGTGACAAAAAGCGCTTTGACCAATGCGGCCTCTATCTCAGCGTTGCTTTTGACAACCGCTGCGGTGATCACCGATAAGCCGGAACCTAAATCCAAACAACCCGATATGCACTCTATGGGTGGCATGGGTGGCATGGGCGGAATGGGTGGTATGGGAATGGGCGGCATGGGCGGCATGGGAATGATGTAGCCTTTGCTCATTTAAAGAGGTGTGGCACACCTCTTTTTAAACCCTGGACATGAATGACAGAGGCACAGAGACACAGAGAAAGAACTTCCTGGCGACTCTGTGCCTCTGTAGTTTAGTTTATCAAATTATAAGGAATTGAATATGCCAACATACGATTATCGCTGTCAAAAATGCGGCCATTCACTTGAAGTTTTCCAAAAAATCACAGAGGCGCCGGTAGAATTATGCCCAGTTTGTAACAGCCCTTCTTTGCGGCGTGGGCCTGGTGGTGGAAGTGGAATTCAATTTAAGGGAAAAGATTTCTATTATAACGACTATGGACCCGGCAAAGAGCACCAAAAGCAAGAAGGGTGCTGTCCTTGCGGTAAACCGGAATCTGGCTGCGGATCAAGTGCCTAGGGCACTTGATTTGATCATTTCTCAACTGCGCAATTGCTTTTCTTCTTTTTTCACTTCCTGATCCAATCTTCCCAAGTCATAGCCATCGTAATCAACAAAGCGGAAATACCTTTCAAACTGAGGAAAAGCATCCGACACTTGTTTGGCCATTGTTTGGGCAAGCAGGCGATAATTGCTATGCCCTGCTGCTGCCGAACGTAGTTCGCAAATCCATTGCAAGGCACGCAAATTCACATGAAAGTACCATCGCACATTATAGGCCATGGGCACTGCATACTGAGCTTCTTCCGGAAGTTCCGTCGCAATGGTATCAAAAGCTTCTTTCGCGCGATACATCGCTTGCAGGTATTCCTCTTCATATTCAGTTCCGGCAATTTCCGGGGGCGTGTAAAATCCATAGTCGCAATTTAAAAATTGTCTTTCCTGGGTGAGTAAACGATGGCGATGCATATCGCGATAAACCCCAAAGTCTGAAATAATTTCAAAGGTAAAATTCGCATGCTCTAAAGCGCGGGGCGATTTTTGTCTGCGATTTTCACGGGCACTGCATCCAGCATCCAGGATACGCGCTAAGGCCTCTTCTGGAATCCCGCGGCAATACGTTAAAAGATCTTCGTAACTTTTGTCTGAGTGGGCAAACAACAATGCCGCGGCCACTTTAGTGACAGCCTCAGGATCAGATGAAAGCAAACGCACCCCATTTTCCATCGATCTTTCAGGGAAATTGGTGTTTTGGGCCGTGACCACAGCCAACTCTGTTTGCATCGCTTCATAGTAACGCGCATAGCTTTGATGAGTATGATGAGAAGGGTCAGAGCGGCGAATAAAGGAAGGGATCACTTTGCTTAATTCATCATACGTGCGGCGTCCCAAATCTTGCAGCTCAGCTAGGTTGTTGCACTGCATTTTATGAATGAGTTGTTCATAAAATCGCCCATTGCCAAAAATTCCCATGTTTGTCAATGTGCCGGCTGGTAGTAAACCACGTAAACAATCCAATACCTTAGCACGCACTGCAGCGGCATAGGCTGACTTAGAAGTTTCTTGATCTTTCGGCATTTTTTCTTCAATCATAGTCGTCAATGGAGGAATAAGCTTGCTGTAGGTATCGAACAGCATATTGCATGTATTGACATACAAATCCCGATACGCCGAGGTCATCAGGATAGGTTCTCGATAAAATAGATATTCCCCTTTAACTTTTTGATCAAAGTAAACGTAACGTGTCGATTTCTCGAGAGGAGATCCCCCAATGCGCGCATCTTCGATCAGTTTGGCAGCCATAATGGAAACATTCTCCAAGGCCAAATGTGCCCCCCCAAGTTCGCCTATTGAATCATCGCCATATCCATCCAAAATCCGATCATAAAAGTTCTGCGCTTTTTTAATCGCAGCCATCTGATCCTGGTTGGGATTTTCCCCCTCTCCCACAATAGAAGAAAAGGCACTTTCATCCGTATTTGCAATAAATTCTTTCAATAAAAGGGATCTTAAGCCTAGGCTAGATCTGGAATAACGGGAAAATAAGGCCCCTTTGATGACTTCAGGTAAGTTTCGCAAAACAAAGACATGGCTGCGCGTATTTGTTACATAACGCTCAAGAATTTTAATCTGACTTTCCGTAAATTCTTCGTAATCGTCTAATAACATAATGGTTGATCCTTCATCTTTTTTCTTTTCGTGCCTAGCTCAATCTGCTGCGCTAGAACCGGAATCTCCGCTCAAAAATGGTTAAATTCGAGCTTAGAGACTATTGTTGAATTAAAGCTCTGCCGATTTTCGGGTTCTTTTTGAGCCGATTTTCGACTTAAAATTTCAGGGAGCATTGATTATGCTGCCAGCTCTTTTTTTAGGTTTCAAGAGAAAAGGGAGTTTAAAAAGAAATTCACCACCTTAGATAATTGCGATGAGCTAGATTCCAAGTATACACAACTTTAGTTTTCAAATCAAAATCATAACGCACTTGAATCGCTAAATAAGGATAGGGATGGCGGTTATCAAAATTGCGCCCTTCATCCTCTCTGTAGATTTTTAAATAAATCTCTTTGTTATAGAGCGGCTTGGTAGAAACCCCTGCGTCGTCTTTCTCATAGGTTTGAAAAAAAGTATACTCTTTTTTATTTTCATATTTTGCTTGTTTTTTATAAAAATCCTGGATCAGCTGGGCGATCACTTCAGGAGAATTCTCCATCCCTTGCACATAAAAAGCGACCTCAGCTCCGATCATATGTTTCGAATACAGATTTTTATTCGTTAAATCCGCATAAGTATGGTGTTCGGGACAACTATGCCCGCAAGTGATTACAACCTTGCACTGGGTTTGTTCCTGCAGCTCATTTAGGAGATCAATCAAAATAGGATAAATAAATTCTTCCCCCCCTTTTAAAGGCAAGCTATGCTTTTCACTCCCGCCGCAGTCATAATAGTACTTCGCCTCCTTTTCAGCGGGTACAATGCGAACCGGATTTAAATGACTGCCTTTGCAGCGAAAATATTCTTTGGTAATTTTAGGGAGACCGCCAGTCAAATTTGTTTCCCACACATATTGCTGTGCTTTGACAAATTCAGGTGGGGGAATCTTAAAATGATATTCATCATGCTTGCGATAGAGATACTCTCCTTTTTGATTTTGCTTATGCATCTCTAAAGGAAATGGATGATCTGAAGAAGAGCAACTCCCCAGAAAAACACTTAAAAAGATAAGAATAAAAAACTTATACATCAGTCGATACATTTTGACGAATATCCATGCCGCATTCATAATTATTAAAAAACTTAGGTTCTTATAAGGAATAGCATATGCAATGGCTTGATCAGTATCAACTCTTTCTCTTTGATTTTGATGGTTTGCTGGTGAATACTGAGGAATTGCATTTTCAGGCCTATCAGCATATGTGCCAAGCAAGAGGATTTAAGCTCCCCTGGACTTTTGCACACTATTGCTCCATTGCCCATTATAGTGCTAAGGGACTTCGAGAAAAAATCTACGCTGAGTTCCCCCAACTTTATCAAAGCGAACCTAATTGGGATATTCTTTATTCGGAAAAAAAATATTGGATAGAAAAGCTTTTAAGAGAAGGCGCCGTCAAGTTGATGCCTGGGGTGGCCTCTCTGCTTCAGGGATTGCACGAGCGCTCCCTCACGGCATGTGTGGTAACACACTCTCCTTTAGAACAAATTTACCTCATTCGCGAACAGCATCCTTTGTTAAACACAATTGCGCACTGGATTACAAGAAACGATTACTCCCAGCCAAAACCCCATCCTGAATGCTACTTAAAAGCGATTAATCTATACAGCAGCAAGGGACAGGCGATGATTGGCTTTGAAGACACCCCGCGCGGCCTCCAGGCTCTAAGGCAAACACAAGCCCTGCCGGTTTGGGTGAGTCAAATTCCGTATCCGGAAATTCAATCCTGGCAAGAGCAAGGGATGCTCCATGTTCATTCACTGGCAGACATTTCTAAAGCACTCGTTGGAAAATCCACATGATCTAAAAAAAGACCTTGTGGAGGCACGGCCCTGCCGCATTGCTTGCGATCGCGTGCGGCAAAGATTTTTAAAATTTCTTCGTTGGTTTTCTTACCCCGGGCGGCATCTAACAAAACCCCCACAATGTTCCTGACCATTTTATAGAGAAAGCCATTCCCTTCAAATTCTAAGCGCACCCCTCCGAATTCCTCGCACAAATCTACTCTTTTAATCGTTCTCACGGCATTCAAATTGGGTTTAGAAAGATCCAGGTTGGCAAATGAAGTGAAATCATGCGTCCCCACAAATAGCTGAGCCGCCTGCTGAAGCAAATTGAGATCCAACCTCTCTCTGACATGTAAAGTATAGAGACGTGAAAATGGACTTTGAAATTTTTCCAGGCACAAGTGATAGTGATATGTTTTACCTTCGACACTATACTGCGAATGAAAATTTTCCGGAACCTGGCAAACCTCTTTCACCCGGATATCGCGAGGTAACAGACCATTGACAGATAGAAGAAAGCGGAAGGTATCCAAATCACTTTCGGTGCTAAAGTGGGCGACTTGCCCCCTGGCATGCACACCTGCGTCGGTACGCCCGGAAGCCACCACCCGCACGGGATGACGCACGAAAGTCCCAATGGCTTTTTCTACTAATTCTTGGATCGAAATCGCATTGGGTTGAATTTGCCACCCACTATAATGGGTTCCATCATAGGCGATAATTAACTTAAACTTACGAGACACAACTCTCCTCACAACGCTCCGCGTGTTTCTGCGCCAGCCATTGTTCTGCAAAAATTAAATCTTCAGGCGTGGTTATTTTGATATTACAGGAATTTCCCATGACCAGTTTGACTGGCTTAGCTAAAAATTCAACAACCGAAACATCGTCCGTCACCTGCAGATTTTCCCGGTGGACTTTTTCAAATCCCTCTAACAGCAAATCCCGCTGAATCACCTGAGGAGTTTGGATTTCCCAGAGAAGCGAGCGGTCTAAAGTTTTATCCACAAAACCTTGCAGTGTGCTTTGCTTTAATGTAAAGCGCAAAGGCATGCCCACAGTCGCAGCTCCATGCTCCAGACCAGCCGCTAAAACACGCCGGGTTAAATCAGCATCGATCATGGGGCGCGCTGCATCATGGATACAAACTAAATCCGATCTGTGGCGCAACGCTTCCAAACCATTCCACACCGAATCTTGCCGCTGCGCACCAGGCAAAGCGAAATGGATCCGGCTATCTTTATAAGCATCGAAGAAAGAGCGGTAGGAAGGATGACAGACGATGACGATTTCATCCACTTCATCCAAAGCCAAAAACACATCCAGACTGTGATGCGCAATGACCTTGTCGGCTAATGAAAGAAATTGTTTGGGCAAAGGTTTTCCCATGCGTGAGCCAATTCCTCCCGCCAATAAAACCACAGCAATACCTACAGAACTCATGACTTCGTCCTCAAAGTTAAATGCAAAATTTCGGGCAGGGCAAACCAACGGAATTTCATGACGCTGCCCAAGCCTCGGTTAATGTACATCCATTTGTTGTGGATCTGAAAAAGACCTTTTCTAAGAGTCATATTCTCCAGCTTGGTAAATTTTTTCCACATCCATGGAAGATTGACCTGACACCCATGGGTATGCCCGCATAACACCACTTCCCCGGGGAATGATTTAAGCATGGCAATCGTATCTGGATTATGGCTCAACACAATGCCAGGATATTTGGCATCATATTTTTGAAAAGCTATTTCGGGAAGACAACGCCCCGCCATATATTCTCCCAAGCCGCAAACATTTAAAACACTTCCATTAATAGCAATTTGACGTGTTTCATTATGGAGGATCTTCAGCGAAGTCCGTCCTAGCACACTTAGCAACTGAGGATGAATGTCCACTTTGGCAGCCCGTTCTGAGAGATTCCCCGTAACTTCAACTTCTGAAAATAGCCGCTTAAAACCTCTTAAAAGGGAAGATTTTTGCGTATCAATCACGTCATAATCCCCCTTAGAGTTAATAGAAAGGCATTCCTCATAATCATGATTCCCTAAAGTCGCATAACAGCCGTAACGAGTCTCCAACTGATTAAAAAAATGCTCCATCCTAACAGGATCGTCCACCAACGATTGGCAGATGAAATCGCCCGTGAAAAATAAGAGATCGGGTTTCAACGCATTGATTTTTCGCACAATCTTTTTTAGAAAGAAATTAGGCACGGTTCGACTTAAATGCAAATCGGTGATCTGCACAATTTTTAAACCTTCTAAAGCTAGGGGCAAATTGCTTATGGCTAGTTCGAGATGAGAAGTTTTAACCAAATGGGGTTCGATAAAACGGGGCCAAATGCCAATCACCGAAAAGATACACCAAGCATCCCAAAGCCAATCCACCTTATTTTTTTTGTGCACAGAGACATCTCATAAATTTTATTAAAATAACATGAGTAGTATATAAGATTTGCTACTAAACCACAAAAAAATAATACATCTTTAAAAAGTTATGAGACTGTTCTATCAGAACAGTAAAGGCTACTTGTGATAAAAGTGGGTAACCGGAAAATTTATTGCAGATAAATTCCATTTTTAATTATGGTTTTCCCCATGGATTGGCAAGCAAAAATTAAAAAAATAGAAGCCCTTATTGCGGGTGGTAAAAGTGATGGTGAACGTCAAGCTGCAGCTCTTGCTAAGAGTCGCATTTTAGAACGTTTTCAAGAGAAAGCTGTTGCTAAACCGGTTGAGTATACAGTCCCTTTGGGAAACTATTGGAAAAAGAAACTTTTCGTTGCTCTTTGCAATAAGCACCAACTTAAAACCTACCGATATAAAAGGCAAAAACATACAACGGCAATGGTCCGCGCTACTCCAGATTTTGTCGACAAGGTATTGTGGCCTGAATTTAAAAAGTATTCCGCCCTATTGGAAGAATTCGTCGAAGAAATAGTTAACGACTTAATTTCACAGATTCACGACACCAACGAAGATGAAATTATTATTGCCGGCGACTTGCCTGCCACTATGGAAACTTCCATGCTTTAAAGGGATACTTAGATCCCATATCTTTATCATATCTTCGTAATAGAGCCTTTAAAGCTTTCTCCTTGTATTTGAACAGCCATAGAAAGCTTTGCATGCAATCAGGGAGAATAGGCGAATTAAATTTCCCCGAGAACGGTCTATCGAGCCCCTCTCCTCTTCCCTTACAAAAAGCAAAATAATCCTCAACTGAATCTTTAAATGCTCGGTCAACAGTTGTCCTTGGAAAGTAACAATTTGATATTTCCTAATAACCTGAATTTTGGGTTTATCTATTCTGAGATAGAAAGTGATTTCTGTTTTAATGAGGAGAAGAAAATAGCCAAGGTGCTATTTCCTCAGTTGCTGAAAACGCCTGAAGATCATAGAGCTAAATCCAAAACTCAGGTTAGTATTTGGACTAAATAAGGATAATTTCATGAATTTGACATGAGCGTTACAATACTTAAAAGTAACAAAGGATTTAACTATGGCCCAAAACAGCAAGAATTTCTACTAAAAGTGATTCTATTATTCAAGAAATAAGTTTAAGTGGAAATCATTGAATCTCCATTCGAGGTCTATCGTCATAATGAACGGATGCGTTTATTTAATGATAGTTATCGAGTGCTCTCAAAAAATAAAAAAGCCTGGCAAGAAGAGCTGAAAGAACGTCAAGACTTTAGAAGATGGCTTTGAAGAAAATTAATCCAGAGCAAGGTGACATTTGGCTATTTGATCCAGATCCAGTCAAAGGAACAGAAATTGGTCAAAATTCGACGTGCTTTAATTATTTCATGCAATGCATTGAATGAAGGGCCTTCTGGCTTAACTATTATAGTTCCCTTAACCAGCCAAAGACAAAAAGATTTTTCCCACGCGAAAATAGAACCTCCAGAAGGAGGGCTCGCATATCTAAGCTTTGCTGTGTGTGAACAAATTCGCTCCATTACTAAGGAAAGACTAATCAAAAAAATCGGAAAAATCAAAAATCCATTGATCCTAAAGCAAGTTCATTCATGGATAATGGACCTAGTATGGCTGGGATAAATCCCCTATAACACACTATCTCTCTGCTTAATCCCCCCAAAAGCCTCATTTGTCAAGAATTCAAATTTATGAGATAATAGCCTTTTTTGTATTTTTTTTAGGATTACGCATGGAATTAACGATCAAAAACTTGCTAGGATTTTTTAATGAAAGTTTGACGGCTTTTGTGATTTTCCCTTCGATTATCTGCCTGGGTCTTTATCTCACCTATCGCCTCAGATGTGTGCAAGTTTCCAAATTGTACGAGAGTTTTCAATGCCTCTTAAAAAAAGGAGAGAATGATCAGGGCAACATCAGCCATTTCGAAGCTCTATCGGCTGTTTTGGCTGGAAATTTCGGAACAGGAAATATTTCGGGCATGGCAGTCGCTTTATCGACTGGCGGACCTGGGGCTCTTGTCTGGATGTGGGTCATGGCTTTTCTGGGAGCAGCCATTCAATATGCAAGTTGCCTTTTATCCGTTAAGTATCGCGAGGTCAATGCTGCTGGCGAATATGCCGGCGGCCCGATGTACTATTTAAAAAATGGACTAGGATTTAGCACTCTTGCAAGCACCTTTGCCTTTTTTACGCTTATGGGAGCATTTACTGTTGGCAATTTTGCCCAGGTAAATTCCATTTCCCTGCCGCTAGCTAAAATGGGCGTTCCTCCATTGCTCATGGGAGTCACCATGGCTGTATTAGTCGGGATTGTGATTGTCGGCGGCATCCAACGTATTGCGCGGTTAGCTTCCATTATCGTTCCCTTTAAAGCTTTCATGTATCTCAGTGGAGCTCTTTTCATTATTGTGACTTACCGCCAAAATCTCCCGGAGGCTTTTCAAGCTATGTTCTCCTCAGCCTTTGCCTTAAAACCAGTGGTAGGCGGCGTCTTGGGATTCGGCATCTTGAAAGCCATCACTGTAGGGTTTGAACGAGGTCTTTTTGCAACTGATGCGGGCACAGGCATCGTCCCTATTTTGCAAGCCAATGCCCGAACATCCAATCCAGTGATTGACGGGGTAGCCACTCTGATTGCCCCTTTTATGGTGATGATTGTCTGCACGATGACAGGTTTGACATTATTGGTGACGGGAGCATGGCAGCAAGGCTTAGAGAGCACGAACATGGTCACTTATGCTTTTCAGGAAGGGTTAGGAAATATTGGTGCCTATTTAGTAATGGTTTCACTTGCTCTTTTTGGCTATACCACGATTCTCGCTTGGGCCTGCTGCGCTGAAAAAGCAATTGCCTTCTTATGGGGCCCTCGAGCCGCAGTCTGGTTTAAATATGTTTATATTGCCTTAATCCCCGTGGGGGCGATCGCACATGTGGATCTGGTGTGGGTTCTGGCTGATATTTCCATTTCCTTAATGCTCATAACAAATCTTGTGGGCGTGGCTGGCTTATCTTCTTTTGTGATTGAGGATAGCCGCACGTATTTTCTTTCTGAGCGAAAAGCTTAATTCTCGGCATGCAGCAGATGGGTTAACTCGAGAAAATTGAGAAGCGTTTCGATGCGATTCAAATACGTATGCTTATTTTTTACAAATTCAACGAGATCATATAATTCATTAGGGGCGAGCGTTTCCATCCGTTTTTTGGCGTCATAAAACAATTGATAGGTATCGGGATTATAAACCAGCTTACCTTCAAAAAGCTCTTGCACACGCGCTGAATTTGTGACTCCCATTTTTCCGTAGCTAATATTTTTAAAAATTCGACACGGAATATAGCCCACTTTAGCTTGCCACTCCCCTACAATCGCCGGTGCTAAATAAGAACGTCGGATTAAATCTTGAGCCTTCTCATCGCTAATTTGGGAGATCTGCGTAAAGGCAATGCCGTTTTCTTGACAGGCTCTTTTAAAGGGATCGAGTTGAGGAAGGTTCCCAAATTGGCCCCCTCCAATCGTTCCTACCCAATACACGTTCTTTTCAATCGGTTGATGCGCAAGATTAGCTTGGATGGCAGAAATTTCATGAGGAAGTAAGTCTGTGGCCCAAGGCATATAAATAAGCCGGGCGACTAAATCGACATAAATACACGGCTCTAAGCGAATTAAATCCGGTTCGGATAAAACAGCATCGCTATAGACTTGGAGTGAGATGTAATTTTCTGGCTTCAACACTTGATACTTAACGTTGGTGCAATTGTGCAGAATATACTGACAATCGTTCCTTAAAGGGATTTTTTCATCTACTTGCCCTTCAGTCAAGAAAAGAGTATCAGAAAAATCAAAATCATGCACATCATCTTGATTATCAAACCAGTAAGTTTTATACCCAAGATGGGTGAACCCTTTAAAGAAAGCGTTATGAATATAAGAATGGGTATGGGAATGCAGCTTATGTCCCCAAATGACAACCTTCTCAAAGCTTTCCAGCCGCGAACCCCATCCTATATTGAAAATTAGTAAAGCTGCTAAAATCAATGTTTTCATGAACGTCCGTCAAGCCTTTTATAAGGGGGCATGTTGCGAATGTAATGATCAAGATTGTTTTGCAGTTGCGGATTGACTTTATTGTCATTGATTTGATTTGCGATATTATAACAATAAGTTACGGTGGGAATAAAGGCATGTCTTTCCCCTGCCATCTCTATCATTGGAAACATCATAGCCATATCCCAAGACATCGGAAAAAACTGATCTTGATAGCGCAAATCATCTAATTTAATCAACTTGAATAGCCAAGCATAAAAAGTGCGCAGGTGCGAGGGGCATTTATATTCTCTGAAAGTATTTCTAAGAATAAATTTGGGGGGAACGGCTTCGGACCAGCCTAATTTATTCGTAGGATAGTGTATCAATGTCCCGTGAGTCAACCACACATTATTTTCATAGGCGGCATTCAGGGTCTTCAAAACTTGATCCCCAAACAGCCAATCATCGCCATCTACTGTTGCAACAATTTCGTCATCATGGCAACTGTGGACGGCACGGACAATATTTTCGAGAGCCCCGCATCGATTTTTATTGCGCACTAAGATGAAAAATTCCTCATTGAGGTTGACCTCTTCTGCAAATGCAAGCATAGCCTCCTCATATCCCCCTTCTTGATCATCAAACTCTACCAGTCGATAGTCAATTTGATTCGTTATGAGATATTCTTCCACGTAATCTCCAGTGTTATCAGGAGAATTATCGTCAATATAGATAATGCGAAAATTTGAATAATCTTGAAAAAAGAGGGAATAAAGATTGGCTCGATACCACTTTACATTATTGTAAGAAGGCACAATTATGACGATCGGCTTTTCCGGTAACGATTTGATGTTAGCCTCTTCAGAAGCATTTGCGAACAAAACTGAAGAGGTAATGATCCAGGCACAAATCAGAATTTTTACAATATCTTTCATAAAACGGCTCTTTTTAATCATTAAAACGCATATCTTGATGGTTTTTATTTAACGCTATCAGCTTAGGAACAAACGGAAGTTTTGAACCTTGAGGAAAACAGTAGGAGGGAGTCAAAATCACTGTAGGAGGATAATCGATGCAGTAACGATTCCAATGGCTTTCATCATGCCAAACGGCTACGATGTCATTCGCTAAATCTTCATCAACACGTTCTGAGGTTGTTCTGACAATATCTAAAAAGGCTTCCCTTTCTCCTCCGAAAAAGCCGCCGCAAAAATATTTGGTGCCTTCATTCGGGGCAATGTATGCTTTAGATAAAGGATTTGTTTCAAAGCTAAATACTTTGCGATTTTTGCCATAAAAGCCTGGATGTTCGGTCGCCATGCGCTTTCCTAGAATTTCATCCCCTACATTTCCCACAAACAGCATGTCGGCATCACACGCATAGAGATAATCCTGATCAGCAAATGCATCACTGTTCATTTCATATACATGATTACGCATCATCGTATCAAAAGGCCATCCCATTCTTGGATGAAAAATCGGCACAACTTTATTAGGAACCACGTCAAATTGACCGTCAGTGAAGACAAAATAAGTAACATCGTGATTTTTGCAAAAGTATTTATCTGCCGATGCAACTAACGGGGGAACGAACGTAATATACTTGCCAGTAGCCATCACAAGCAACCCAACTTTGGCCGCATATAAAGATGGTGAAGATAAAAGTAACAAGGTAATTAATATTCTGACACATTTACTGTTCATAAGTAACCTATTGGAAAAATATTTTTTTGTGATCCTTATATAATCTGGGTGATGAAATCACAAAATAAATAATTTGTCAATTACACTTATTTCGCTTAGAGTAGAAAATTTATAAAAAGAACCCGCCTAATTTAGGAGTACCTATGAGAGTAGCAGCATTATACATTTTTGGAATCCTGTTTCCTTTTTTTGCTTTTGCGGACCCCAATATAGAACTTTTGCTAGAGCCGTATAAAAATTATCTCGAGGCAGGCACCTATGTGGGAACAGACTGGAGCCACTTTGACCCAGTCCCTAAATCCCGTTACGAAACATTTAAGGCAGCTTTCGAACACTTTGCACAGAATCAAGGCAAGGTTATTGTCGAACTAGGAACCTCACGCAGCTTTACACATGGTTCACATCCAGGCTGCAATTCGGATGATCCGCATTATTGGACGCCGGATCAGCCCGAAAATTGGGATTGGGGCGCAGGTTTTTTTACACGCATGGCAGCTATTTGCCTAAACCATCTTAATCCTGATTTCCACACCGTCGACCTGATGGCTGCTCACATTAAAAGATGTCAATTCATGACCCAGGATTTTGCTTATCTTTTGAAATATCACGTATCATCTTCTGAAGATTTCTTAAGAACATGTTCTTTTCCTAACGGAATTGATCTGCTTTATCTGGATACAGGGGACATGACACCAATCGAACCCACAGCCCTCTTACAGCTCCGAGAAGCCATGATCATTGTGGAGAGAAATTTAATCGCCAAAAACGGCCAAATTTTGATCGATGATGTGCGCAATCAAACCCCTGTTAAATACGGCGAAAAGTCAGGTTTAGGTAAATCTAAATATGCCCTTCCCTATCTTCTCCAGCATGGATTTGAAATGGTTATGAGTGAATATCAAGTCCTTTTGCAAAAAAAATCTTAAGCTTAGGAAACGCACACGCGCACCAAAGCCCGTTGCCTGGGACAACCTAACCACAGAGGCACAGAGAAGGTCTAGCAACAGCCGACTTTGACACATGCTTTGCAAGAGTCAAAGCGACTTATTTATCGCTGAAATTTGTGGCTTTGTGGGTCCCCGCACTTTGGAGTGGCAGCCAAACATTAAATGACTATTTTAAACACTTCTCTAGGTCTTTTTATGAAATATTTAATATGGTTACTATTACTGAGTGGATGCGCCTTGCTTGGCGCTTCTGAGATACAAAATAAAGCCCCTCCTTTTAAAGTCCTGCATTTGACCTTTCACAAAGGTTGCCAGAATGAAGTAGCAGCCCTTGCTAAAGAATTTGCATTCGATCTAACCACCTGGTTTATACCCGACCTTCCCGACAAAGAGTTTGATGGAAAGTCACATGGGTGTACCTTATATAATATCGGACATGAGCGCGCTAAAAAAATTTGGAAAAAGCATAAAACTTTTTTCAAGAGTTTTGACCTTATCATCACCTCGGATACCGCCCCGCTTGCCCGCATTTTTTTACAAAATAAATGGAAAAAACCCTTGATTATTTGGGTCTGCAATCGCTTTGATTATGCGGATCAAAACAGTTTGGATTGTGACTTCCCCGATGCTGAGTACTATAAACTTTTTGCAAGAGCCCAACGCAAAAAAAATGTCAGGATCATTGCCTATACAGAATTCGAACATGCTTATGCAATGAGCAAGGGGATCTATACAGGCAAATTAACTATTACCCCCGGCTTAACAATCGCTGAGCCTAAAGCCTCAATCATCCCATCTCAGGTGGATAAACCCGAAACTTTTTATATTCCTCAATATCATAATGAAACCATTTTTATGGATCTGGCTTCCCACTGTTCAGCTTTAGGTATCCCTAATTATGGAGGACGATATAATGGACCTGATGATCTAAAAGACTTCAAAGGAATCATCCATCTACCCTATGCATGGTCTAATTTGGCCTTATTTGAAAACTTGCAGCAAGGAATCCCCTACTTCGTTCCTTCACTGGATTTTTTTTGGGAGCTCTTTCATCAGAATAATTATTTTCATCAGGATCGGCACCTGGCAAATAAAGATCTAATTCATTTGTCTGAATGGTATAACCCTGAGCATCAACCATTTTTGATCTATTTTAATTCTTGGAAAGATTTACAAGACAAAATTGAGCAAACAAATTATCTAGAATATAGGGCCAACATCAAAGCTTATGCCCTCCTTCATCGCGAAAAAATTACTGAAAAATGGAATAAAGTTTTAAAAAGCCTTATAAAGAGCTAATTATAAATTCAAGCTTTATTTACTAATTAATTTAGTTTAAATTTAAATATTTTTTTATTATAATGAAATTATAAAAGCACATTGCGCACCTCGTAATTGCCTTTTAATTATTTATTGTAGGTAAAGCCATGGTACTAAGCAGCCAATTAAAAAAGTTGTTTGAGATTCTCCACGACCGAGACCACGCTCAAATAAGGCTAATGGGTTCCGATATCTGCGTGGGCACTGATCATCATTCCGCAGTTTCCATGCGCACTGAGGTTTACTTTGGCGGAAATTTTATTCCTCAAAGCGTACGACGCTGTATTCTGACTAAGCCATTCTTTGATCGCAATATGATCGACACAACACTCACAATAGATGAAGAAAATTTTAAAATTTTCCTAAAATACAGCGGCACAATTGAGAGCTTAAATCAACGGACATTTATTGACGTTTTAGAAGAGTTCAGTTATCTGGCAGAAGAATGGAAACTCTTTATCGATGAACACGATAAAAATGACCTTGTCTACACACGCGTTAAGTAGCCCTTGTTTCATGAAATTTATCTTGAAACCTCTTGATCTTTAATCTATCGTACCTAATACGATAGATTAAAATCAGAGTGTGATCCATGTTAGATTCCCCGAGTGCATTGCAAGTTTTAGGATTAGAAATCGAAGCCAACATGCTCAAGGGCGTTTTATTGCATGAGGTGAAGGGCAAACCCGTTCTCATTCGTACAATTCAATCTGAAATCCTCGGTGCTGAATTGCCGGATGAACCCAGGCTACCTCCTGAGATCTATGCGATTCTAACCCCTTTGCTTACAAAGGCCATCGTCGGAACTGCTTTAAATACGGATGAAGTCCTGGTCAGACCTTTGGAAGTCAAGCTTAAAAAAGGCCCAGAAATTGCGGCCGTCATCGATTTTCAAGCTGAACCGTTACTGCCTTATCCGATTGAAAATGCAGTCATCGACTGGATTAAATTAGAAACAACAGCCGATGGAAGCAAACTCACCATCCTATCTGCCAGAAAAGATTATATCGAAAAGCACCTCGCTCTATGGAAATCCCTCAAGATTGAACCTGAAATTTTAGCCAGTGTGCCCAGTGCCCTGGCGGTTTTTGCCTCGAAGTTTTCCGCCGCATCAGGCCTCCAAATCGTGCTGCATATCGGCAGCAAAATGACTTCCTGTATTTTAGCGGACAACGGCAAACTCCTCGCAGCTCAGTCTGTTTCACGAGGAATGAGCCAGATAGTGGAAGCTCTTGTTAAAGACCACCCCACTTTTTTAAATGAAGCCTCTTCTATAGCTGCGCTTGATCCTTCTGAGGTGCAGCAAATGCCTCATTTAGTGGAAATCTTAGATCTTTTTCGCATCGACGTGACCCGAATAGTGCTGGCTCTCTCCAAGCAAGTGAAGGGATTCGAGACTAAAGAAATTCTTGTCACCGGCGAAATCGGACTTTACCCAGCGATTCAACATCTTCTCTGCCAGGATTTGAATGTGAATTGTTTGAGCCCAATTGAAGACCCCAACTTTCTGCTCACACCCCAGGAACTGCAATTCTATGCCATTCCGATTGGGATTGCTTTAACAGGTTTGCCTGAGAAACAAAACCAGATCAATTTTAGACAGCAGCAATACACATATCCCTATCCCTGGAGAAGACTGCAAAAATCTGTGCTTCTCTACTTTGCCTCGTGCCTTTTTGTCGCCTTCGCATTCTATTGCTTTGCTTCCGCTTATCTAAGCAAAGAATCAGATCTACTGCGCCAGGATTATGCCAACCTGCTAACTTCTTTACATAAATCTTATCCTGAATTTGAGTCCCAATACCGTAAAAGTGCAGGTATCGAACCGATCAGCGCTGAAGCTGACTTAAATCCTAAGACGCTGTCACTGGAAGACCTGTCATCTCGCGTGGCTTTTCTGGACAAACAAGTGAGAACCAATCCAGAGACCTACCCGCTATTTCCAAATATACCTAACGTGAGCGATACCCTGGGCTGGATCGCAAATCACCCTTCTTTTAAACCTTCTCTAAATGCTGAAGGGAAGACTATCCCTGGCCTTAAGCTAGAAAACTTTAACTATAAAATGATGAAACGCCCTGATAAAAATAAAAAGAATGAGGTCTATCAAGTTAAGGTCGAATTAGACTTTTCAGCGCCGACACCTACCCAAGCTCGAGAATTTCATGATGCTTTGATCGCTCCAAATGCTATTGTCGATCCTAAAGGAGAGATTAAATGGGGCACCAATCGGGGCTTGTACCATACCTCTTTTTTCTTAAAAGACAAAACACTTTACCCTTCATCGATCAAATAAACTGGAAAAATATGTTCAATCAAATTCCCCAGAAAAGACTCCTTCTTTACATCATGCTCTTAGGTACTCTTCCCCTGCTTTTGGTAGTCCTTTATTTTTTTTCTAGCCAGACTTCGCTAGATGACCTCAGAAATTCGATCCAACAAACTGAAAATAATGCCTTCCTGCAAGCTCGTAAACAAGCCCACAATAAAGCTGTACAAAATCACTACAGGGATGCAGATCGTTTTTATATTGATAAACACTTAGAAAAAATTACGCTGCTTGAGCCTGAAATTCAAAGTCTCAAAGATGTCATCAACAACAAGAATTTTGCCGGCGACGATAATGTCAAAAAGCGCCTCGATTTTCTGACAGGACCAAGCAACAAATTGCTTTTTTCTGAAGGTGTTGTTGATACTTCACCCACATTTCAGGAAACCATAGCTTCCTTAGTCCATCCAGTTGAAGTCAATGCTGAAGATGTCGCAACCATCCTCGCCTTAATCGAAGGCAATCCAATTGGCCCCCATCAAGCGGCGCCAAATCGACCGCAATTAGTCATCATCGATTTTAACTTGGACAAGAAATCAACCACCAATAAAAATGAAGTGTTTCAATTGAATATGAAAATCCTAAAAAGAGAAATCTTGTGACCTTCCCAGTTAGACCTTTGTGCCTCTGCCTGCTTTTATCTATATGCCTTTCAAGTTGTATGCCGACAGGCTTTTTCGTTTACGAAACCGGTGGTTTGTCAACTATAAATATTATTGATCAAAATGGCCTCTCGGAGACATACAGCAATGCAGATCGCTTGCGTCAATATGAAAATGTCGATTTCTTAAGCAACCAACCTTATCAAAAAGTCATGCGCGTGTATGGCAAAGATGAACAAGGGAATTCAAGAGCCTTAATTACAAGCTACCATCCTAATGGGCAAATTCAACAATATCTTGAGGTCGTCAATAATCGCGCTTTAGGAACTTATAAGGAATGGTACCAGACCGGTAAACTTAAGCTGATGGCAACCATTGTGGGAGGCCTTGCCGATATCAATACCACGGCCGAAAAATCCTGGTTATTTGATGGATGTGCCAAAGTTTGGGATGAAGAAGAACGTCTCCATGCAGAAATTAATTATGTCAAAGGACAGCTTCAAGGAGAATCACGCTACTACCATCCCAATGGAAAACTATGGAAAAGTATTAACTACAAGGATGACAAACTAGAAGGAGATTTTCAGATTTTTCTGGAAAATGGCGATCTCCTGCAATGCACACATTATGCCTGCGGCAAAAAAGAGGGATGCGCTAAGCGTTATTGGACAGGGGGGCAACTTGCCGCTGAAGAAAATTATCACAATGATTTTCTAGTCACAGCGACATACTATAATCAGGCCGGAGAAGAAATCGCGAGCATCAAAGAAGGAGAAGGCTTCCGAGCTATTTTTAACAGAGACAGCATCTATGAACTCCAAGAATACCATATGGGAGTACTTGATGGCAAAGTAGAGATTTTTGACGAAAAAGGAATCCTCGTCGGTATCTATCATATGCGCAATCAATTAAAGCATGGGGAAGAAATCGAATACTACCCTCCTCTTTATACAAATCAAATTCTTCAGCCCCTGCTTTCCATGCAATGGTATGAAGGTAAAGTTCAAGGTGTCTGCAAAACATGGTATCGGAATGGCAAACTTGAAAGTCAACGAGAGTTAAGTAATAACAAGAAAAATGGCATTTGCCTTGCCTATTACTCAGACGGCAATATCATGCTGATTGAAGAATATGAGCATGGCAAATTGGTCAGGGGCAAATATTTTAAAAAAGGAGACAAAAAGCCTGTCAGTGAAGTGATCGATGGCACTGGCTTAGTCACAATGCACGACGCTGAAGGAAACTATATCAATAAGTTTTCCTATACCAAGGGCTCTCCTGGCAAATAGGAGACGCACAATGGCTCTGATCCCAAAAATTGCTACTTCTTAGTGCTTACCTAACGAGCACCGTACCGGCAGCTCTTGCCTTGGTTGAAGAGTTAAAATGGCGATCGCATCGAATAGATTTTGAAAAATATCTGCGCAAACGCAACCCCGCTATCTGCAAAATTTAATATTTTTAATAGTTATGAAACTTGGTGACTTGAAAAGCCCCAAATTGGAAGGACTCGAAATGTGAGATATCGTCGAATTGCAAATGGATAGAAGAAAGAACGGGAGACTCTCCTTAAAAGGTTGATGATCACCTATTCTTTAGCAAGTGATAGGCTATTTCTTTTAAAATTTTTCAAAGGGATTAAAAGCCTTACCCGATTGAGGATTACTTGTAGATATTACAGAAACTCTTCCTTTTAAACTCTGTCGCTCATTAAACTGTGAGTTCAATGACAAGCCAGAATCGGCCAAACATCTTTCGGAAGCTAAAGAAACTCTTTTTTTGGAAAGAAAATTTTGATGCTCTTCTTCATATTTAGGTAAATCTACTTTGGCATGGATGTCTAACGCTTCTTGATAGTGATTGTTTGCTTCTTCAACTTCCTCTATATACTTCTGGAGTAATTCAGGTTGTTTTTGAAATAAGTGGTTGCGGATCTTTTCATTAATTCTTTCCTTTAACTCTGGAACAGGGACCAAATCGGCTTTCGTCATTGGTTTTCTTGTTAAAGGAGAGTTTGCTTAGTTTTCAACCATCGAACGATAGTTGCGCGTTGATAAATATGTTTAGGTTCATTCTTATCCGCAACTGGATCGAGCATGGGTTCAAAGGAAATCGGATCAGTATGCTCTCTGAATAAAGCATCTTCGTAAAGCTCTTCAGGGACAGCATCTATTTTTTCTAGAGAAAGAGGTTCGATAGCAGGCAGAGAAGGTTGGACGGGTCTTTCTGGGATAGGAGCTCTAACAATAGTATATCTGCTGCTCTGAGGATCGTCAAATTGTTGAACGGTTAGCGGATTAAAGTATTAAGAATAATTTGAGTAGGACCCTATGGCAGAATTCATTTTACCTCCTAAATAATCAATTCTTCGGTACCAATTTTAGGATAGATCTTTACGCATAAACCTATTTTAGTCAATAGATACAGTTTTTTTATAACATATTCATATAAAACAACTTAAAAAAACCAGACCTCTTTGCCTGTTAGACTCGATACTTGATGACTTGGATAAGATGAATTGCCTGAAGACTGGATTGCGAAAATCACAGATCCCTTGAAGAAATCTTTGAAAAAGTTCGAAAGAAGACGAAAAATGTCAAATTTAGAATTTCTTATTTTCGAAATTGGAAACGAAAAATAAAGGCGATCATAACACTGCGTAAGCCTTTTGATAGGCTGGTAGCAGTGTTAGATCATCTTAAGCGTCGGAGGAGGTGGGATTCGAACCCACGGTACGTTTTCACGTACACACGCTTTCCAAGCGTGCTCATTCGGCCACTCTGACACTCCTCCATAAAGATAGGAAAAGTTTAGGTTTTTCCGGATTAACGTGCAATATATATCGTAATTCTAGGGGGAAGAAAAACTAAAGTTTTGCAAGAGCACTTTAAAAAAGTAGCAAAGGAAATTAAATCACCTCTCGCACTTTAACATTTACGAAAGAAACTACGAGTGGGAAATTTTATTGGAAATGCATAGACAAGGGCGCTCCCATGCAGCAGGGCTGCAGGATAACGCCCTTGCATCAAAAATTTAGCGAGCGGCCATTTCAGATTCTTTCAAATGCTTTGCAATTTTGCTTGTCATCTTAAACATGTCAATCGGTTGGTTAGAACCCAAAACTTTAGCAAGTTTAGCATCCGGATTGATATTGCGTTTATTCTTTACATCTTGCAATTTGTGTTTTTTGATGTATTCCCAAACTTTTTTTGTAACTTCAGTTCTAGCCATGGGCCCTTTTCCAATCAGTTCTTCCAAAGTTTCACTGAGTTGTACCGGCTTCATGAAAGCTGAATTTTTTTTTGGTTCCTTTGATGGTTCTTTGGCCATTTTTCTCTCCTTAAGGTTATTTTTCATAAACATTTTGGCTATTTATCCGGCTGTTATTTATCCAAGAGCGATCTCTGATTTAATTAAGCCGAGTTCTTTCTAGAGGTTTCTTTTATCTTTGTTTGCATTTTCTAGTCAAAACAATTCTTCTGAATTTTTACAGTTTACAATCTTCAGATAACTTCCTTTTGTTTTTAACCTGCTCATATGATTCAATATAGAATTGTAAAAACACGATAGTGAACATTTTATCTATACGCAAAACTTTACAAAAATAGCTCTTATACCTGTTTTTGAGCAGCATTGCGTATCGTTTAAAAGAAAAAAATTCAGCAAAAAAATTTGGCACATTAAAACACATATGACAAAAACACTGACCTCTTTTTTATTTTTAGAAAAACAAAAAAAGGCGCTTGAACCTCTTATTGAGGAATTAAAAAGGACCGCGGAGGTAGAAGAAAAGCTCACGCTTATTTCACATTTTAAGCAAGTCGCGGCAACTTTCGACAATATTCTGACCGCTTTCCCCTTTATGGCCCATATGGAAGCTCTCGAATTGCTTTGCATTAAATCACTCATAGCTCTTGATCAGCATGAAATTCTTCTTCACCCTATCGCAGACGCTGAAGAGGGTATTAGAAGACTTGTTGAACAACTCATTCCCATCGAAACCTTTTACCGAGAAATGGGAGGGATGATCGGATATCACTATAAGGTCATTGCTTTAATATTAGAACAACATGGCCTTTCTCCAAAAGTTCCTCCGCATTCCTACCACCATCCTGATGGATTAGATTTTTCAAAAGATACCGTGCATGCCCGCAAAGCCATCCGCAAAGGATTAGAGGAGATGGATACATTTGGTGAGATCTACCCCGTAGGCGGTGCTGGGGATAGGCTCGACTTAAAAGATGCCGAAACTGGGGAGCCATTGCCTGCAGCCCAATTGCTTTTTTGCGGCAAAACCTTATTAGAAGGGCTATTTCGCGATTTACAAGCTCGCGAATATCTTTATTATAAGTTGACGCATAAGCAGCTCACAACGCCCGTGGCCATGATGACATCTCAAGAAAAAAATAACCATCAACATATTTATCAAATATGTGAACAGCAAAAATGGTTTAACCGCCAAAAAGAAAACTTTTTTTTATTTATACAGCCCTTAGTCCCCGTCATTGCTCAGGATGGTAGATGGGTGATGCAAGAACCCTTTTCACTGAAACTTAAGCCTGGTGGACACGGTGTCATCTGGAAACTAGCTAAAGATGCAGGACTATTTTCCTGGTTTAAGCAGCATCAGCGCCAACGCGTTCTGATCAGGCAAATTAATAATCCTTTAGCGGGCACAGATCATACCTTGCTGGGATTCTTAGGGACCGGCTGCCAGGATGATAAAGCTTTCGGTTTTGCCTCTTGTTCCCGTTATCTGAACACTTCTGAAGGCATGAATGTGGTGCTCGAAGAAGAATCAGAGGGAAACTACTGCTACTGCACCACAAATATTGAATACACCGAATTTAAAAAGCATAACCTCCAAGATATCCCCCAAACCTCAAATAGCCCTTTTTCAGCATTTCCAGCCAATACCAATATCCTTTTTGCGAATTTAGAAGCGATTGAAAAAGCCGTTGAGAAATGCCCATTGCCGGGTCAATTGATCAATATGAAATCAAAATTCCAGGTGAAAAATGCCGATGGTTCAATCTCTGAAATTCATGGAGGGCGCCTTGAAACAACCATGCAAAATATCGCTGATTTTCTCGCAGATTGCTTTCCTAAGCCACTACCTAAACAAGACTTTCACCGCCTGAAAACATATCTGACTTATCATGATAGAGGAAAGACCATCTCAGTCACCAAGCACAGTTTAGTGCCAGGTGGAACGACCGCGGAAACTCCTGAAAAATGTTTTTATGATTTGATGCACAATATGCATGATTTGCTGCAAAATCACTGTGAGCTGGAAATTCCTCCCCTCAACACCTTTGAAGAGTATTTAGTCAAGGGCCCCCAGCTGACGGTCCTATTGCATCCAGCCATCGGACCTCTCTATGCAGTGATTGCCCAAAAAATCCACGGGGGCAAACTCTTTGAACTGGCAGAATTAATCTTAGAAATCGCCGAGATTGACATCCGCAATCTTCACCTCAAAGGAAGCTTGCGGATTAGCGCTAGTGCTCTTATGGGTGACATTAAAACCGAGGGAAAACTGCTTTATAGTGAAAAGACGGGTAAATGCACACTTCGAAATGTGCAGGTAGAAAACCGAGGCATTGATCAGACAAGTCAAAATATTTACTGGAAACAGGAAGTACAGCATGCCGAAGCCATGGAAATCATTATTCACGGGACTGGCGAATTTATCGCTGAAAATGTGATTTTTAGAGGTCCCTTAAAAATTGAAGTTCCCTCTGGTTTCCGTATGCGAGCCTATATGAAGAACAAGCAAATAAGCTTCGATACCACTAAAATCCACACTCCTTCATGGTATTGGAGTTATGCCTGGGATGCCGACGATCGCATTCAACTCACCCGCCAAGAAGGTTAACCTTCCCGACCTCTTGTAAAAACAGTTTATTAAAATTTAAGACTTAGATATTCCTTAAATTTTACCGGGGGCGCATTATGTCTCGAAAGTATCTGACTATTTTTTCATTAGGATTGCTTATTCTGGGTTTATGCCTAGCTTCTTTTTTTTATCCGCAACCCACACCGCCATCCCCAAAACCGCTCCACTCTGCCTTAGTGCAGCCTGTTGCCATTACCGTTGCCGCGTTACATCCCTTTCATGATGGCATTGATGTTATCGGGTCAGTCTTTGCCAATGAATCCATTCAGCTTACAGCAAAAGTGACAGAGATCATTAACAAAATTCATTTTTCTGAAGGACAGTTTGTCCAAAAAGGCGATGTCATTGTTGAATTAAATGCCGAGGAAGAGAAGGCCATTTTAGAAGAAGCCGAAAAGCAATATCAAAGAATCGAAAATCTGGCTCAATCGGCTGCTGCCACGTTGACCAAACGCGATCAACATCTGCTGAATGTCCAAGTCGCCCAGGCCCATGTCAATCATCGAACTTTAAAGGCTCCCTTTGCAGGTGTCTTAGGTCTGCGGAAAGTCAGTGAAGGCACTTTAGTGACTCCCGGCACAATTATTACCTCGTTGGATGACATCAGCGTTGTTAAGTTTGAATTCTCTGTGGCGGAAAGACGTGCCGGCATGGTGGCACTTGGACAAAAAGTGAAAGCCACCTCGATTGCCTTTCCAAATGAGCCTTTTATCGGCACAATTTATGCGATTGATACCCGCGTCAATCCATTAACCAGGGCCCTGGTCGTGAAAGCTTTGATTCCAAATGAAAAACTTCTTTTAAAACCTGGCATGCTGATGCACGCCCGCATTCTATTACCTCCAGAAGATGTTTTACTCATTCCGGAAGAAGCTATCCATTCCAAAAAAGGGGAAAAAGTGGTGTATGTTGTCGATGCTGATGGGCATATTCAAAAAAATCTCGTAACTTTAGGGCGCCGTCTTGCAGGCAGCGTAGAAGTCTTGACAGGGGTAACTCCTGGAGACCAAATCGTCGTGGAAAGCCGTACGCATCCTGAAGTAGGTGAAAAAGTCGCTATCGTCGAGACCAAAACGCTTGAATCATCTATTGCCGAATTTCATAAATTTAAAAGTTAAGAATGAAAATCTCAGATCTATCCATCAAACGCCCGGTATTTGCGATTGTCACAAGCATCCTGCTGGTTCTTTTTGGCATCCTCTGTTTTGTGAAGCTCCCTTTACGCGAATATCCCGACGTCAATCCCCCTATCATCTCCATTCGCACAGGATACAACGGCGCCTCGGCAGAAATTGTGGAAAGTAAAATCACACAGCCCATCGAAGGGATTATCAGCGGCATTGAAGGGATCAAAACCATCGAATCGGAAAGTCAGGATGGGGATTCGACCATTACCATAGAATTTCACATCAATCGCGATATTGATGCGGCTGCGGCGGATGTTCGAGATCGCATTGCACGTATTTTAAATGAACTTCCTCTCGAAGCCGATGCCCCTGAAATTACCAAGTTGGATACAAACACGCACGAAGTGATTTGGCTGCGCATTTCCAGCGAACGTTACAATGCGCTTGAACTGACGGACTTTGCCGATCGCGACTTGGTAGATCGCTTAGCCGTTGTGGATGGAGTCGCCCGGGTGCGCATCACTGGCGAACGACGCTACGCCATGCGGATCTGGTTGGATCGCAAAGCTCTGGCTGCCCGTGGATTAACTGTTGATGACATCGAACATGCTTTAAAACGAGAAAATATCGAATTGCCTGCCGGGCGGATTGAGTCCTATAAGCGCGAATTCACCATTCGAACCAAACGTCTTTATGAAACAGCTGAGGATTTTAAAAACTTAGTTGTCAAACGAGGCGACAGCGATTATTTGATCCGCCTGGGAGATGTGGCTGAGGTTGAAATTGGCCCTGAAGATAAACGCACAGAACTGCGAGCCAATGGCTTGCCAGCCATCGGCATTGGCATTGCCAAGCAATCACGGGCCAATACCTTAGAAGTTGCCAGGGGTGTCAAAAAAGAACTAGAACGCATAACTCCTACTCTGCCTAAAGATATTCAAGTAGTGGTTTCCTATGATGGCTCGCTTTTTATCGAATCCGCCATCCATGAAGTGTACCTGACCTTAGGCGTTACCATCTTGCTAGTGGTTGGGATCATCTACATTTTCCTAGGAAATTTTCGCGCTACCCTAATCCCCGCCATCACGATTCCCATTTCGCTGATTTCTGTGTTTATTCTGCTATATCTCTTAAACTACTCAGTCAATCTGCTAACATTGCTAGCTCTGGTGCTAGCTATAGGCCTGGTCGTGGATGATGCCATCGTGGTTCTAGAAAATATCTACAAGAAAATTGAAGGAGGAATGCAACCGCTTGCAGCTGCCTATCTAGGGACAAGGCAGGTGCGCTTTGCTGTGATAGCCACCACCCTGGTTTTAGTCGCGGTGTTTATTCCCATCGCTTTTTTAGAAGGAAATGTCGGCAAACTCTTTACAGAATTTGCCCTCACTATAGCAGGGGCCGTGGCATTTTCCAGTTTAATTGCTCTCACACTATGCCCCATGATCTGTTCGAAGATTCTCCAAAAAACAACATCCCCTCGCAGGTTTGGCAAAATAGTCAGCCGCTTTTTAGATAGAAGCATGGTTCCTTATAAAAAGAGTTTGGGATGGTCTTTAAAACACCCGCTGCTGATTTCGACTTTTTCATTAGTCGCCTTCCCCCTCATCTATCTACTTTTCACGACTTTACCGGATGAGTTTGAACCCCTTGAGGATCGAGGTTACTTCTATACTTATTTCAAAGCGCCTGAAGGATCAAGTCTCGAATACATGAAACTACACGCGCGTAAAATGGAAGCAGGTTTCCTTAAACTTATTGATAATCAAGAAGCTCGACAGACTTTTGTGGTCATCCCCAGTCGTTATTCGAGTACTGGCTCTCTCAATACGGGCCGTGGCGTGGTGTTATTAGAACCCTGGGAAAAACGCGAACGCTCCTCTAAAGCCATTTTGGATGAACTCTCTCAAGAATTTAACCAGCAAGCAGGCATCCAAATCATCCCCATTTTGCCTAAAGGACTGTCTCTCAAAAAAAGTGGACAGCCTATTCAAATGGTCCTACAAGGAAACTCCTATGAAGAGCTCGCCAAATGGCGCGATCTATTTATAGAAAAAATCAAAACCTATCCCGGCATCAGTAACATTGATTATGACTACAAGGAAACTAAACCTCAGCTTTTAGTAGAAATCGATCGCGACCGTGCCGCAGCGCTTGGTGTAGCCAATGAAGTCATAGGACGTACCTTGGAGACCATGCTAGGTTCTAGAAAAGTCACCTCTTTTATTGATAAAGGGGAAGAATATTTTGTGATTTTACAAAGCAAAGAAGAGTATCGAAGAACGCCGGGCGATTTAACGGGGATTTATGTGCGCTCCGCACATGCCCCGGAACTCGTTTCGATCTTCAATCTTGTCAAAATGCAAGAAACCTCTGACGCAGCCTCTTTAAATCGATTCAATCGCATGCGTTCGATCACTCTCTCGGGAAACATCGGCGCCGGATACACGATTGGACCCGTGCTTAAATATTTAGAAAAAGCGGCTCAGGAACTCTTCCCTTCTTCGATCCGCATCGATTACAAGGGCGAGTCCAAAATGTACCGTGAAACCAGTTCATCTTTCATTTTTGTACTAATGCTCGCTCTCGTGATGGTTTACTTGGTCTTGGCGGCTCAATTTGAAAGTTTTATTCATCCCTTTATTATTCTAACTGTCGTCCCACTCGCGCTATTAGGAGGATTATGGGGGTTGTATTTATGGGGTGTAACCTTAAATATCTACAGTCAAATCGGCATGATTATGCTGGTAGGATTATCTGCCAAAAACTCCATTTTGATCGTTGAGTTTACTAATCAACTGCGCGATGAAGGCTATGCCCTCCTTGATGCCCTGATGGAAGCTTCCTTGTCTCGTTTTCGACCAATTCTCATGACAGCCCTGTCAACGGCAATTGGAGCCATTCCGCTGGTCATGGCTACCGGAGCAGGTGCTGAAAGCCGCCTTAGCATTGGCGTCGTCATTTTTATCGGTGTTTTTCTTTCAACTTTCCTCACCCTCTATGTCATCCCGGTCTTCTACTCCTGGATGGCCAAAAATACCACTTCTCCCGAAGCTACCTCCCAGGAACTGCAACGACAACTCAACCAAATCGAAAAAGAGAGAAATTAACGATGCTGCATTTCCGTTATTTGTTGCTGATATGCTGCCTTTTAGCGACCTCTCTAAGTGCCCTAACTCTCAATCAGGCTTTGGAAAGATTTGTTGTGACTTATCCCGGACTACAGGCTAACTATCAAACGGTGTTGGCAGCTTCAAATCGAATTGATGTGGCACGTTCTGGCTATAAACCTACCATTTATTCCTATGGCTCAATCGGGGTCGCGCACTATACACGCTCCTCGGATAGATCAGCTAATCGCATTCCTAAAATGATGGGAATCGCTGCCTCTCAGCCTCTTTATAAAGGCGGTCGCACAGTTGCCGCCATCAAAGGCACGCAATATGCTTACTTATCGCAAGAACTTTCCTATGAAGAAGAACTTGATAGTCTTCTCCTGGAAACAGCAACTTTATACATTGACGTATTGCGCGAGCAAGAAATTTTAAAAGCCACTCAAAATAACAGAGACTATATCCAACGCGAACTGAAAGTTGTGGAAGATCGCTTTAAGGTTGGTGATGTCACACGAACAGACTTAGCGCAGGCTAAATCCCGTTTGGCTGGGGCCGAAGCTCAGGTAATAGAGTCGCGCGGCAATTTGCGCAGCATTAAAGCAGAATTGGAGCGTTTAATAGACTTAGAAGTCAATGTGCTGGAATTTCCTAAACCGGCCCTTGACATTCCTGGCAATGAAGCCCTGTTTATTCATGAAGCACTGCGAAAGAATAAAGAGCTGGCCGCTCAAATGGCACGCTATGCATCGGCTCAGCAATCCTATCTGCAAATAAAAGGCGAACTTTATCCAGAGTTAGACCTGGACGGATATATTCAGCATAATCGAGACCAATCGATCCGCCACGAATACGCCAATGAGATTGTGGCAGAATTTAATTTAACCATCCCCCTTTATCAAGCAGGTAGGGTGCAAGCTCGCATGCGCGAAGCCGCAGCGTTGTCGCAGCGCGAAGGACTCATTTATCAAGAGCTTGAAAAATTTCTGCGTCAAAAATGTGTCCAAGCTTGGGAGAATTATGAAACAGCTAAATGCCAGATCAATGCTTATCAAGCCCAATTAGAAACAGCAGAAATCGCGCTAAAAGGAGTCCAGGATGAAGAATCAGCGGGTTTAAGAACCGTCTTGGATGTCTTAAATGCTGAATTTGAAGTCTTGAATGCCAAAGTCAATGTAATCGATGCGCATCGGAATCAATTTGTCGCAGAACTTGAAATCCTGCATCACTTAAGTAGCTTGTATGAGCGTTTTTTTTGCGCTTAAGAATTATCATTCCTTCTTAACATAATCCTTAAAATCTTCCTTTATTCTGTTCGAATAATTAAAATTGTTAAAAAAGCATTTTTTTGTACAATTTAAATCTTCTATAATCATTTATAAGGTGTGTTATGAGTCTCCAAATTCAAAAAAATGCCGAAGCTTTCAAAAAGGTAGCAGAATCCTCTCAAGGACCAAATTATAAAAATCATTTATACTTACGCATTTGCAGAACACCCGGAATGGTAGGAGTAGCGACACGCAAAAGAGAGGCCTCTTCATTTAAAGCCGTCAAAGCCTATGTGAAGCAAATCTTAGCTGATAAAAGTGGAAATTTAGAAGAGCAAAAAACCATTGCCCGCTCTTTTGAAACGCTGACAGACTCTTTTGCTAATAAAAAAGCAAAATTCATTTACCGCATTTTTTTCTTCGTGTTGATTTTCAAAAAAATACAGCTGCAGGATGCCCGCCAGCTGATTAAAAATTTTGACACTTTTGCGCAAAACCCCCAGGCCCCTGGCCTAGGTAATCCAGGTCTCAATAAGCCTGACCCAGGAAAAACTAAAGACCTGAAAAAGCTGAATGAAAAGACTGCTAAAGCACTCAAAGAAAAAGAGATTTTCCAATATTCTGCACTGAGTGCCCATTTCGAATTAGAAAAACAACCAATTGGATCCTATGTAATTTGGGAAGGAAAAAAGCCCGGAGAATACGTTTTCTTTCAGAAACAGACCGAAGAAATCAAAGACTTTAGCTATGGTTCCATTCCTGCGGAAGCAGTAGTGATTCCAGCGAATAAGAATTTACAGCAAGAAATTAACCGACTGACTTCATTAGAGACTAATTTTGCGCTGTTGGAAAGCCAATACAAGATACATGCCGATTATGAAAGTGCTGTGAAGGCTTTAGCGGGTTCCTCGAAGTATGCGCTATTTTACGATAATCAAGCCGTTGGCAGTAAAGAGATCCGCTTCATCCAGCAAGTTCCGGGTATGCCGCTAACGAGAGCCCAATCGTTGATAATTCAATCGACGCAAGACCCCTTTGCCTTTATTAAAGAACAAACTTCCCTCACCAATCAATGTGAACTATTAAAAACCCAGGGCCTTTTTTCTTCAGAATATTCCGAAAAAGACAAAGCCTTAAAAAGGCTTAAGAATCCCGGAGATTACTTAGTTTTTCAATCAGGCACTTATTCAAGCCCGACACTTCACTATGTCGACCAAAAAGGCAAAGTATGCGCAGAAACATTTTTTAACTCTTCTCTTCAGCCTAAAAATTTATTTACTTTTATCCACAAGTTTACCCAATCCGCTCAGGATAATCAAGGCGCTATTTTAAGACTTATGCAAGAGGGAAAGGTCTTTAAATCATCCTATGACGCCGAGGCTTTTCTGAAGAAACAGCCAGCGGGAACTGTGGTTTTTACTAATGCCTACTATGGCTCCTCCCTCATCCTTAAAATGCCTAGCGGAAAAACTAAAAATTTTTGGTTTGGAGACAATAAAGGAATTGATCGAAAAATTGCTAAGCTGACTTCTGATGCAAAGATGTTTGCCATTCTAAAGAAGGAAGGACTGACGGTAAAAGATGAAAAAGAGGCTCAAAGTAAGCTTAAATATAAATCAGCAGGTGCTTATGTGATTTGGAAATCAGCCCAAGGGGCATACTGCATGTTGTCCAAGTCGGCATTCTCTAAAAATCAGCCTGTAGTGGTCTCTTTAGATACATCTCAGTCTAATTTATTGGCCGAAATTGATAAACAATTCCCTAGACCATCCACACATCCGGCTTATGTGGAAGATAAGGTCGCAGCCAAAGCAAGACTAGCAAACCAAAAAATTGGGGATTTCGTCTTCTATGAAAAAAATTCTTATTACTCCTATTCAAAAGAATATTTTATCACTATGAAAACCTCTCCCACAGGATATACAGAAGTTAAAGTACCTGAAGAGAAATTATTTGATAAACTTGAAGGTCTTAAAACATCTGATGGACTGTGGGATTTTTTCAAGAAGGCCGGCTATGCTTTTGACGACCCCAAAAAGATTCAAGCTTCTCATCCAGATCAAGAGTTCTTTTTATGGAAAGAAAAAGATCAAAGCATCAAATTTATCCCTGTAGTGAAGGGGGCATCCTTTAGTAAAATTACCCCTATGACCATTCGGCAAGAACATTTCCTGGATGACCTGCGTGCCTTCCAAAATCCAGACAATAAGCTATGCAACAAATGGTTTACAGATATGGGGGTGATCGCCAACAACGAACAAGAGGCCCGTAAAGAGCTTCTCAACCGCCCACTTGGATCTTATATGCTCTGGCGTGAACTTGATAGCTGGTGCTTCCTGCAAAAGCTCGATAACGAAAAACCTATTGATAATGCTCCTATCCAAATTAATTTTGGGAAATCTCTATGGCAAGAAATTGCCAAACTAACCTCCGAAGAAGCCGAGCTGAACTGGGTTAAATCCTATGCGGCTAAGTTTGCGCAAACAGCCCAATCTCCTGGAGATTTTAGCATTAAGTTACTCGTTGGCTCTAGCTATTGGTGCACCCGCATTGATCTTTTTGGCCATGCCACTTATGAAGTGATTAAAGCGCCACATTTTTGGAAGCAAATCGATCGCTTGACTTCGCGTCAGGCTCAGATAAAACATCTCAAATCCACCGCCTCTAAGTTCTTCGTGGCCAATCGCGCAGAAGCAGAAAAAAAGCTGTCTAAGGCATCCAATGGCACTTTTTTTATTTGGGAGTTGCCAGACGGCACAGTCGAAATGCTCATTAAAGCTGTCGCTGGACCACAATACTTTAAAATTTCTTTAGAAGAAAATCTATGCAAACGCATCTTCGATGTATTTAGACAGTTTTCTGCCGAAAAAACTCCAAAGCCTAAAAAAGCTCCTACCCGGCCTTCTGGCTCTACGACTCAACGCGTCGTTTTTGAAGCCAAATCAACCTTCTTAAAGGTCCTGAATCCCCAATTAACAGAAAAAGAGATTGCTGAAATTTCTTTTCAAATGTGTAAAGGGATTTTCAGAAAGGCGCAACTTGCTAATCATCCTGATCGTGTACCCGAGTCTAAAAAGGCAGAGGCTGAAGAAAAAATAAAGGCAATTAATAATGCAAAAGACGCGTTTGTTAAAAGTCTTGGAGATGCATTGCACAAAGATATTCCTTTTAATGAACCAGATCTCGCTTTAATTGATAACATCTATCCCAAGTCTTCTTAATCTTTTAATGCAAAGAATCATTCTAAAGATGATTCTTTGCACAATATAAAAAAATTGACTAAATCAACTAAAAAAATTTAACGTTTAATAATAATAAACCCAACTTGGGTATTAATGTCTATTGAAGTTAAAAAAACCTCGAAGCTTTCCAGTAGGTTTTCCTATCATTCCAAAATACAAAGCCTGGTGAAAAGCATTTATATATTCATGTGTGTAAGCAACCCGGAATGTTGGGAGTTACCACTAGAAAACAAGAAGCATCTTCATTTAAGGCTGTTAAAACCTATTTTAAACAAGTTTTAGTGAATAAAGATCTGGACTTAGCTGCTAAAAAAGAGATTGCTCATTCATTTGAAAAAATACTGGAACCTTTTGCTCAGAAAAAAAGATTACTTTACCGTATTCTCTTCTTTATTCAATTTTTTAAGAACCGGCAAATTAATGATGCGCGAAAGTTCATCCAAAAATTTAATGCGTGTGCTCAAGATCCTAGCAACCCAGACCTTAAAAGGATTTTTAATAATAGCTCAGTTCCTGTTGGCTCAAAAACACCCAATGAAGAAACGCTCAAAACACTAGCTGATAAACGCATTTTACAAAACTCAGCTGCCAAAGCTTATGAAAAACTTTTCTGTGCGTCAGCAGGTTCTTTTGTTCTTTGGCAAGATCCTAAAAATCCTGACACTTATATCTTTTTTCAAAAGACAAACAATAAAATTGATAAAGCTGAATTCAATGATCTTAATACTCCTCCAGGAGCTGTAAGCATTGGTGCCGCTAAAAATCTACAGGCAGAAATTAACCGTCTGACTTCTTTCGATGAACATTTTAAGATTTTGCAAGACCAAGGAATCATCTATCGAGACTATGCGAGTGCTGTAAAAGCTTTAGAAGACTCGCAGCCATATGCAGTTTTCTTTGAAGAAGATGCTGGAAATAAAACCGTCCACTTTCTTCAAAAAATTCCCGGAGTTCCTTTAGCGAAAAATCAAGCGATTTCAATCAAACTGCAAGAAAATCTCTTTGAAGTGATTGAAAGACACACTTCGCAAAAAGAGCAAAGCCAGATTCTCCAAAAACTAGGAAAAAGTGTAGAAACCTTTAGTGCAGCAAAGGAAGAGGGTCAGAAACTGCAAGATCCAGGCGACTATTTTATTTATAAAACGACAATCGCTACTGAGGTGCACTATCTAAATACCCATGGAAAGTTATGTGAAGAAAGAATTTATTTTGGAGATAATTTATTTGGATCCATTGAAAAATATACAGGGGCAGCTCGCAAAGTTAGGGAAATACTTCACACACATCTAACAGATGACGCCACAACGGCCAAACAAAAATTAGTCGCGCAAGAGATTGGCAGTTTCTTATTTTATAAAAAGGATCCAAGTGATTCCTTTGATTTAATCATGAAAATTTCACCAACAACTTTTGCCACCGATACCTTTTACAAAAAATCTTACTTAGAGGATATGATTCAAAAACTGATTACCCCTCAAGGTTTTTGGAAATACTTAGAACTAGTCGGGTATGCCTTTGAGGATAAAACACAGGCGCAAGCTGCTAATGAAAAAACGTTTACTCTCTGGAAAAATAAAGATCAGAACATCCTGTTCGCACCTAGAATAAAAGGTATCCCTTTGGAAGGGATACAACCCATTGAGATCGCCAACAATAAGCCCTTACAAGTAGCCTTAAAAGAGCTCCATGATCCAGCAAATACAACATGCAATTCCCCCCTTGTGGCTTCTCTTAAGGCTATGGGAGCGTGGGTGAAAGACGAAACAGAGGCTCGAACAGAACTCCTTAAACACCCCCTAGGGTCTTATGTACTATGGGAAAATGCAGATCAGTGGTTTATCTTGCAAAAGCTTGAAAACAATGCCCCAATACTCAATGCTGCCCAACAGATTTCTCCTCAAAGCAACCTATGGTTAAGGATTAGTGAATTATCTTCAGAAGCCGCTCAACTTGAATGGCTAAAATCTCATCTTAGTCCAAACGAAAAAGACCCTGAAGCCTCTTCAAATGGAAACTTCACCCTCTCTTTCACTCCTCCCCTCATTTCAGGCAGGGAAGGACACTATATTTTCGCGCAAAAGCAAATCTATGGGCATTTCAATTTTGTGACAAAAGCTATTGATCTGACAAGAGTATGGGAACAAATTGATAGCCTAACCTCTTCTTCAGCCCAATTTGCAAGGCTCAAAAAACACTCAGATGTTGTGGTATCCAACCAAGAGGAAGCCGAGAAAAAGTTGGCAAACAGTCTCGCTGGCAAAATGTACATTTGGCAGTTAGCAGAAGGGCAAGTTGGGATGCTAGTCAAGACGAATAAAGGGAATAAACTCTCATCCATTTCGTTAGACCAAAATCTATGCAAAGAAATCCTCAAAGCAGGGAATGAGGCAGTGGTTTCTTAGCGATATTCAGTCATTGCTAATCGCTTGGACATCAAAAATGGCCAGTTGTTGGGGATGATCCCCATCAGCTTGGCCATAGGCTAAATCAGGATGAACATAAATCTTTCTGCGCTCTCCAATGCGCATGCCCACAACACCTTGGGCAAATCCTTGAATTGCATCTGTCAAAGTGATTTTTATATTCGTTCCATTTCGCCATTGCACCATCTTCATGCCACTTTCGAGCCTATATTCGTCATAACTTAAAATCGGTGAATCTTCTAACATAATAGCCATTCCCACCCCCTCGTTCAACTTTTCATAGTATAATTTCCCTTTTACAACTTCTGTAATTCCTTTTTTCACAGAAAGCTCCTTCAAAAAAAGCTCTGCCGTTTTCAAATTCTTTGCCGCTTCATGGGCTTGAATTTTATATAATAAAGGTAACAAGCAGGTCATCCGGCATTCCTGAGGATTCATGGGGGTGGTTTGTGTTTTAGAAAGTTCCTCTAGTCTTGCCAACACAACCTTGAGATCATAATAAGGATAGTAATTGATTAAATGAGACCAAAAAATGTTAGCAATACATTCAGATATTTGACGGCAATCCTCATCGCTAAGCACATCCTGCTCATAAAGTTCATGAGAACTTTCGTTCACAGGCTTCTGCTGAAATGAAAAACTGTACCCAACATAGAGCAGCAAAAAGACTGCAGCGAAAATCCAAAAAAATTTCATGATAGGCCCCCTTAGGATGTAAGAAGTTTAAGGATTTTTTCTAAAAAATTTTCTGAGTAAAGAATTTCGACAATTTGGGCACGCACACGATCATAGGATTGTTTAATTCGTTGTGTTTCCTCATCCTCGGGAAATGCAAGGAAACCAGGAAGTTCAATTGGAGCTAAGGCAGTTCCCCTGTTTGTTGTAGGGATAAACTTAAAATTGCTTCTTAAATCATTCAATGTTTGTATGGCTTCACAAACTGGACGGTGTGTTAAATCCCGAGTCTCAGCCATCTCGTCGTTAACAGACGAGGCTTGACCCAGCTGAATACAGTTTCTATCCACATCATTAAGCAATCCCAGATTCAGAGGAGCTTTTTTAAGAAAAGCATACATTTCATTGCGTTTTCTAAAAGCCACCGTATTTTTTATCCCATAGCCGAGCAGAGTGCCAAGAGCTTGGTGGTATTGGGGTCGTAAGCTTTCCTTGGGCAATGAAGAGTGCTTTAACACCCGAGAAAGATATTGCACATCACCAAAAACCGGGGTCAATAAATCCTTGTTTTTTTCAAAGTAAATTTGCATTGCTTTTTTATTGAAAAGGATAAATCCAAAGGTGCTAAAATCACTGCTTGCATAATCAATAAATTCAAATTGATGCATATGAAAAAGATGTTTGTATTTTCCCCAAACTTGGCTTCCCCTATAAGCTATAGCCATAGAATGCATTATTTTTTTACCCGCAAGCCCTTTTAAGGCCGCATCTAGATTGTAATCTACGCAGACCATTGGTTTCTCCTCCAATAGCGTATAGGCAAAGCCGCTATGGACAAAAAGACACTTGAAAAAGGCCTTAAGAACTTCTATATCCTTGTCTGGAATAGATAATACTATTTCATGTATGGACAATGAATGACTTAAAGGCGTTGTGGAAGACTGAAGGGGCTGAAAAGTCAAAAAAGGCACCAACAAAAATGTTGTAATGCCCCAAAATACAATATGCATCGCTTTTCCTTAATGCCTTTCTCAATAAGGAAGCGAATAAGGGCAATGCGCGCAGTCTAAATTACCTAATTCATTTTTTCCAAGACATCTAGGGCATATCCAATAACCTCGGTAAGCAAAAAGATTCCCCAAATCACTCTTAAGTGAATCCACTCTTGTCAAATTGTTATCTGAAAGAACAAATATTTCATTTTCACAAAAGAATATTTGGGAAGGATCCACATCAAGTTTTTCATAAATTATCTCAACTTGCCGGCTTTCAATAACAGGCTCATTTGCTACGAGAATATTTATCTGCAAAAGGCTTAGAAGAAGAGCCAGTGTTAATGTGATAAATTTCATAAAAATCTCCTCAATTTTTAATGTTTTGGACAAAAAATAATGGCAGATATTTCTTCATTCCAATGCTATGGACAAGCAAACTTGCAGTCAATCAAAATATTTAAATCAATTAATTCGAACGCATGCAGCTCTTCCGCTCTAGCTATAACGGAATTTACAGAAAAAGCTGTCGTCAGTCTAATTTATTAGTCGAAGCATTTCATATCTGAAGAAACATCAAATTAAGTCAGTGATGTAGCTCCTACCAACGCAAATTATCGAAACAAAAAATAGGAAATGTTCCTCTACAAGCGTATCTATGGTTCAATATATTTCTTGATTTAAACATTTAACTTCTCTATAAGTCGACCGACCTGCCTTTGGAATAGGCTGGTTAAATTTTTAAATTACAGGAGGTTTTCATGGATACAGCCGTTCAAGAAGAGGAATTTCAAGATTCCCAAAATGATGATTTTGAAATCTTCGAATTAGATATGATCGATCGACCATGTCTACAGAGTGATCAATAACAAAAGGGGCTGTGACCAGCCCCTTTCACATTTATAAAACGAGAAGTGTGATCATGACAAACATTACAGTGCATTATTTACAAACTAACCTAACCATAAAATTACGTTTTCCCAATACCATGACCAGAAATTATTGGGCTATAGAAGAGCCCTCGCAAAAAACGCTCTATGCCGTGCCTTTTATAGGAGCTTTGATGACAGTAGCCTGCGCAAAGCCAATTTCTCAATCAACCCTCTTTGAATCCCTTGCCTTAAAGTTTCATATCGATATCGAACAATTTGAAAAAATGCTAAAGGATTTGATTTCAAAAAAAATCATCATCTCTTTGGAAAAGGAAAAAGATTGCAATCCCTCATTTGACAATTTTCTAACTTGGACAAAATCTGGTTGGGATGACGCTGCGAATTATCATTTTTTCACTTGGGATGCTCCCTTTCTTGACTATACTAAAGAAGGAGGGGGACATGATATGGATCGCAAGAAAATGATCGGATATCAAAAGCTTCAATCTGATACACAGCGTTATAAAAAATACGATGCACCAGCAGAAAATATGCAATTGCCTACCTTAAATTCTTCTTTACCGATTGAACAAATACGAGACTGTTCGACTTCAGAAAGAATTAAGCATTTACTATCTTTTGTATTTGGAAAAAAAGAAGAAAAGCCATGTCATTGGACTGACACCCCTCTCATCAGAAGAACAAGCCCTTCGGGAGGAAGTCGTCATCCTACAGAAGGTTATTTTTTATCTCTTACCCTCCAAGATATTAAACAAGGATTTTATCACATTTAAACAGATCCAATTTCGCTTTGCTTAGTATCCTCTGATAATCCGCATCTTTTAGAGAATTTCATCATGGAAAGTGATTTTGCTCTTCCAACAATTGGAGCTATTGTTCTAACCAGTATCTTTGAAAGAAATATGTACCGATATCGAGAACCACGAACTTTCAGGACAATTCACATGGATATCGGTCATATCCTCGCAACTATAGAAATGCTCGGAAAAGAATTTCGCATCAAAACTTGCATCCATTTACAATTTAATGAAAATTCTATACTGCAGCAAATCGAGGCTTCAAAACTAGAAGAAGGGATTATGGCTGTTGTGACGTTACATGAGGAGAAATATTAAACAATGGAATTATCATACTTAACCTTCACTCCTTTTGAAGATTCTTCGATAATGTTAAAAGATCCCTTACATAATGTAAGGAGGGGTTATGATATTCCCCGATGTTGTGATTATTTGATTGATTATCAGAATTCTCGGCAATCTAAATCTACTAACCAAGATGAGTTGGATAAAATCAAACATTGGTGGGAACGCAAGTGGCAAGTGTCTTTAGATTATTACTTATCTTCCTCTTCTAAGCAAATTGAACAACAGCAAGCCGAACCAGTCCTCCAGCAACCCCAACAACGAATCGATTTTTCTTGTACTGATGAATTAGCAACTGATGAGCTCTCATCAGTTCAAGCCCTCTTGAACAGAAAAACTTATCGAAAATTCCAAGATCATCCTATTTCATTGCAATTACTCTCGACATTACTTAGTGAGCTTAAAGGGGAAATCTTTTCTGATATTTGGAATTATTACGTAGTAGCTTTCAATATTAAAGAAATTCCGCCTGGAATTTACCGCTACTGCCCCAATAAATATGGGCTTTATTTAGTCAAACAAGGGTTGTTTCGAAATCAAACGATGAAACTATTATGTGGAATGGTCGCCTCACTTACTGCATCATTTTTAATTATTTTGTCAATTGATCTAGAAGAAGCCATGAAGAGATTTCCTTACAGCCGTGCATTGCGTGAAATCTATATAGATTCAGGTAGACTGGCGCAGAGGCTCTTATTGAAAGGGATGCAACATTATGTAGGTGGTTTGCCGTCTCCGGCAATGAATGATAGCCAGATGTGCTCTTTTTTGGATATTGACCCGAGTAAGTGTATTCCTATTTATACTATAGCAATGGGGAGTATCTCAGAACATTCTCTCAACTCTAAGGCAGTAATATGATTTTACGTTTTCAATCAAGCTGGGTAGTTAAAAAGGGAGTAAAGGATATTGTAGAGGTTTCTTCATCTCTTAAAATGAAGAAGTACGAGATCATGTCAAAAAATCCTTTTGTTTATATATTTTTAAAATCTTTAAGTGAAGGAATTAAATATCCCGAAGACTTACCAGATATTGCAAAAAAATATTGCCTTAAAGAAAAATTTGTCAATTCATTGATTTCCAAATTCAAATCTTATGGAATCTTAATCGAGGATGAGAAAATCATAAGTCCTCCTCTAGATACCATCTACGATAGACAGATTCGTTTTTTTAGAACCTTTGAGCATCAAACTCTTTCCGGCGAACAAATTAATGATAATTTACAAAATCGCACCATTTTAATCGTTGGTCTTGGAGGATATGGGTCTTGGACTGGACTCTTATGTGCACGTATGGGAATTCGAAATATTATTGGTGTTGATTTCGATAGCGTAGAAATTACAAACTTACACCGACAAATTCTCTATGATCGGGGAGATCTTGGTTCTCTTAAAGTGAATGCATGCAAGAAAAAGATTAATGAAGCTGATCCTGAGATCAATTTTACAGGACATTGCTTGAAAGTAACGGCTCCAGAGGATCTGTATCCTTTGATGGATGAAGTAGATCTAGTCTTTAACCCCTTTAGTTATATTCCTGAAAAGAAGGCATTAAATCATCCAGCCGGTATTCTTGCACAAGCTGCTATCATCAAAAGAAAACCTTGCTTGACCTTTGGAGGATCTTGGATAGGTCCATTAACAATTCCTGGAAAAACTCCATGTTACTTTTGTACTATTAAAGCATTAGAATTAAAAAATATTAATATTGATCACGACCTTCGAAGCCAGCATATTCAAAAGCGAGCTTTTGCTCCTCCCATTGCCGCATGCTGTTCACTTGCAGTCTATGAAGCCTCTCGGTTTCTTTCGGGGAGTGATGATTCTCAAGTTCTAAAAGGGATGATCCAGCTCGATATATTTTCATTCTCAAATAGTCGGTTCCTTCCACTTGAATTAAACCTAGACTGTGCTTTCTGTATTCCACACGCACAAGATAATTTTAAGGGGACCCATGAGTAAATATGCACTTAAAGTTGTCGACCTTTCCAAGAACTTTTGGAAGAAAAAATCTTGGTTTGCAAAAAAAGAACTTATTCAGGCTGTTAAGCATCTAAATCTCGAAATTATGCCTGGCGAGTCGGTAGCTTTTCTTGGACCCAATGGTGCAGGTAAAAGCACATCAATCAAACTTATATGTGGTATTTTAAAGCCTTCGGAAGGTAAGTCGTGGATTGAACGCTATCCTTCAGGAAGCATTGAAGCAAATAAATGCCTAGGGCTCGTTTTTGGCACGCGAAGTAATTTGTGGATGTACATAACTGTGAAACAAAGTTTGCAAATGGTCGGAGCTATTTATAACTTGTCCACAAAGGATACTCTATCAAGGATTCACTTATTAGCTGAACTATTCGAAATCGCTCATTTTCTTGATTCTCCTCCCAACACATTGTCATTAGGGGAACGGATGCGATGTGAAATTGTTGCAGGCTTGATTCATCGCCCCTCTATTTTGCTTGCAGATGAACCTACAATTGGTCTCGATGTTCTAGGCAAAACCAAATTTAGACTCCTATTAAGGCAATGGCAAGAAGAAGAAAAAACAACAGTGCTTCTCACCAGTCATGACATAAGCGATGTTGAAGCTCTTTGTGATAGAGCCATTCTCATTAATAAAGGCCAAGTAGGTTATGATGGACCCTTGCAAGGGTTAAAAGGAGGGCTAGCAGCGAAAAGAAATATTAAATTGCTACTTTCAAAACCTGCTTTAAATGATTTAAGAGACTCCAAAGAAGGAATTAAAGTCATCGAAGACAATCACCTTACAAAAAAATTCCAAATTGATATTCAAACAATTTCTCCAATCTCTGCGATCGATTATTTTATGAAGGCCTATAAAAACAATATTATTGATATTTCAGTCGAGGAAATTAGCTTAGAATCGATTATCACCCAATGGTACAAAGGTGAGCAGAGGATAAGATGAATGATTCTCTCAAATTCTATAGTAAGTTTGCTCTTTTCTCCATTCGCGAAGAACAATCAAGCTTAAGCGGCACCTTAGGAGGATTACTATTATACCCCTGTTTTATTTGGATCTATTCTAAACTTTGGCTTGGATTAAACGATAATTTCACTTCTTTAGGCTTAGAGGGACTATTTGTCTACATTGGACTCACCGAAATTCTTTTTATGACATCTTTAAGAGAGCCATTGATAGATCGGGCTTGCTCAGATTTCGCTCTTTCTTTTGTTCGTCCACGCTCCTGGCCTACCTATGTGACTGTTTCCATTTACAGTCGTACAATATGCCGTAGATTGCTTTATCTATCTCTTTTTATGCTAATCATGCCCCTTGTTATGAGAGATTTCACTTTATCGATCATTGCACTAAGGTTTCTGATCTTTCTTCCTTTAGTTACAATTGTGGATACACTTTATTCCTTTTTGTTCACCACTCTGCAAATTCGATTTTACACACTTAAAAACTTTCGTATGCTTTTCGGAAAATTGTTCTTGATATTTGGAGGAGTGCTTGCTCCTCTTTCAGATATTCCCGAGCCATGGAATAAGTTATTTTTAAATACACCATTCTCTGACTTGATTTTTCAGCCATGTTATTTTTCTATCAAAGGATATTTTTATCAAATATCCTTTCTCAATTGGTTTGTAAGAATCATCTTTCAATTTGCTTGTCTGCTAGTTTTAAACGCCTGGGTATATAAAAGT
>PEQL01000022.1 GCA_002786175.1 Parachlamydia sp.
CATGAAAAATACAGCTTAATTTTTAAAAAGTTGGATGCGCTATTAGATGCTCAAAACACAACTTTTGACAATATCTCTTTGCTGCCTCGTAAAGGTCTAAATTCGCATTTCTCAAAATATATTTTTGTGAGTTATCCAGAATGTAAGGAAAGGCACATGATTAAAATAAGCCTTCAATAGACCCTCTTAGGGTATTTAATGCGGCTCAAAGAGATTTTTGAGCCGCATGATGTCTACTTAAAATGGTAGGGGTTCATAATCTTTAATTAACGAAATGGGTCGAATATAATTTGGAGAATATTTGACAACATTTTCTTGATCCCTTTCTTTTTTTAATGCATCGAGGATCATCCTATAGAAAAATGGTAGCTCGTTCTCAATTTTTAGTCGAAAATTAGACTTTGTTTCAATGAGAGGTTTGGAGGCAGATAACATAGGCTCTCCTCTTTCTATCTCTTTCTCAAATGAACCTTCATCACAATGGTATTCTTCTATTTCATTTTGAGTAATATAGACACTGTGACAAAGCCGGAATTCTCCATCCTTAGTTTTTCCCCAAGCAAGACAATTATTGGTATATTCAATAAGTTCTGCTATCGGACACCCATGGGACCTAGTCGCATATGCACATCTTCTGCTTTCTGACGATAAAACAAATAGAAAATTAAAGGGAATTCCAGCTCCTTTTAATCTCTCCTCTAATGCTTTTATGTCATTGGAAATTCGATCTAAATCTTGAAGATGGCTGGAAATTATTAAATCTGCTTCAGAATTAATTTTTTGGAGAGAAGAGCTTGTAAATGATAATTTTTTCATAACGTAAACCTTAAAATTTGTTAAATTTATATATTGGTAATAATCGCAAAGATGCGAATACCTGGATTCAACCTTAGTTTTTCATTCAAGATTCAGGTCCCAGTTCAAGGGGAAAATCCATTCAAGGATTCAAAAGATTGCAATCAAGCAATCGAACTTAATTTAGCAAAAAAGGCTATTGCTCACAAGAAAAGAAAAGTCTTACTATCTAGTCGCTTAACTAACTATGTTTAACGAGAATTTGGTCAAATACGAAGTAATATTCTGTGCCTATGCAATCTCCTCTCAATCACTTCCAATTAAAGTCTGATGCGCCATTTTATTTATTATGGAAAAAATATCATGCCTGCAAGTTTTTCGACTTTTTCTAACGACATTGCAAATGTGTCTAGAGAGATATTTTGAGCAATTTGAGCATTTGGAAGCACGTAAGCCTTGATTTCGTGTAAGCCACTAGAACTATTACATTTTATAACTTTAAAGAAGTGGGTTGGTACTGCTACATCGTTTTTACCGATGACTTTGTATTTAACCACCCTGCTTCCATCTGACTTTGTGTGGGGAAGATAAAGCGGGCCTGTTATGACCTCAATGTCGTGGTATGATTTTGTTAGATCTCGAACATGTTTCTCAAAAGCAGCCCAATAGCCTCGGTTAAATTGAGGGCACTGAGGGCACATATTTGTTAGATAGAAGGTATCTGCTAACCTATTATGGCAGGATTTATGATCAGCAGCTGGAGCTAAGTGCCCTCTATCATAACCTTTTCCTTGATAGTCCATCAGAGTGGCTCGCAAGTGTTCGGGAAGACTTTCATCTTCTTTGAATGCACAGCTCATCCTCTCTGCCTCCCCTTTTAAATTTTCTTGGGACAAATGCTCATATACCCATGCTGGGTTTCGATTTCTAGCATCGTAACCCAGTGAATAACCATCTCTTTCAATAAAAAAAGATGAGCAGCATTTCTTGGGGATCTCTTTCGAAATAAAGGTCGAATTTAACGAATTTATGTTAGCTGAATCCAGCGTTGGCAAATTTTGACTGGCAACGCCTAATCCTATTCCTAAGCAAAATAAGACTAGACTGTATAATTTTTGTTTTTTTGAAGTATTCATTTATGCTCTCTTGTTGCCTCAAACGGATATGAATTAAGACAAGATACCTACTGAGAGATTACGATGAAAGAAAATATTATTTTATTCGAAAATGGGGCTGGATGGCTTGACTGTTGGGAATATAGCTGGTTTTCTGGATGTTTGGGAAACTGGGAATCCAGATAGCTTTAAATTGAGGGATGAAGCCCAAATTGCCTACTCTAAGAATTAAATCTATGTGTGTATTTTACACGAATCCTTACCACCTACCAAATTCATATGACATTTAAAAAGCGAAGAGCAAGTATTGAAGGCTTATCAAAGTTATGAGAAAAGAGTGAAAGAAGGAGTGTATTATGAAAAAGAATGCTAAATCTACTTATGAAAAATTTATTGAAGATGAAGAGCAAAAAGCTTTGCTTGATAAGGAATATAAAGACCTCCTCTTGTCTGAATTGCTTATTGCTGCAATGGAACATGACCATATGTCGGTGCGAAAATTGGCGGCTGCAGCCGGAGTTTCACCCACCGTTATCCAAAGCCTTAAATCAGGATCAAAGACAAACATAACCATTGATACTTTATCAAAGGTTCTTGATGCTGTCGGCTATCAAATTATTTTTGCCCCAAAGCATGGTATTGAAAAACGATTTAAATCGGTTTAAAATAGATTTTGGATTGATGAGAAGTGATAGATTAAACTCGTCATAGAGTAGCCCATTTTTGCCTCTTTCTAGATCAATTCTTTGTAAACAGGATCTCTTGGAAGAGGCTTTTTAAAGTTCGAGCTGTATTGTCAAATAATAGGAAATTTGACTTTAGTCACTGGGTTTTGTCCAGGAAGTCTAACAAATGCAGCATTCTTTTTTAAAGACTGAATGTCAGTTGAAGTAACAACAGGCAAAAATTTATTGTGTGAGGAAAGGCTAACGCCGTCTCTGACCTCATGCGCTCCATAAGAAATCCCTTCCTGAAATTCTTTAACTTCTCTTTGGCCGAACATCCTAGAAACTCTCTCTGCAATTTCTGGATCTTGCTCTGAAAAAACGACCTTTGTTGAGCAATTACCTACAATAGTTTTGGTACTTTCTTTGCCGTAGATACTTTCTAATTGAGAAATACTCTGAAGAGCTAAAACTCCACATCCCCCATACTTCCGGCTTTCGACCAAAAAAGTTTCTAAATCTTTAACTTTTGGTAGACTCGGAAGCTCATCTAAAATAAACCAAAGTCTTCTATCCAAATTTGTTTCAAGTTGAATGAGGCTTCTGATTGCAACTGAGATCCAACTAGAGAGGAGAGGATTTATTGCTGCTCTTTGGCCTGGGGCGCAGTTTATAAATAACCAATTGCATTGCTCCTCATTCTGGATCCAATCACGAATTGAGAAGACATCTTCAGCATCGTTAAGATGTTCTATACATGAAAGGAAAGAGGCTGTGACAGATCGAACTGAACTAGAAGTTCTTTCTGAATTAATGTCCATGTGAGAAGCAGCTTTAGTCCCCTCTACGAAAGAGCAAAGGCGTGGAAGAGTTTCAAAAAGTAACCAGTTTGTAAGTTCTGATGTTTTCTTTGAATTGTCCAATTTTTGCAAAACACTGCTTAAAAGAGTTCTGCCAGCCTGTCTCCAATAGTTTTCACTTTCATGATAACTTTGTGGAATAAAACTTTCTGCAAGAGCTTCAAAATCAAAACTATTCCTACATTCAACCCAAGGATGCCAACTCACACTTCTTTGATCAAATGGGTTTAGTAAGATATCAATGTTGGGACGGTAGAAACGCTTTACAAAAGCACCATTGGTATCAACAATAATGGCTTTTTGATTGTTTTTCTTTATTCGTATTAACAGGTGATTGATGCAATTCGACTTTCCACTTCCTGTCCCTCCTGTGATAATCATATGTTGGGTTTCTGTCCCTTTGATGAGTGGGAGTGGGCCTATCCTAATTGACGAAGCTCTATTCAGTAGAAAAAGCTTAAATTTGAGAAATCTGGCGGATGATATTTTCGTACCTGAAATGTGTTTTTTCCCTTTAAAAACTCTACCTTTGATAAAAAAGAATCCCATTAAGCAGCACCATGAGATTGAGGTAATTGTGCTTGAAATCCCTAGATTGGTTAAAGTTGCTTTAAGCAAAAGTTGAGTTTGAGGGTATGTAAGTGAAAGGGCTTTTTGGATTGGAACAGAGACATTGCTTTGCCGATGATATTCATGCGCTAATTTGCTCCAGAAGGAAGCATTTATTTCAATGTGAGTTACAAGATCTTTTAATATAACAGCTTTTAAATAGTACCACGTGCTTTGGTAAAATATAGCAGGAAGATCTAGCATCATAACCATTAAAACAAAAAGTCCAACGGAGCTAGAGACTAGTGTGGCAATTTTAAAAACTTGCCTAAGCATTCTCATTCTATGGGCCCATGTTTGCCCGCCTTCAGATAAGTTCTGGAATATTCCCATTATTCTTCCTCATGTATCCAAAAGGGTTTTTCGCTCATATGGAAATTTCCTGATAAAACGTTTTCTGATTCATCATTATCTCTAAAGAAGTCTTCAACTCTTTTCTCAACCTGGTTATAAAGTTGAGATGACTTTGAAGATTGTTGCTTCTCATTAAATTGTTGAGGCATTGTGTTACTTTGTGCCGATTCTTTAACAGCTTTCATTTGGGCATTTACTTGGTCGGATAAGAAATTAGCGGTTCGATATAGGGAAGCTGCATCTGATCTTGTATTTCCTGTAACCATTCCCATATGAGCGCCTTCTTGAGCCATTTCTGATTTAATATTATGAAATTCGTCTTGTGCATCGATTGTCTTAAGATTCGAAGCTGAAAAATGCGTTTCAGGAGCTTGAAAATTATCTAAACTAAAACCTGATTCTTCTCTTACAAATTGAATGAATTCATTTGAGAACATTTCTTTTTCTGGTCTTGATTCAGGGCTATTTAGAATTTCAGAAACGTATGTGTAACCCCCTTGAGCGCTATATTTTTGATTAGCCCAATTCATAAAATCTTGATTGAGAGATTGCTTTATTGACTGAGAATGACTTTCCGCCCAAGAGAGATTTTCTGACACTTGGTTCATTTTACTTAAGGAGGCTTGGTACTGTTCTTGGGAAGAATAGACTTCATCCAAGGTTCGGGTATATCCTTCCACTATTCTAGTTCCTTCGTCATTTAGAACTGAATGAGCTTCGGTAGCGGCAAAGTCTTTAACTTTTTGAAAATGAGCTTGAAAGTCCTCGCTATTTGTTATATTTTTTGCTGCACTAAGAAGCTCATCCTTATTGCTGCTATCATGATGTGAAATTTTTGTATCAAGAAACCAACCGTTACTGGCTCCTACAAGTAAATCTAAACCTTCTCTTGTGCTGATGTTATAATTTTGTCCAAAATTTTCCGCTTCGTTCCAAAGATGTTTTGCGCTTTCATGGACATCTCCTCTTTGGCCTGTGGAGTGGCTTTCATTGTAACTTTCTGCTTTAGAAAGATGCTCCGTAATATCACCCATGGCTCTAAGATGCTTGGAACAACTCTCCATATAGTTCTTCTGATCGCTTTCTACTGATGTCTGTGAATGTTGATGGGCTTTTTGCAGATTTTCTACCATATTTTCGTCTGAAAAATAGCTTGTTCTCAAATTAGAAGACTTTTGATCTAGAAAAATCCCATTCGCAGTATACGTGCTAGAGTGATCCCCTTTGTGTTCTGTCATAAATCCGCTTGATATGCTTGGGGAGAAATTCTTTTGAAAGGCTGAAGAATTTTCATAGCTTAGTTGCCCAACATTTGTGTTAGCAAAGGAATAATTTCCACTCGTTTGTTCTGCAGCAGCAGCATTTGAAGCGGAGTGGAGAGGCGACATTAAAGATCCTGTTAAATTAACAAGAGATTGTGTACCTCCCTGCAGGATGTATTGAGCAATAAAAGGTATGCTGAGGGCTAGGAATCCGCTTAAAGCGTAAATTTCATTGTTTAAATTTTCTAGACCAACACTAGTAAAAAAGCTAAGCCCTTTTTCAGCTTCGGAAAGCCCTCCAAAGATCCATGCTGCTTTAGCTTTAGCTGAAATTTGCATGATGTAGTTTAGAACTGCGTATAGAGGTGGCCAAAGTTGTATCCAAATGACCAACCAAGCCCACGAGATGATAAGTTTAACACCCCCAGGAAAAAGAGAAAGAGGTACTACAAAGATGAAAGAGACATAGATTAAAACCTCAATCACTGTTCTTAAAGTCACCACACTGCTTGAAGCTAGTGATCCTAGAGTAAGGTACGTGTTACGTTGCTGCGTTTGAGCCCGACTTTTAGCAAATTGTCCTGCACTAAAATCTCCCGCTAATAAATTGAGCATAAGGAGTTGTTGAGAAATTTCTTCTTCCTTCTGCTTTTGCAATCCTGTTAATACTTGAAGCGTCATTGGAAGGTTTTTAATTAAATCTGAATTTGAAAGATACTTTCTTTCACCCTCAAAGATAGCCTCCATTTGCACCAATGCTTTGCTGCAGGGAAGATATGAACTCTTCTTTGTCGTAGGGTCTCGGTAATGAATCATTCGAATATTTGAGGTATTGTCTTTTAATAGTTTCCATAAATCAGTTGTTTTTTGGAGATCGTCCATTGAATAACGTCCAAAAGCCAAATCATACAGGACACATTGCTTTGAAAAGCTTCGCAAATTTTGTTCTAGATCCGCATTTGCAATTTTATAGCGGCTTATATCGAAAGAAACCTCAGACCCAAAAATCATCCCGGTAGCACTATATTTAGCATCATTTGGGGAATGCATGACCTTTTCAATGGAGGTTGTCAATGTGTACCCAATAGAACTTACGATTTCTGAAAACTTTGCAAGAAATAAGGGCACTCTGTCTACGGTATAACTTGTATTTACTAGCACGTCCTCGATATGGACTTTAGAGGTCGGTATCATAAAAATACCTGGAATCACAATCAACGGAAGTAGATATGTTTGAAAAAAAGTGTCTGGAGATGAAAAAAAAGCCTTAGATATTGCCCACACTCCACCTATCGATGCAACGATCATGGCAAGAGGTTGTATAGGTCCTCCACTGGAATTAAAAAGCAGTGCAAGCGCATTAAAAACTTTGTAAAGGATTTCTCCCCCACCATAGGTATGTATGGTCAACTCATGCATTTTAATCTCCTAGTATAAAACAAATTGAGAGAATAGATATTTTTCAAATGCATCGATTTTATCCATGATCTGAGCTTCTTTCTCTTTGCGTGCCATGTTGCGGGTTTCATAATAGTTCACTTTCTTTTCAACGCGATCCAACTGCACTAAATACTCGTCAATTTCCGCTGCATAAAGTTGCGACCATCGCAAGCGTTGACATCCCTCTCTAACTTTATCAATGCTTTCCCTTAGATACTGACTTAGCATGTCCATCGCTACAATCTCGGCTACCTGTAATAGATCTAGAGGACAATAGCCTTTTTTATGAGCACTGAGGACATTCACTATTCTATATAGGGGCAAGCTCGATTTAGTTAGAAACTTAATTTCCTCAGGGGAGAGCTCTTCATCCAAAAAAATTTTTTCTTGCATGCTTATTAATAGGTTTTTCACTTTGCCAATCCAGGAATCGGCTAAAGATATGGTGGTCGGTTCTTCATGAACAACAAGACATTGTTTTGCATCTTGGCACTTGTATATTGTGGTGGAACCTCCCTCAAGCAAAATCTTCAAAAATGAATCATCAGTAATTTTAGAAGGATAAAAGGCCCCTGTTGCTCCATCAGTTTCACTAGTAGTGACGAAAGTTCCCATGAGAGTCATCATGATTTCAGCAAGTTCTTTATTTGTAGCAAACTCAGTATCTTGACGAATTGCTTCCCAGCCCACGTTATATTCTTCAGAGAAAAGACCGCTGTCAACAAATTGTTTTGAATTTCTATTCCTATCAGTTTTTGAGGCGCATTCATGACGAGCTTGGATATAATCAGATAGCCCCAAACCATTCACACTGGTCAGTCTGCAAATCTGTTCGTGGGCCATAGTTTTTTGTGGCCAGACAGATCCTACTAATTGTGAAGCTACCTCACAACTATTTATACCTGCGCTATTGATCATATTTGCCCAGCTCTGAAGCTGTTTAATGTTGTTACTAGTCTGTGGAGAAACAGTTTCTAGGCTTAATAAAAAAGCAAATCCGGCGGCATTTGAAGCAATGGTTTTAAGATTTTCTACAAGCTTCTGACTGTCTACGAAAGAAAATCCTCCTGCATAAATATCAATACCTCCGCAGCCTGCCTCAAATTTGGGCAAATTGATAGTTACTGGATGAGTATTCATGACTCTATTTCTAACTGATGCTCCACCGCCTGTTGCATAACCAGCCTTTTGGCCCTGATAAATATCTGCTGAATTAGAATTTGAATCGCTCCCACAGGATTCGAAAAATTTATGCAGCTCCTCTTTCATGCCAGCTTGACAGGAAGCAAAATAGAAAAAATAAGCAAGAAGAAATGAATGTCGTAGTAATATCATTTTTTTGCCAATTTTAAAGGTTTGCTCATTATGTTTTGTATTTGTTTTAGCTGAGATAACAGTGATTCTTTTTGCTCTTCGTCAATTCTTTTATGTTTTTGATAAAACTGATAATACCAAAAGCGATTATCACTTATTTTTTCTACTACACCTATTTCATGACCACATTGTTTCCTTTTAGGATCTTCTTCAAGGTCAACATACATCTCATATACTAATTCACTATTTGTTTTTGAAAGGACTACAAATTTGCTATAAGGAGGAGGAGGCACACCAGATCTTTTTTTTATAATTTCGCATTCTTCTTCAAGTGTATAGCTTTTCTCATTTATGACTTCATGAATGACAATTTCGCTAGACCAATTATTCTTATTTTCATTTTCAGGGATAAAATAGAAAATGAGCTCTGATTCATTGTCTGTTGGGTAAGTACCTCTAATTTGCCACTTCTTGTCTTTCGTGTTGATCACGGAATAAACTCGATTAGATATTTCCTTATTTCTTTTACTTAAAGGGATTAGAAAAAAAGCTTCTAAAGGCATGGCGAATGAAAATAAAACTAAAATGAGTAAAAGCTTCTTAGACATATTGGGAGTCCTTTCGAGGGTTATCTTTTAATTTTCTTCTTTAAATTGAGTGCGTATGTTTTTTTCTATCTGGTCTATCGTTACAAATCCGAAAGCAATAGGGGTTGCTTTACGACTTTCAGGCTCCACAACATAAAGAGCTGGGTAGATCGTAGCTGACATTTTGGTGGAAATGCCATTGTCTATTTCAGATTGAGGAAATAAATCCAATATAGTCCCATCGACAGATATAGGCACAACTTCCCATTTATATATCCGACAAAAGCTCTCAACAACTTTGGCAAAAGCTTGAGAAAACTTATTTTTCCCTTCATAGAAAAAAATTAATCCATTTTTAGCGGCAAGATCACTTATTAGCTCTTTTGTTTCTTCAGCCTCTAATTTTTTTTTGATTTGGATGCCATACTGGGAGACAGGGTGAGTTACAGTTCGGTCTAAGCTTGGGTTATTCATTAGTATATGAGACCAGACCATACCGAACTTAGCTGATTGATCAATCCATTTTTTTTGATGCTCCATATATTCTCTAATGTTCTCTTCAGAAGGATTCAAAACAGCTAAAGCAAGCTTCTCTTCCAAATCTTTTTTTATCTCGGAAAGAGTTTCTGAGGCAGTGGGTTGCTTAACTTGGGTAGTAGACTCTTCGGGTGCAGTTTTCTCCTGGGGTTTATCTTCATACCAAGCCCATCCTTCGGCTTTACCATCCAGCCATCCCGCACAAAGAGTTGAAGCAGGCAGTAGAAATGCAAAATAAAAACTAGAGATGCAAAGTAACCAAAATGAATATTTTCTGTTCAACTATGAGATCCTTCAATCAAAGTTCGGCCATTTTCTCTTTGAATCTTTTTTCCAGTGAGTCTGTTTTTTCTTTTAGCTTAGACTCCTCATGCTGCTGGTCCAACATGTCGGTCATTGGCAATTTTTCATACGCTTCAGAAAGATTCAGCTTTGTAAAATCAAGCTTAGAAATTTCATCAATATTCAATCCTCGACAATCAGGATGCTTAGGGCTCCCCCACTTAATACCTAATTGATCATGTGCCTGCTCTTGAAACACTCGCGCAAGCTTTGTCGAATAACAACAAAAGATGTGATCTTTTCTGCTCGTCCAAAGATCTAAAATTTTCTCTTCTGTAAAGCCCAAATAATAGCAAAGGCCCTTATCACGCATATCGGATAATGCAATCTCATCAGCACTGCAATGGCTCAACTTAAGGTTACTTAAAAGGCCCCCAAAAGAAAAACAACAATCGTAGGTCAAATCCGCGGCAATGGCTTTACTACATTTGAATGCATTTCCCTTAAATATTTGCAGTTGATTTGAATCGACTAGCTGAGAATTTTCCATATCTTGTTTAATAGCCTCAAAGACATTCATGGTAGTGTAGATATTCGAAAAAGATGTGTTTGGAACGTATGCGGTTTCCCATTCATCTTGATTGGATCCAAAAACTGTAGATGGTTTTAAATCTGATATGCTTTTTTTGACATCAGAAATGCACCTATATGTTAGTTCCCAAAGTGAACATCCAAAAGCACTACTTTCAAGACATTTTTTAGAAACCAGCGAGCAGTTACTACTGGCTAAAAACTCACAACCCTTTTTGCGTTCATATTTGCAAATATAATTAAATTGTTCTTTCCAGCATTGCCTAAATACTTCTTTACCCTCAATTTGCCTTGTAGAGGCTTCCTCTAAGCATTCTTTATTAATGTAAGTACATTGCGGACTATTGACTAACTCATTCCCTTGATCTACTAGCCATTTATCTTCTTCTTCAATCCTAGCATCCTGAATTTTTTTCTCCTGGAGCTGAGAGGCAGTACATGTAGGAGCATCGTCGCGATGTGACCAGCTACTTTTAACTTTGTAATTTTTTAATGCCCCACCCCCTTTTTTTATTTTAACGCGATATCTTTTGATCGTAGAATCGGCTGAAAGCTGAGCTTCTTGTTTTTTTGCATCCTTTTTTGCATCACCTTTCCAATAACATTCTTTTGTTCGCCAATGGCCAGAACATACTTTTACGCTCTTTTTGATTTCGGGATGGGAATGAACTGAAACAGATAGGCTTTTAACTATGTGAAGAGGAAAAGGGGTTCCCGTCTCAAAACATTTCTCTAGAACATATTCAGAGTTCTCTCCTATTACCTTCTCTAAATGATGGTCTGTCTTTTGATAGATTTCCTCTGACTTCTTCAAAAAATAATCGTTTGGATCTAATAAACTATTTTCATTGAGATTTTGCTGCACTTCTTCCACGAGCAAATTTGAAACTTCGGTTGAGGGAATATTTTGTTTTCTAAGTTGATCTTTAGCTGAACGTGCTTCAAAGGTTTCGCCCTTTTGCTCGAACGGTTTCAACTCATCAATCTTTATATTACTAATTTCTTCCCAGGATTTTGAATTTGTTTCTTTGCCAAGCTTTAAACCTGCTTTCTTTGCGTCTTCCAAAGATGACGCATATAGAAAAAAAGGCAGTATGAGAAGAATAGGAGTTATTAAAAGCTTCATTTTGTGCTTATTAAACCTGCTTTTAATGCATCCAGACAGCATTGCTTCTTAGTCCATATTAGATAGACGAAGTCCTCCCCTCCATAGGGGAAACTTTTACCACTTCCCCACAAAACATCACTTTTACCCAGCGGATGACAGGAGCCGCTTGTTTGAGGAATAGGGAAAACTAGCTGAGTTTTATATAGGCTTTTCTTAATAATCGGCATAATCTTAGCTTCGCAAAAATCATGCTTACCAAATCCCCTCACCAAACTTAAGCGATGAAGTTTAGCAATCACACGATTAACAAGTAGCGAACTAGCCTGGATACCGCCAATATGTGTAGCAACACATCCATTGAGCGGGTAAAGAGATCCTTCGCATCCAGCGCACCAAAATAACTCATCTTTTGGATGGTCTGAAGAAGAACGGATACAGTCTGCGACACAAGCTAGTTGAGCTAAAGGATTCGCAAATAACGAGGCTTCAGGTTGCAGAATGTTAGAAAGTTGATCATCGTTCCAAGTGGGATCAAATTCGCTCATGTAAGCCATATCTAGATCCCCTTTCTGAACACAGAGAAAATCAGTAAAAAGTTCTAAAAGATCTAATACAGGGTATTCATACCAGTGCACATGATAAAAACTATAGCTTGTCATTGTTTCAGAAATATTGCCTAAACTTCCTCGATTTTTTATATTTTCAGATCCAACTGAAACTCCTCCTAGTCCTATAAGCTTATACGCATGCCTGGTTACATCAACTAGTTTAGTGGGCTCCCAAAATGTAAGAGGCAATCCTGCTCTTGGTGGTACTCCTGGACAGATGCAAGCTCGTTGATCATAGTGTGAAAAGTCTTTGGCATTCGGAGTAACATTCACACCGCTAAGAGTCATTGGGAAAAGGCACTCCCAGCAAATGTCTGTAAAAGGATTAACTAGAGTCGACTCACTAGCGCTCATGATCGAAATAAATGAGAGGAAAAGAAAAGAGTACTTAAGCATTAATAAATCCCCTGATTTTTCCTTTCATAGCTACTTTCTCCATTTCATTTTAAATCTCAAAAAATTCAGAGAAATCGATAATGTCGTTGAACGTTTCACTTTCCTTTACAGATTGACTAACTCCATTGACGTGAACAAGAACAGGCCTAATTGAAAACCTCTTAGGAATTGAAAGATTCATGATCTTTTTCTCCACTTCTTCGATCACGGAGCTTTTTATTTCAGATGCGCTGAATTTTATTTCGCATATATAGAGTGTGTTGTGTCTAGTCTGAATCATCAGATCGATTTGACAACCTTTTTGACGCTGTGTCGCTCTTTGGAAGAATGGACCTGCATTAGTAATTTCAAGCAAATCGATACGCAGTATCTTACAAATGCTTTTCAGGTTGTTTATAACAAGATTTTCGAACTGCAAACCCATTATAGATTCCCAACCGGGCATATGCATGAACGATTTTGACTTAAAAATATCCTTTGCGATTCTATCTTTATTTGGTTCTATATATCTTAAATAAAACCTGAGGTAGTTATCTTTTAATCTGAATTTCTTAAGACGAGATTTTGACTTTGTAAATAGATTCCATGTACAGTCCTCTTGAACGAATCCAGCTAATGCAAGATTATCTAAGCATCGAGATATAAAACCGCTCTTTTCCAAATCAAGTTTCTCGCAAATCTCATCAAGAGAAAGGGGGGCATGAGCAAGAGTTTTTACTATGTTACTGAATGTTTGCGCTTTGTTTGAGAATAGATCAGAGAAGATTTGCTCAAACTCACGAAATAATAATCCGTTTGACTGAAAGCAAAGTCTGTGAATATTGTCCTCTGCAGATTGAGAGGAGATGATTTCTTCAAGGTATTTTGGAACACCGCCCGTTACTGACAACACTTTGAATTTCTCGTATGCACTAACCTTATTTCTCTGTGCTCCCCAGAATTCGCAGCTTTCCGATATAGACAGCTCCTGTAATACCATATCTACAGACACTCTTCCTACAAACCCAGTGCTCTTGAGAATATTTTCCTCGATCCAGCTAGATACAGACCCACAAAGAATAAGAATTAAATCCGGATTCTCAGAGAAATGTAGATCCCATGCTGTTTTTAGCTGCCCCAAAAAATCAGGATCCTCAGAACCCATCCAAGAGATTTCATCCAGAACAATGACAATTTTTTGTCCCTTGGCTTGATTTCCGATAAATGTGAAGTGCTCAATCCACTCAGATACTTGTATTTTAGGCATGTTCAGATTCTGAGCTATTTGAACTGAAAATGCATCTAATTGTCGTTGTTTTGTAATGTGAGGGACAGGTGGAAGCCCAGAGAACACCCAGCTCTTTTTACCTGATGTAAATTCCTTGATTAGCCTGCTTTTTCCAATCCTCCTCCTGCCTCGAATCACAACCATACTGGCCGATTTCTTTTTGAGTAACAGCTCTAACGATTCTAGCTCTTTCTTGCGTCCAATAAACTTCATGTCATCCTTATCATGTAAAAATTAAGCAATTATCCACATCATAAGAATAACAAATATCAATCTTATGATGCAAACCAAGCATTAATCTTACATCATAAGAATAACAAATGTGCATCTTATGATGTAATTTTAATAAAGACCTAAGGGAAATAACTGTCAGTAAGGGGAATTTATATTCGAGATGAAAGACTATCACTCCAAATTCATAGATATGCTTAAATCCTTCTATTTCTAGAAATTTATTTGCCAGATCTTTAGCCATATTTATTTTATACCTTTAAATCTCTTAAACAGATTTACAGCTTTTTCGGAACCTCCAAGATTGGCTAACAACTCAACTGCTGAGTATAGAGAAATATTTCCGGAGACTTTATCATAGTGATCTCCATTCAAAATAACAAAAGTCGGCACATGACTTATTTGATAGTCGTCAAAAAGTTTAGGATTGATCTGTAGGGGTGCAGAAAAGCCTTTTTGGTCTAGGCTTTTAACTTTTTTATAAAATTCTTTGAAACTGTTTTGGGGTAGACCTCGAACTACAATCGTTCCATTTGCTTTATTTACTTCTTCTGAGAGAGATAACCAAGTTGCATCTGTAACGGAAAATGATAAAAAAACGTAAATTTCATGGGGTTGAATATCTGACATGACTGAAGAAACTTTACATTTTTCTTTAGAAAGCATTTCAAGTGCTTCTTGTGAATAGCCTAGGGCTGGAGATTTATCTTTTTTTAAAAGTTCCCGCATCCAAGTGACTGTATCTTCATCAATTCTTTTTTCAGCTTTTTCAAGCCAATCTTCTTCTGCCAGGACCTGAAATGACCATAAGAGAAACAAGGCTCGTATTATAAACATGGGACCTCTTCAATTTTCAATCTGAGATCCTCTTGCACAACTTGAGCAGGAATAGCCTGAATACCTAGCTGTTTAGAGATCTTGCCCATTTGATCAAAATACACAGGACGATTTTCAGCCTTTTCAAGATCAATCGGTTTGCCATTTGTCAAAATCCACTTACCCTGATTCTGTTTTTTTGCCCATTCAAGATGCTTTGGATTTTCACCATCGAAAAAAAGTAAGGTTTCATTAAGAGCAAAAACTTTTAATGGATTATAGGAAGTTCCTTTTGCGACAATAATTTTCCCTTCATAGTCCTTGATATCACTAGAAGTACAGATAGTCGGGTCATAATAAAAGCATCGATAGGACTTACAGGCTAAAAGACCAACTGAAGGGGGCTCAGATATCCTTTTGATATATTTATCCTGCAGTTCAGTTTGAAGCCTTACCAAATCATCTTCAGAAAGATTTTTCATTTTTCCTTTGATATATTCCAGAAGACTGGTCTCCAAAATAGGAAAAACATTTCCATAGACACCTAAGTCTTTTGCTTGAAGATTTGTTATAATTAAGCCAAAAGAAGCTAAAATTTTTAAAAAATGACCCATAACCTCTCTTCAATCCAGTTCATGTCTACAAGACCAAATTCCTCATACTTCGAGTCAAAACTTTCAGGATCGGAACCAAAGACAAAGACATACCCCTCAGGTATAACTCCAGCTGAGATCGGTGTATATACTTGACCTGATTTCGAAATGGGGATTACTTTTCCTGTATAAAGATGATTCACAAAAACATTTCCATTTCTTACTTCAATTGGATCCCCTGGAAGCCCAGCTACAATTTTTACGATAGAAATAGATGGATTTTTAGGATGGTGCATTAGCACCAACATATTTCTTGTAATATCTTCAACCTTACTTGCCCAAAATAAAGAATATGGAAGGCTATGAGAACGGTTTATCCTTATGCCGTAACCTGCGAAATGGACAATCCACCCCATCATAAGTACCATGCAAAAAAAACACAGGGTGAGAAAAAAACTTCTTTTCTTAGACACGTTTTTCCCCTAAAATTTTCTGTATAGCCTCAACAAGAGATTTCCCTTGCTTTCTCAACTCCTTAATCCTTGAATATTCTTCAGCTTTAGTGCTGTATAATAGGCGAGAAAAAGGATCTAAGATAAGTCGACAGATGGAATAATTTTCTTTACCATTACATATCATAATTTCTCTGTATTCTTCTGCTCGAGAGATACTTTCCAGCATTTTTTGCTTCGATTCACTAAAGTCTTTATTAGTTTCAGTATCCTTTTGAGCTAATAAACATACCCAATCACTATTTTCGTAAGCGGCTTTTGCTCCCGGAGTAGTGCGGAAATCGTCCATACTTTGAGTTCCAACTACTAGAGATCCCCTATACTTTCTAAGCCTTCGAGCTAGAGTCTCGATAAATTTTTCCGTTTGCTTTGCTCTTAAGAGATCCCAAGCTTCATCAATGCAAATGTAAAAAGGTGTTTTCCTATCTCCTAAAAATGCCTTATTAGCGATGGTCATGATAAATAGCTGTAAAACGACTGTCTGCAAATCTGGTTTGTTTTTCAATTCTTCAAGTTCAATCAAGACCATTGCATTTGAGAAATTTACATTGTTTTTGCCTTCAAAATACTTGGCATAACTACCGTCACGTGTATATGGACTTAGCATTACGCCTAACTTGTTGGCCACACTATCCCCCTGTTTACTTAGCCAATCTGCAACATCTGAAACCGTGGAGTTGTTCTTTTTTTGATTCCAGACTTCTTTAATGGCCATTTCAATGAGGGAATTTTCATGGTCTGTTGTGCCCTGTGTCGGGGCTGCCATACATGAAATAATGGACTTTAAAAAACTAAAGTAAGTGTCACGCTCTTCCTCATCATCAAGAGAAATATTACTGAAAGGATTGAGACATATATTTGATTTCTTAGAAAATTCTATATGTTGTCCTTCTAAAATCTCGCATGTCTTTTCAAAGCTTCGACCTACATCTATGATATACACATTTGCCCCCATGACTAAACCACTAACAGCGAGTTCCTGCATGAAAACAGATTTTCCAGAAGAGCTTGTTCCCACGACTATACAATTGAAATTCCCATTCTTATTATCGAATGGATTCCAATTCATTAGCTGACCTCTCCTGCCGACTAAAAGAACACCATCAGCAGAAGGCGTCCCTGTCCACTCCCCTTGTATAGGAATAAAGCTTGGACATTCTGTTGAAATTGTCGTCTTAAGAACATTTAGATCTTTTAATGCCTGCGTGTATTCACCCCACCCCATAGGTAGAATGGACAGAAAATGAGGCAAATGCAGGCATGTGTTTTCCTCTAAGCGAATCTGATTTATTTTGAACAGATTTTTGATAGACTGACTTGCTTGTTGTATTTCTTCAGAGTTTGCCCAGACTCCCGCAGAAAGTTGAGTCCAAACAAAACGCGATCCTTGATTTGTCGAGCGACGCACAAAATCGCATTCTTTTAGCTCATCAGCCAGCTCAGGAATCAGCCGTATAAGAGTGTAAGATTTTCCCTGATTTTCAATAAGATGAGAACGTCTCCAAAAATGACTTTCGGCTTTGGCTTGATTTGGAAAATGGACACCATAATGAAGAAAGAATGGATGGTTGATACGAAATGTGTCGCGAAAAACATCGCCTATTAAACGTTGCATAGCAATTGGCGGCCAATGAGACGGTGTATCTAGCACACGAAATGTTTTAAGGATTGGATCGTTCTTCTCATTTCCCCATGAAAGCTTTTTTTCGTCTAAAAATAACTGCCCTCCTGCGGGAATTTGATTGGACAGATTTTCATATGGATTCCATGCACGTTTGACATATTCAGTGGAAAAATTGAAATTAACTAGACCTCCTACAGTTTCTAAAAGGTCTTTCGGTTTCCAGGAAAATGCGTAGGTAATGGCCTTTAGAGATTTAATTATTTTTTCTCTGATATCTACTAATTGTTTTTTCCCTGCTTGGCTGTCTCTGGTTAATGGAAGCGTGTAAGAAAGAATGAATCGAAAAAGCCTTGGGGCGAAAAATTTTTGATGTTTGAAGAATTCAACTCTGTGCTTAGCGATTGAAGCGTGGATTTCATTGGTCTGTCTTGCACTTTCCCACGTATTCAAGAAATTGTCGATACGATGATCCGCCCATAAGAGACATTGTATGGAGGAGCCTTCTTCAAATGACTCTTGGAATAATCCATTTAGAATTTTATATGCATCACTGTCACCTCCAACCAGAGGGATAGCCTCGATAACAAACCCACAAGATTCGTTATTTATAAAAAGGTTACACTCCTCATCAAAAGCTACGTAAGGAAGAACGTCAGCAAACGGAGATGCCGAAAAGATGCTTTTTTTTTGAGCATCCGCTTTGCTTTTCTCAGGAATACCTATTGGAAGATCTCCAAACATTCCCACTAGCTTTTTACCTAGACTACTTAAAGTTTCAATCATATTTAGTCCGGAATGTAAATATAGTACCCTTTAGACCCACATTCGTCTGGATTTTCATTCACCCAAATCTTTTTCGCACAATAAGGCGACATCTTTTCTCTTACAAAAATATCAGGCCCCTCATCAGATTCAATAATCATCTTCTCAATTTGAGTGACTGAGGTGCATGGCACACCCTCTCCGGGAGGACAATCAAAAACCGTTCTGTATGACTGACAAGAGGTAGATAAGCACAGCATCAAAATCACATAGGGTCTATTCACGTGTTGCCTCCAAATATTTTTCCACGAAAGAACATTCAGGCACTTCTTCTGCGAAAAATTTACCATTAATTTTCACCGAAGGAATCGTTTTGACAATATCTTCTTGTTTTAGGAATAAGAAAGCAGATTGAAAGGCTGGCTGATCAGAAATAAAATCTTTCTGCTGCAATAGAGGAAGGGGCTTTTTTAATATTTCCATCGCTCTTTTCATAAGCTGCGAAGTGATGTCAGGATCTTCCATTTCAGCTTCTTCTAAAAGGACTTCTAGAAACAGCCTTTTTTCAGGAGGGGATAGATTTTCTAAACAAATCATGGCTTGTACAGTCTGTATATCCACAGGGACTGGATGAAAGGTCCAACTCACTTTATTCTGATTAATTAACTTCTCTTTTACGTTTGAAAAATCTTTTCTGAAAAGAGCTACGCAGTGCGGACATGCAAAAGAGAAATACTCGATTATTTTGCAAGGAGCGGCTTCGTTTCCAAATGATACGCAATATTTTTCCGAGAGAGGCTCCCATGCATGCAAGTTAATGCTCATCAACACTAAAGATAGAATTAAGGTTCTAAGCATGCTTTCCCCTTACTTTTAACACGTATTTCTTTGATTTTGTTTTTTACGTGCAAATCTCCAATCTCAGAGCCATGCGTAAATGTTATATCCACAATTCTTCCTGCCGTTACTTGAATGACAGGCCTGATTTGCTCAGCGCGTTTAATATAATAGTCAGTTAATTTATCGAACGCTGAACCGCCTCCTCTTGCGCCTCCTTGCACTAAAACATCACTATTGTTTGCATCAACAGTTTCGTTCCTATACGAACTATTCCATCCATGACTAGCTTTTGCCTGCAAATAGTCACCCACTTCACTGAAGAAACCGCTAAGGGCTGCATTTCCAACCATGGTGAAACTCTTATCAACAACGATTCCCCTAACACCGTATTTTCCATCTTCCCCTGTCACAAAGCCGGCAATCTCAGTTTCTGTAAATTCTCCATTCCCTTTAACCTGAGTCAATCTTTCTAACCGCATATAAACTCGTTCGCTAGATAAATCCCCGTGAACGCTTGCTATGATAATCCCTCCCTTCATGATAACTTCAACTCCTTTGGGGAGATGACCATCATCTAAGATTCGCAATTTAACAGGCTGGGGATCCGAATGTGCAAACACACCGCAAGGAGCATCAATACTTGAAACAAGAACAGCTTTAACTGTGGTTCCTGAAGGGATCACACGATCAACATGCATAACCTTATTTTTGCTCCGATCTGCAACGACTTCAGCCAACGGAAGCTTAGGAACAACAAAATCCGTCTCCATATGGCTAAAAGGTTCATTATTGCTAAAAACTTCATTGGGGTATCCGGAGCTAGGTGGGCTCTGTATAAATATAGGTTCGGGCTTTTCAGCTTCAGTCACCGACTTAAGCTGTGTTTTTAACTTAGATATTTCTGAACGTAATTCATTGTTCTCTTGTACCTTAACGACTTCATTCTTCTTTGATTCTAAAATCAATTCCTCTAGATACCTGATACGCTGATCAATCATTTTATTTTCAGTTTCGAAACGCGTCATCCAAAGATCCTGCGGATCTAATTTATCCCCCGGCAAATCAATTTTTTTAGAAATCTGAACAGGTTCTTTCTCATTGGAGAAGAAGAATATAAATGCACAGGTAACGGCAAGGCCACCAGCAACTAAACTATAGAAGACTCTCCTTTGCCTTCTAAAAATATCGTTAGAAGAATTACTCATGGTTATCTTGAGCCGTGATCGCGAAGGTTTTTTCGTTCCTTCGCAAAAGATTTTTTGCTAAATAAACCCAAAGAGTACCTTCTGTAGCTAGCTCGCATTCAGATATTGTTTTTTTAAAGCAGGAGTGATTTTGAATTTCCCAAAAATATAGGGTATTACTTGACCCAACAAATTTAGCTTTTTTCTTAGCACTAACACCATTCTTCACAGCTTGGCTAGCACAATCCATTTCGAAAGACTTGTATCCGGCTGGAGCACGTCCTTTAAGAATATCTTCTAAGGTTGATGCGATATCTTGATTAAAGGCACATTCTATATCGCACATCTTATCGCATTCTTCAGGAATGCTCAGAATCAAAATTTCACTGGATTGATCTGTAAAATTGATTTCTATGTCTTGAACTAGTCCTTCATCTGTAATCACTGAAAGTGTTGTGGGCCAGGGTTTAAATGCTAAAGACTGGATGAATACCTGCCCACTTTCTTCTTCAAGTCGTATGGAGACATCAGTTTCACTAAAGATTACTTTTATGATCGACCCCCGATTCAATATAATACGATTATGGTGTTTTGCCGAAAAAGTACACTTGATGAGGGATGTCGTATCCAAGTCACAATATAGTGTCGCGTGAACATCACAAAAAGACACAATCAAGCTCAAAAGAAAAACACTAAATTTTTTCATTTTTGATATCCTTCGCAGCTATTTCTTTAAGCAGTAGACGGGATCCAACATTTGAAAAGCTAAGAATATAGCTTTCTTTGACTGTTGAAATTGCCTTCCCTCCCATAAGTAAAACTCTTTCTCCAGACATGAGCACTTTCAATTGGTAGGGGTCAGCTTGAATGTCATAAGGATAAAAGATATATGAGGCACCTTGCTTAGCTAGCATTTTCTCTTCGTCAATTAGTCTCTGATTGAGTGCATCGACATACGAAATCTCGACATGTTTTAATAAAATCTTTCTTTGCGCCGGAGCTGATTGAGCTGACTTTTCTAACGCAAGTTGCCCTAGAAAATATCCCATTTGTTCTAAGTAAGTTGCTGAAACCGTATTTCCTTCAATCCAAAATTCTTTTTCAATTACCGCTGGAACAATGATTGTTCTTTCACTTTTCCAAAACAGAAAAATTGAAGTTATTACTTGGGAAATGCCCAGAAGAATTGCAAGGGCAAGAAATGTATTTCTTTGAAAATTGAGTGAAATAAGATTTTTTTTGTAAAATTCAACATTCATAAAGAAAAGTGTCTTAAATGTGATCCAGGAATATTTTTTAATTTGCCCGATTTTTCAAATGCATCTTTTGGTAGATTCCAGTATAACCTGTGCTGAAGAGTACCCGTTGGATATTTTTTGAGAGTTTTTGTGTAGAAGTATTTTAAAAAAGGGCCTGAGATTGTAACTAAGATACTCCCTAAACAAACACCTATAAAGAATGGAAGTATCATTACAATAAATTCATCCATTCTCCAGAAAATTACTCGAGGCATATTGTCGATGGTTTTGATGACCACAAAAGAATTTTCTAGATTCATGCTTGGTCCTTAGGGCAATAACAGAGAAAATGCACTTTTAATAAATTCAGGCAATATCACGACCGAAGTGCCAATTCCTAAGAATATAGCGAGGCGCTGATAGTTACTTGTTAGGAGTGATGTAAACACACCAAATGCAGCCCCCACAACAGCTACGAGCTTGGCAATCGGTCCAAAAAAGAATTTTGATAGGGATTCAGCATGTTTGTTAATAGCTTGAGATCCAAAAGCCGCTTCTGAAGAATCTACTGCTAGCACACTTTCAGGGAATATAATAACAAGCGCGGATATCGCTAAGACCGTAAATAACACGATTTTCTTCATTCTAAAAATTCCTGTTTAAAGATTAAAATTTGATTTAATACCGATATCAAATATTTGTCAAATTTTTTGTATTTAGCTAGGTATTTTTTCAAAAAAGACATGCATTTAATGTCATTTTGGATATGCTAAAATTTTCTCTAATCGCATAAAACACTAAGAAAATGTATGCTAGGGAGGGGTTTTGATCGCCTGTTGCGAATGAATGAAAACCCTATAAATTTGAGATATGGATTAAGGAAGAACGATGGACGACGACGATTTAGATGATATCCCCATTCCTGGCACGGCGGGATTGCCACTAAGATTGGATTCTCACCTATTTGAAAAGCTTGAAAATCATTTGTACTCATTAAAGATTCTTTGTAAGGGTGTCTCTAGAAACAGTTGGATCATTGAAGCTATCACAGAAAAATTGAACGATGATGTTATAGACGACAGAATACCCAAAATGCGTAGAATCCATCTTGATATCCCCTCCCCTGTAAAGAAAAAGCTCGAGGCGCATGTTCAAAATTTAAAGAAGATCCACCAAGGATTTTCTCAAAAGCAGCTCATTATTGATGCGATTTATGAAAAATTTGATAGAGAGCAGAAAGAGGTCAAAGAAGAGCTGCGAAAGCTCAGAGAGGCAAAGTCTAATCAAACCGAAGAGCATCGATCGAAAAAAAACGAAAGCTATGGCATTTCTCTAGATCTCTGTGCCCAGCAAATTGAAAGTTAGTCTTTGAATTTAGTATGAAAAACAAGGAAGTTGTTTTAAGAATCAAGTAATAGTTGTCCGAAAATTAAAACTCTCAAGCATGTTTTTTGCGAGGAGGTTTAAGCTCGGAAGAGGAACTGAGTAACTGCTGTATACCTTGTTTAATCCAGGCATTCAAACTAAGTCCATTGCTTTTAGCTTCGTAGGCGGCTCTTTCATGAATTTCAGGTGGAAGACGAAGTATGAGCTTACCCGAGAAAGGCTTTTCCGGAGCCCTGTTCAACTCTTTGCAAAAGTCCAAATATTCATCAATAGAGTCTTTAAATGCTTGTTCGAGCTCTTCCACTGAAGTTCCTTGGAAAGTGATTACATCTCTTAGTCCAACGACTTCACCATGGAAGAGCTTGGCTTTTTCATCATAATTCACGTGTCCGTGATATCCTTTATACTTCATGGTTTTACTCCTGGTTCTTCTAAAAAACGACGCACTGAGACCAAAGCCCCCTTATCCGTTTCTTTCTGAGGGTGAGGCTTATGAAACACAGCCACTCGATCATTTAGATAAATTTTACACGAGAGCCTCGTCCCTCGCTTACTTTGCCTCCAAGGCTCAGAAATAAAGCTTCAACGTCGCTCCATTTAACACTTGAAAGGATAGGCGTATGGAAGATGGCATTAAGTGTGTCAGAATGTTTCTTTCTCATAAGTTGATGATATCAAAGAATGATACTACTATCAAGTGCCAAAATTATGCAAAAATGATAAAGGAAACAAGAAATCCAGTTTTCCAGAAATACAGTTTTATGGCTTAAAATTTTCCTGGACTAACGTAAAGACAACTGGCCAGCCAAAATTCAGAAAAAAAGCCCTTTTTGTTTTGTTGAATCGGGTAATTTTGAATTGGCATTTTCCTACTCTGATTCGCATAAGCTTTTGTAAATAAACCAGATGGTTTTCTGGATGTCCGGAAAACCATTAAACCATCCAGACAGCCATCCGTATGGCTTTACAAAAAAACAACAATAAATCCGCAAAAACATTTACATAAATACATCTTCTCAAGTAGGTTTATGCAAAGATCATTATACAACAAAAGGTCTCAAGCCATGTTTAAAATAGCCATATGCAATCAAAAGGGAGGGTGTGGAAAAACAACCTCTAGCATAAATCTTGCAGCAGGTCTTGCTTATGAAGGGAAAAAGGTTCTGTTAGTTGATCTGGACCCTCAAGGCAATTCTACTATAGGTTTAGGAGTTACAACCGAAAATCGACAAACTATTGCGGAACTGTTGTGTCAAGATGAGTGTGAAGTCAAAGACATCGTGCAAGATACCTATATAGAGGGTTTGCATATTCTACCTTCTGATATTTCTCTTTCTGTAGCCGACATTAAATTAGCTCAAATTCAAGCGAAAGAATTTGTTTTGAGATCTAAGCTAGCAGACCTCAGATACGATTACTTGATCATAGATACGTCACCTACTTTTGGTACGTTGCTCACAAATGCCGTATTAACTGCTGATCACATTATCTTACCTGTGGGGTTAGATTACTTTAATTTAGCAGGAATGCAAAACTTCATGGATACAATCAACAGAACTAATAAGAAAGTAGGGCAGTTGGTAAATCATAGAGCTGAAATCCTGGGTGTTCTTTTCACTTTTTTTAAAATGACAACTAAGCATTCGAAGAGAATTTTTGATGCTATCAGTGAACTTTTCGGGGATAAAGTATTTAATACTCGCATACCCGAGAATGTCAAAATAAAGGAATCGCAAGAAGCAGCAAAGTCTATCTTTGACTATGCTCCAGGAAGTCCCAGTGCGCTTGCATATGCAGAATTTACAAAAGAACTACAAGGGAGATTAAGTTATGTCCGGAATTGACGCCATTAAGAAAAAAGCAAAACTCTCTATGGATGAAATGTATGAAGATAAGCCAGTTGGGAAAATGGGAAACCAGAATAATGGACAACAAGACATCCAACAAAACAACCAAACAGTAAGCCATAAGAACATCAAACAACCAAACAATCCACTAGGGAATCAAATAGAGAATCCAAGAATCCAGCAACCCAGCCATCCAGAAAACCATTTAGGGCAATCAAATTTAATTCACGAAGCAAATAATCCAAATTTTGGGGATTTAAGAATGCAGCAAAGTAATCCAGAAATTCATGCAAGTAGGGAAATAAATTCATTAACAAGACCGGCTCTCAATTTCTCAAGCAGTCAAACTCAAAGCCAAAAAATGCAGACATATAAGATGACCTTTAACTTACCCGAAAATGTTTATAAGGCGTTTAATGACCTTTATGCTCAAAGGATGCTGCAAGGCCGTAAAACAGAAAAGGCCAACTTGATATGTGAAGCAATAGATTGGTTAATTAAAATGGAACAACAGCATTGAGAATAACCTGCGTGAATTCGCTAAAAAACTGCTATAGTTGTATTTTGAGAATGTTTAGATAAAGGATCACCATGTTGCATGTGAAGAATCTTCCAAATGAAAAAGACTTTGAGATGCTTGTTATTGGCGCAATGTTGGCTAATAAGGACAACTTTGATATCGCAATACGAACCTTAGAGGATTTTGATTTTTTTTACTCAGAACACAAGATTATATTTAATGTTCTGAAATCTTTGCATGGCAGGGGACTCCCAGCTGAAATTCACCTCATTTGCAACGAGCTTAAAGATCAGCAAAGGCTAGAGTCATTAGGCGGAGGAGTCGCATATTTAACATCCCTGGCACAGACAGGGTTTAATGTTCATATTGAATATTACATCGACCAGTTAAAAAAAATCTCACGCCAAAGGCAATTGATCAATCTCGCAAAGGACATTGAAAAAAGAGCCTTTGATAAGGAAGATCCTAATTCTATCGCAATAGATGCGTTGGAGAAGATAAAGCAGGTAGAGCGACATAAATCTGTAAAAGAAAAAATTCCCATCCAATTTCTCGATGAAAGAAGTGAGAACTTCTTATTGAAGCTACCCCCAAAAAAGCCAATGCTTTTAGAAATAACTAAGTCTAATGGAGAACCTCAAGGGTTTCTTCCAAAAAGCATCGTCGCAATGTTAGTGGGTGCAGGGGGGGTAGGTAAAACACATTTATTAGCCCAACTTGCAATTTCAATTGCTACAGGAGGGGACTGGCTAGGAAGTTTTTCGACAACACAGCATTGTGGAGACCAAAAGAAAGGGAATGTGTTCTTAGGATTAGGAGAAAACCAGGAAGATGATATTCACAGAATTCTCTATAAAGCCTCAAAGCATCTGAGGAAAACTCAAGGACTATTGTTCGATAAGACTCTAGAAGAAGCCAGCAAGCGTATTTGTGCCTTCTCATTTTGTGGACAGCAAGCCGCTTTTTTAGAAAAAAATAAGCCTAGTCATTATTTTCGACATTTAAAAATGAGGCTTGAAGATAAAGCTCCCATAGGTGGATGGTCGCTAATAATTCTTGATCCCATCTCTAGATTTCTTGGAGCGGATGCCGAAATCGATAATGCCTCTGCAACTCAATTTATAGCACTACTGGAAGAGCTAACCATTGATCTTCCTGGCAATCCGACAGTGCTTTTTGCGCATCACATGAGTAAAGCAGCTATAAAAAACACTCATGAAAACAAAACAGATCAAACAGCGGCAAGAGGATCTTCAGCATTGACAGATGGGGTTAGATGGCAATTGAATGCTTTCAAAGGATTAAATCCGGACGATATGATTTTAAGTCTTCAGAAATCCAATTTTACTGCTATTAATGAACCCATCTACCTTAAAAAAGACTTTGAAGGGTTCTTGGTAAGATATTTACCTGAATTAACTTCCGAATCGCCAAATCCAAAACATGAAAGCAAAAAAGCAGATACTGTTTCTGTAAAATTTAAAAAACTGTCATTAAGTGAGCAATTCCTCAAATAAGGAAATTTCATGGGTAACAACATCATCGCCCCAGTATCAGAAGAAAACCAACTTGCAGGCCATGAAGAATTTATAAGAATATTGGAAGAGAATAAGACATCGATTGGGACTGAGCTTTTCGAGACTATCTACAAATTCACCTTATTGAAAGCAGAGATAGCGAAACCTCAACGTCCACATACCTCATGGCAAATAATAGAAGCCTTTATGTCGATTGTCGCGACTCAAGATCCAACTTGGTTTCACTTTGATATAGCTCGCAAGGTATTGGAACATGAAACACCAGATGCTTTAAATGGAAAGTCAGCCGTCGATATCCTCGCAAGAGAACTTGTAGAAAAGTGCAAAGAACTAAAAGCGTTAGTAAAATGCCCAACAGAACTACAGAGTATCAAGGGAGAAGGTAAGAAAGAAGGAACAATTGAAATCTTAGAAGTCACGAATAGTGAACCGAATTTCGAGAACCTATTTATAAATGAATCATTTTTAAATTGGGATCGGGAATACATAAAGTTAATTTCTTCAATAGGAGCGAAAGGAAAAGAGTTTTCACAAAAGCTTTCAGATAAGTTGAGCCACGAAAATAACAAGAATTTTCTCTCCTTCTGGTTTGAGCCGATCAATAAATCTAAGAAAACATATTTCTTTCATTCTCCCGCATTTATCATCCTGGGAGAAGTTCTTTGGACCGATGTAGTCAAAACCAAATGGGAAAGACAAACTAGGCATACTCCAGCAATAGCAAAAGGGGTTTTAATTACAACTATCAAACCACCTCTTTCCAAAGACACGAAGATAGAAGTTAAAGATTCCATGATTACCTGTTACTCTGACGAAGGAAAAATAATCTCAACAGTTCCTTGCATTGATCCAAAACTTGTAAACCTTATCTGTAAGGGCATGCAAGCTTTCTCTTCACTCTGTGGACATAAACTACTTCGTTGGCAAGTACAGACAGGTTTTCGTAATTGGGTAGAAGGGAACAATGACCCTCGGTTGATCTGCACTTCAGGTGGTTATCAGGGTATTGCGAATCTAATCGGTTGCGGAGCAAGTAACAAAAGTCCTTCGGAAGTAAAAGCCATTTTACATGCCCAAGCATTTGGTCAATTTAACTTTCCTCAAGGAGGAACAGGGAATATGATCATTTTAAGAGAGATTGAAAAATATCGAAATGGCGAACCTTCGAAGATAAATATTATTCTCGGTGAAATGCTTCTCCCAAATTTTACTCATCTGATGCCAGCAGGAGAAAAAAGAAGATTAGTCCCAATTACTGATCTACCACCTCTCATTGGATCAAAGAACACCCATGCCGCCCAGGCTATGCTTCAGATTCTTATTCTTGAAGAATTTTCAAACCAATCAGACAAGCTAGCTAGTTCAGGAAGTATTTTACTTCCTATAAGTAAATGGAAAGAGCTTGCACACCAGGCAAACCTAGCCCAAAGTTATGTTGAAAAAATCATAGCAGGGTGGACAGAGGATGATCTCTTCTCTAAAGCCTTTCTGCAAAAACAGGGTGATGAATATACTCTTGGCCCCTCATACTCTTTAGTAACTAATTTCTTAGAATATCAGGGCAAACAACGAATCGAAGGCTCCAAAGGAGGCTACAAGTCAGCCGAACTTAAGAAGGAACTTGCTGCCAGAAAATATTCCAAAGCTAAGTCAAAGCAAAATTCAGGATAAAATAAGTTGTCACTCACTCAGAATGAGATGAATTAGTCTGAAAGTGCAAAAAGCCGACATATTTTTTAAGCCCCCCTAACTCATGGATTTTAAAATCTAAATTTTAGATATTTACGTAGAATCAATCTCAAGGTCTCTTAGAAAGTTGCTATGAGAAAGACTCTTTTATCTTTTAAGCCCCCCTAACTCAAATACTCCAAGAATTGATTGTAAGTGATATACGCATAAATCGGCCTTAAGGGGCTTTAAGATGATATACTCCGAAAAATCTTAGCTTACTTTTAAGCCCCCCTAACTCAATCTTTGTAAAAGTTGAATTTTAGTGACTTAAGAAGAATTTAAGTCCGAGGTCTCTTTAGTGCATTTATTGAAGAACTTGACTTAGCTTTCTAAGGTCCCCTAACCCTATTTCCGATATGCTTGATTTCTAGTTATTTGAATGAAAACATTTTCAAGGTGCAATCGAGCATTATCAATATAGAAAGCCAAGAAAAGCTCATATAAGACTTTAAGCCCCCCTAACTCAAGCTCTCAAATATTTAATTTTTAGAAATTTATCTAAAATTCATTCCAAGGACTCTATGAAATAGAGGAAATTTCGTTTAGTTTTTTTAAGGTCCCCTAACTCCATTCCTAGTTTAGTTAATTTTTAGTGATTTGCATGAAAATTGCTTTCAAGGGTACTTCAAGAAATAGCCTTTATAAAACATTGGTTAGCTTTTAAGCCCCCCTAACTCTGACCTTGCCAAGCTTAAATTTTAGTGATTTAAGGAAACTTGACTTCAAGGTCTCTCAAGAGTACTTCGATTTGCTTTTTTAAGCCCCCCTTACCCCCTTTATAATACTATTATTACTTAAAGGTTTATGGAGAACAACTCCCAAGGAGTCTAAAATTTCAATACAAGAAGGGAGCGTTGATATCTTTAAGCCCCCCTTACTCAAGCATCGAAATATTTAATTTTTAGTGATTTGTATAAGGATTGCCTCCAAGGTATTCTGAAGCAAGAACCACTTTTAGCTTTTTTAAGCCCCCCTTACTCAACCTATAAGGGGACTGGCTTTTAGAGTTTTATAAAAAAATTAAATGTAGCCCTCTATTCAATAAGAAAAGTTCAAGTAAATTTAAGCCCCCCTAACCAGAATATATAATAAACTAATGCTAAACTACTTACAAAAAATCTTTAGGCAGTCTTTGCATCCTTTCACTTTTTAACTTTTTTAAGCCCCCCTAACTTTAAATGTATGCTTTTAAGTATAAAAGCTTTGAATCTTATCTTTCGAGACCCCCCAATAAGCGAGACCACTATTAAGAAGCCCCCCTAACTACAATCCAAAATACATTGATTATTAGCAATTTAGAACAATAGCCTCATGTAGGGTCTTCTTAATTTCAAGAAAGCTAAGGTTCTTATTGTTTGAGAATGTCTCGATGTTTTAGTTTTAAGCCCCCCTAACTTTTTTCGTAAGTTATTATTATTTAGAGCTTAAAGAAACAGGCGCCTCAAGGCTTATTTGAGAGATTATGGGTGAATCATATAATTTTTAGGTTAAGGCCCCCTAATATCCCCTGTGAAGCCCCCCTAACTCTGTCTCGTAAACCCCCTCTAAGTAGAATCATAAAAACATTGATTTCTAAACACTTACAAAAAAAGGTAGCCAACGGTAACGGTAACGGCATCGTTATTTAGCGACGTAGCCGCTTCGCTTTTATGCGAGCGGCCACATCTATAGAATTTTTAGCCAACATGAAATTATGAATTAGATGCGGGGACAGTTGTTTTAGAAACTGTAAAGGCCGTCTGGTTTAACAGACCACCTTATGTATTTATGAACTCCCATACAACCAGCTTTCTGGTAAACCATACAGCCGGATTCCTGGATTTCAAGATTGTTTCTAATCTGCTTTACTTAGCGTATACGACTGGTAAATGATTCCAGCTGGTAGTATTATGAGAAGACTTCATCTCAGAGCGGGATTTCCAGGTCTGATTCACCCCCATTGCTCCAAAGAAAACAGTGTTTTTTCCAAAACGAGCATTTAAGGCGTCGACGGTGCGCATTGCAAGATTACGTTTTGAATCAATATCGCCTAAAAATAGATCCGGTACGAAGGTTTCTTCTGATGCTAAATCTAAAAAGATGACTCCGCCTCTATTATATTTTTCGTTGGGTTTAAACAATCTTTCGAGACAATCCTTAGCTGCTTTAATCAAAAGCACAGTGTCGTTTGTTGCCTTAGAAAAGGGTTTTATCATTCCATATTGTTGTCTATATGTTCTCTCTCGCTCATATGTTAATGTCTCTACAAAAACTTGGATTGCTGAGGTGTATCCATTTTGCTTTCTTAACTTGATGCTCGCCTTATTAGTAAAAGTAGCTAATGCTTCTGCAAGCTCCGAATAATCCGTTATTTTTTTGCCAAAGGATCTGGTATAAGAAATACTTTTTTTGGGGGATGGAATCTCCAGGTTTAGGCAGGCAATGCCTTGCAATTCGAGAAGGATGCGTTCTCCAACAACTCCCATAATTTTTCTGATATGATAAGGATCTTTTTGGACGAAATCCGAAGCCGAGTAAACTCCAATTCCATTAAGCCTTTTGCTAAGTTTTGAACCAATACCCCATACATCCTCTATAGGGAATTTTTTCAAAACATTTTCTCGGATTTGAGGAGAGTTTAGGCTGAAGACTCCTACCTCCCTATTTTTTTTAGCTAAGCTATTTGCTACCTTTGCTAATGTCTTTGTTGGGCCGATGCCAATAGAGATCGGGATTCCCACCCACTGCATCACTAATTTCTTTAGTGCAAAACTTTCTTGTAAAATTTCATTTTCAGAAATGTGATCCTGAAATTTTAGAAATGCCTCGTCGATCGAATAAATCTCAAAATCTGGTGTAGCTTGAGATAAAACATTCATTACTCTCTCAGAAATATCAGCATAAAGCTGATAATTCGACGAAAAAACCACTACGTTTGAATGCTGGCAAAGATTTTTGACCTTAAAGTAAGGTTCTCCCATCTTTATTCCAAGTAGCTTGGCTTCTTGCGATCGAGCAATCACACACCCGTCATTTTGAGATAGGGCTATAACCGGTCTTTTTTCAATCTTTGGATTAAATAAGCGTTCGCAAGAAACATAAAAATTGTTGCAATCGGCTAAGATAAAGTAACTCATATTACCTAAAGTTCATGTAAAACATTGACGACAACGCCCCAAATCCGAAATTCCTCTCCGGTTATATCAATAGGGGAGTAGGGATTGCTTTCGGAAACAAGTAAGATTTTTTCATTCTCGTATTTTAGTCTTTTTACTCTGAGTTCGTCATTGACTGAAACGATTATAACTCTGTCATCAGCGGGCACTAAGCTACGATCCACGATCAAAATATCATTGTTATGAATGCCTGCCTTGTTCATCGAATGACCTGAGACTCTTAAAAAGAATGTAGCCGACGGGTTTTTGATTAAGAGTTCATTCAGATCTAGTTTTTCTTCAGACAAGCCTTCTACTTGTGAAGGGATGCCCGCAGGAATTGATTCTTGATAAAAACAGAGGTTGATTTTCGAGCAATGGGGATTTAATTTTTTAATGTGGGTTATTTTAGTTTCGTTTTTCATAAGTAAATCATTAGAATATTGTAAATGTTTTAGTTGTCGTTTTGTGTTTCAAAGTCTACTTCAAAGCAAGTTAGTCTTTCTGCTGGATTGAATATTGTACGAAAATCAAGGCAGAATGCAAGCATCAAAATACTCTAGTATAATGTATTATCTTCAGTTAAATTTATTAATGATCTGATGGGTTTTCGTGTTAATAATATAAAAATGCGTTTATTTTAATTAATGATTGGCGTTATTATTTGTTGATTTTAATATGAGCTGTGAGTTGTTGTTATGTTTAATAAAATTCTAATGTTGTTTTTTTGTTTTATATCTACTTCTATTTTTTCAAGTGAAGACATTTGTTATGAAATAAAGGATATAGGTGTTTTGGGGGCAGAGGAAAGCCGTGCATTTTCCATAAATGACAAAGGACAAATTGTAGGAGCTGTCAGAAATGATACTTTATGGGAATTTTTCTTGTGGGATGAGCAAACAGGTCTTCAGGTCTTAAACTTTAATTTTCCTAAAATGGAACATCCTTCCGAGCTACACCTAAATAATAAAGGTCAAATTTCAGGGATGTATTTAGAAGAAATTTTTTTCTGGGATCCGCTGTCTGGTTTGAAAGTCTACCCAGGGGTTGGACCCCATGCATATATTGTCAAGATGAACGATAATGGACAATTACTGCTGTGTTCGTGGGATGAACCTCGCTCCTTTTATCTTTGGAGTGATGGAAATTTAGAGAATATTACAGCCGACTTTTATTTAAAATTTCCAAATTACAAATCTGGAGCCCCACTGATGAACAATTCTGGAGATGTTATTATCAATGCATATTCACCTGAATTTAAAAACATTGCCATTTTGTATAAAGATGGAGTGTATACAGAGTTATTTAAAAATTTTGGTGAAAGGGGAGGGAATATTATTGACCTTGATGACTTAGGCAATGTTTTGGTTTGTTACGATCAAAAGATCTCTGTTTATTTCGTAAATCTAGAAAGTGGATCACAGATCGAATGCAAAAGCTATGGCCTTGAAACGTTGGTTAGCAATTATAGAATTATCAATAATGTTCCTCAGATGCTTTATTGTAGTCCTTCCGTATTAAAGTCTGGAGTCAATGGTACGAAATATTACTTGCCTGGCATGGAAATCATGAAACTTTTAGCTAATACAGATACTCCTTATTGCATTCCGAAAGAAGATAGGTTTGATTTTCACCAGAAATTTCGTATATCGAGCCAAAATTCAAAAGGATATGTTTTAGGAGAGTGTCCCACCTATTATCTTAATCAAAGCCATGCTTTTTTAGCAGTTCCTGTTACAAGCTTCGATTGAAACTTCAGATAACAAACGATTAGCTTGATTCTGATTTAATCGTCTGCATTTCGATCTGTGTTAAAGCTTGATATTTTTTTGAAATTTGCTTCAGTTAAGGATGAAACAAAACATCCTAGAGATCCTAATACATTGAAAAAAGGAAGAGGGATTTTTAAAAATGATAAACTCTTCTCGGAGCATCCTGATTTGACATTCAACATTAATTCAAAATCTTGAATGGTGCTTACTTTGGTAACTTTACAAAGGTCTCTGATGAATCCATTTTGAATTAGTAAGTGGTAAATCCCCAAGGTGCCACCAATTAAAGCTAGAGACATTATGATCAATAGTAATAATCTCTGATTTGAAGAAAAAAAAGCTAAAATCGTACAAAAAAAAATAAACATCCAAATGAAGCGTTGCACAATGCAGAGTGTGCATGGGGGTATTTGAAATAAAAATTCGGTGCAATAAGAAATAAGTAGGGCACTTCCGGAAATACCCAGATTTATTAGACTGGTTCGTTGGCTACAAAATTTAGACAATTTATCCGATAAGTTCAATCTATAACCTCAATCGAAACATCTAAGCCTTTTAATAAATTTGTTAAGTCATCTTTTGTGCCACGGCCATAGTATTCGCCCCTAAAGCTGTTCCAACGAAAATTCATTTTTTTGAGTTGATCCTTAATTTCTTGATTAGGAACTGCTCTGAAAGAAATCAATATTCGTTTTAAAGATGTTGTATCATTTTGGATTTTCTCTGATCTTTCTAACCAAGCTTTTAGAGCTTTCGCATCTTGCGATTTTTCTGCAATCTCAAGGAAAGCACCAAGCAAAACTTTTTCATCTAAAGATTCAAGTTTAGCTTTATAAGCTAACCTACCTAATTCCGAGAAACGTTTGATTTTTGAAGTTTTTTCCTGATTTTTTATCATCTTTTCTTGTTCTTTCAGTTTTTGCTTTTTTAGCAAAATCTTTTCTTTAATAGCTTCAAGAACCATACTTCTTCTCCATGTTCAATTTAAAATTTTATTTCCCACTGTACATTTCTGATGTTTTTCTGTCAAAAAAATATCGGATCTTAAGGTTTCCATTTCGTTTGACACTCGGTTCACCACCACTAGCAAAGTAGACGTAAAAATTAAACCCCCTCGGATCAGCGGCACAGGTAAAATGTTATATACGCAATATGCATTGTAAACAATGCGCGGTAGAATTAATTTGACTGCGTCAAATTGGCATGGTAAATTCAAAAAAACATTAATTAGGAATATAATGGCTATCGGATTTTGTCGTGCAGAGTATGTTAAGCGATCTTCTGGAAAAAACGCTTGCTATAAAGCTGCTTATAATGCTCGTACCCAGATTCAGTTTGAGGGAACAAGCAGCATGCCGCCTCGTTCCTATGATTGGAGCTCACGGCCAAAGCCTGTTTATCATGAAATTCTACTTCCTGAGAATGTCGATTTGAAGTTCAAAGACAAAACATATTTGTGGAATGCAGTTGAATCAGCTGAAAAGAGATTAGATTCGCAAGTTCAAATTGAATTGGTAGCAGCATTACCGGACGATGTTGTTATTTCACTAGAGGATCGAGTCGAACTAATAAGATCATTTGTGCAGCAAGAATTTATTGACAATGGACTTGCTGCACAAATTGATATCCATAAACCTCAAGAAGCATCAGTGCACAATGAAGGAACAGGAGAGTTAGAAGAAAAAGAACACAATTGGCATGCACATATTTTAGTGACCACACGCAGATTTAATGAAAACGGTTTGGAGTTTGAAAAAACAAAAGCACGTGATTTAATGCCGATTGTCAGAAATGGTGTTGTGGTTTTCGGAAAAGACTGGGGTAAGGAATGGGGTAAGCATCAAAACACTTATTTTGAAAAAAAAGGGATAAATCTACAAGTTGATTTAAATGGGATAGTCTCTCAACCGCATTTAGGACCAGTAAGAATGAGAGGGAAAGCAATTTCATTATGGGAAAATAAAGACCGCGCTGTAAACGACAACTTACTTAAATCCCAAGATATTAATTTGATTTTGGAAAAGCTCACTGAAAACCAAAGTATATTTACCCCGGAAGATCTAAATCGATACCTTGAAAAATATATTGAACCGAAAAATATTTTAGAAATAAAAAATGCTTTTTGGTCAAACAGTGAGTTGGTGCAATTATTTGATAAGAAGCAAATCGCTTTAGCAAAATTTACTTCTAGGAAAGTTATAGAAGAAGAACGAAAAATTATCAGACTCTCAGATCGACTTTACAAACAAAAAGGGGATATACCCCCGATTTCTCAAGAAGCCCCAAGGCATTTAAATAATGAACAAGCGATAGCATTTAGAAAAATAATTTCAGGTAATGGCATTTCATGTTTGGAAGGGCATGCAGGTACAGGGAAAAGTTATTTGCTGGCTGCGCTGAAAACGGAGTATGAAAAAAAAGGTCTTACGGTTAGAGCATTGGGGCCAGATAATGCAACCGCAAAAGTTCTAAAAGAACATGGATTTTCTCAAACGGACAACCTATATCATTTCTTGTATTGCCTTTACTATGAAAGGAACGTAAATGTAAAAAAAAATCACGAAGTTTGGATCGTTGATGAAGCTGGAAAAATTGGAAATAAAGTTTTGCTTGAATTGCTAAAGGAAGCAGATAAAAATCATGTGAAAATTATTTTTTCTGGTAATTCAGCGCAGCTAAGTTCAGTAGATAGGGGAGGAATGTTTAAGCAATTTTGCCAGCGCTATGGATGTGAGATTTTAAGTAATATTCAAAGACAGAAAAGTAATATTCAAAGGGATGCTACTCAAAAGTTGGCGCTTGGAAAAGTCAGCGAAGCCTTTAACCTAGTGAATTCATTTGGGGGTTTTGTGTGGTCTGAAACAAAAGACGATGCTATTGAAGGACTGATTAAATCTTGGGCTAAAGATAATGCTTTTTTTTCAAATGAATCATCAATCATCATAGCTCATGGAAATGCAGAAGTTAGGCTATTGAATGAAATTGCACGTTCTTATCTGAAAGCATCCGGCAGAATCGGTACAAATGACTACGCATGCGATATTTCTATAGGATTTTCAAAAGCAACGATTTTGGTCAGTGAAGGAGATGTGCTAGAATTTCGAAAAAATGATTCAAGTTTAGGTGTGAGAAATGGGGATATTGGGATTCTCAGAAAAGCTGCGACAGATGAATTTATTGTAGCATTAAAGGATCAAGATAAAGTACGTGAGGTGATTTTTGATCCTAAATACTACACGTCATTTCAATTGGGATACGCAACAACATGCTTTCGCGCTCAAGGCAAAACATTAGATCGCGCGTATGTTCTGCATAGCCCTTATCTTAATAAAGAAATGTTCTATGTGAATATGACCCGACATGTACATAATGTGCAATATTTTGTACCAAGAGAAGAAGTCAATTGTCTTGCCGAACTCAAAAGACAGGCTCTGAGAAGTGGTTTTAAAATAAATTCTGTGGATTTCTTCACAAAAGACGATATTGATCTGCAACGCCAGCAAGCTGCGCTACAACAAAAAATCGAATCATTAGAAAACTCAAGCAAGCTTTTAGATAATATAAAAGGATTTAGCCTGAAAACATTAGATTCTCTGCAATCTAAGTTTAAAAATTGGATTGGCGGATATGGCGATCGAATATCTGATCAGAAATTTTATAAAACTAAATTAGAGGAAAGTAAACAGATAGGAAGGGTTGTTTTGGTAGAGGATAAAATTCAGACTGCAATTCCTACTTCAGAAATTGCAATAGCTCAAGAACCAGCTCCTAATGTGAGGAAAAAAAGGCAGATAGGTGATAAAGAAATACGCTCCGATGCTTTTAAGCGACTAGATGAACCTTCTAAGTTACTGATTATAAATTATTTTCGCAATGTTGAGCTTGCGAATTCACTAAATGAGATTGTAAAATCGGAGAAAGAATCGTCCGGGCTTCATGAAAGCAAAACCCCACATTACATTCCTTGGTTGCAGGCCTGCAAATCCCGGAATGAGAGTGCTCATGTTGCCTATATAGAAATTCCAAAAAAGAAATTGATGGGAATATTCAATCATCGTTCCTACATCATTTTAGAAGATCGCTGTTATCGTCATAAGGGTGATGCAAAAGAGAGAAACTTTGATGTAGAAGACCAATTGAAGCTAAATATTGAATCTCTAATACATAGGCTTTTTCCTGAAGGGCCCACTCGAACAGATGCAAATGGATACCGCTTTGGAAGAAAGGGGGCTTTTGCTGTTGCTATGAAAGGAGCTAAAATGGGCTGCTTTTATGATCATGAAAATGGCCGTGGTGGTGGACTGCTTGGTTTGATTGAATTAAAATTCGACATGGATAAAAAAGCGGCGAGAAAATGGGCTTTAGAATTTCTACAACACCCTGAATCGAATATTCCTCCAAGGTTCAATGAATCTAAGACAAAATTACAGAAGGAAGAAGAATGGCAAAGCCGTCTTCCTCCAAAAGAATTGGAGGAAATCAAATTAAAAGATTATTCAACAAATTTAGATGGTTATTATAAATTAGCTGAAGTCTATCCTTATAGAGAAGCAAATGGCAGCTTGATCTTTTATAACCTAAGGCTCCAGAATTTAAAAAATCTCAAAGAAAAAATCTTTCTTCCCCTAAGTTATGGATATGCCAATGGGATGGAGAAGGACGCAAGATGGAGTTTGAAAAGATTTCATTCCGAATCTAAGACGAATCCGATATATAATTTAGATTTGTTAGCAAAATTTCCTGCAAAACCTGTTTTAATCGTTGAGGGAGAAAAGACCGCCAATGCTGCTGCGAAGTTGCTGGATAAATTTGTTTGTATATCTTGGTTAGGTGGGGCTAGCGCTGCTTCGAAGGTAAATTGGGAACCCCTGTTTAACAGAGACGTTATTATTTGGCCTGACAATGATCAGGCGGGCTACAAAGCTGCGTCTGAAATCTGTAAACGCATGAGAGAGGTTGGCGTGTCTTCGCTAAGAGTCGTTGATCAGGCTATCTTAGCAAAGAGCCTCCCCGAAAAATGGGATTTGGCTGATCCAGTGCCTAAACATTTTGAAAAGACTTTTATACAGGGATGTCTGCTAAATGCTCATCAAAAAGCGGTTAGCTTAGATAGATTGAAGCCGTACTTTGAAAAAGGTAAATCGAGCGTTTGGGAAATGCTCAAATTAAATGAAGTTCTCTGGCGAGTAGATGAAAGATTAAGAAACGGTTTGGAAGAGAGGCATGGACTTAAAGCTTGGGAAATTGAAAAAGAAATTTTGAAAGAGGTCGATTTATCTCTAAGAGCCGGAAAAGAGATGATGCAGCAAGCGGAAAGTAGTGGGGTTCATTCCGATGACAACTTAATCTACCAAGGCATATTGTACAGGGCAAAAACCGGGAAGTTGCCTTCTGTAGATATTTTATCGAATATGAAACAACAAATTTCTGAGTGTAGTCAACGATTCCCTCATCTGTGCAATTCTGACGAAAGTAGTCAGATTCTATTTAACAGAACAATAGCTAAGTCAATTCTAGTTAAAGGTTTTGAACCTGACAAATTGCCAAATTTATTACGAGATTCTGCAGAGAGAAAACCTTGCTTAGAAAATGAAAGTAAGAAACAGATCACTGATCAATTGGAGATGTGAATGTAACAATGGATTTACAATTGGAAAACTTTAAAAAACCGTGTTATGCAGATATTCTTGAGCATGAGAAAGCAGTAATTACTGAAACTTATCTAGCTTTTGAAAAAGAATTAGCTGAAATCGCAAATGTAATAAATTTATTTTTCGAAATGCTATACTTAAAAAGAATCGGTCTTAACGATGAGTCAACACCTGGATATTCATTTTTTTTTCATGCTTATGAAGTCTATTGTCAGTTGCCTTGTGATGTTAGATCTCTTGTAGTTGATTTTGAGCGGGGCTACTATGTAGAGGCTTTTCGCAAATCAAGGTCCCTCATTGAGACCTTGATGAAGCTAAAGTATTTCCTTAAAGATAAAGAATCGATGTCTGTCTATCTAAACTCGTTGAAAGATAAAAAAGGGGGTAAAATAACTGTAAAAAAATTTTTCGATAAAATAATCCCTCAAGCCTATGATAAGTATTACCGTTTTGTAAGCAGGTTTACTCATAACAATTATGTTCTTTCACCCCAGAGATTGGCGTCATCTTTAAATTCAGGGAGTAACAAAGTTCCTTATCGACCCCTTCCAACTTATTGTAAGCCTTTAGCTTGTAGTGCAATTAGATTTCTCTTTACCGCATTATTAGGGTATCTAAATGCTGCCCCTTATTTTCTTTCACAAGAATTAACCGATAACAGCCTTCCTATTTTCTCAAGATGCCAGATTTTAAAAAAATACTTAGAAAATAAGATCGGAATAAAGGATTTCTCTCAAGAAAACAAGGATGACTTGTCGGAGATTTTCAAAGAAATTTCAGCGGAGCCTAGCCATTAAGCTTAGATGCTAGATATCTTATTCTGTCGGCATTTCTCGCATAGTTTTAAAAGAAGTCGATCCTGATCTCAAAATCTTGACTTCAAAGCTTAGATTTTCTAAGGTTCGATAAGAACATATTATCGAACGTTAGGCGAAACCTTTACCGAATTTAGCATTGCTTGTGAGTATTTGCTAAAGATCTTAGAGAAACCTCAAACTTGAAAAAGGTATATGCAAATTAACCAGATACTTTCATTTGAAAAAAAAGAAGTGGATGATGCTGATCTGAGCGCTTTAATTTATGTGGCTGGACTTGCAAAGGATTATGCAAAACACGCACGCTCTCAAAACACAATTAAAAGTTATTCTTCAGATTGGAAAGACTTTGATCTTTGGTGTAAGTTAAAAAAATTAACCTGTATGCCTGCCGATCCTCATACGGTTGCTTGCTATTTGGCTGACAGGGCTTCACATCCATTCACAGATTCTCAGGGGAAGCTACAGCCTGCTCTAAAAGTTTCTACATTGGCTCGGAGGTTAAGCGCAATCAGCCAAGCGCATCAAATTTCTGGAATTGAATTTAATAGAAGACACCCTGTCATACAAGAAACATGGAAAGGAATTAAAAACACCCATGGAACTTCTCAAAAAGGCAAGGATCCTATTTTAATTGAAGATCTGAGGTTGATGATCAAATTTTTAGGGGATGGAACAAATGAGAAGATCAAACTAATCAATATTCGGGATAAGGCTTTGTTGTTAATTGGGTTTGCAGGGGCTTTTCGCAGATCTGAGCTGGCGAGTATCCAAATAGAAGATCTCAAGTTGCTTAGAGACGGCTATGTTATTCGATTGAATCGGTCTAAAACTGATCAGGAAGGGGAGGGGAGAGAAGTAGCGATTCCATATGGGGCAAATTCTGAAACATGTCCTGTAAGAGCACTCCAAGATTGGATTGAATTCTCTAAACTATCATGCGGGCATTTATTTAGATCTATAAATAGACATGGACAAATGAGTAAAGAGGGAATAACATCTCACAGTATAGCTAGAGTTATTAAGAGGAACCCCCATCTGAAATTAATTGCTAAAAAGTATTCTGGACATAGTCTTCGTTCTGGTTTTGTCACTACCGCTGCAATGGTAGGCTTGCAAGAATATGCAATCATGAAACAAACTGGTCATAAAAGATCGGACACTTTAAAAAAATATATTCGCTCCAGGGATATCTGGAAGGATAATCCTGCTTCAAAAATAGGTTTATGACAGTAAATTCATTGTTATTTTTCAATACATGTTTGTTGAATGCTAGCCATCAAAAAAAATAATTCACGTCATTTGTAAATTTTAATTTACCAAAATCCTCCATCTAATATAAATTCCCCTTATTTGCTTTAAATGCAAAAACGCATCCCTTAAGAGTTCTTAAGGGCAAATTCTGTGCATAACTATTATTGAGGTAAGAGTATGAAATTTTCTAAATTTCTGTTAGCATTTTTAATGGGAATAACTCTTGTAAATGAAATCAAAGCAGAAGAAAGTTCCCCAGTTTTGAATGAGCATGAATTTTACATTGAGCCTTCCCTTAATTCCCATGGATCACCTTTTGTTTTTATATGCCCGAAAAATGAACATCAATTAATTAGAGAAACAGATTATGACCGTTCTTACATTGGAACGTATGAAAAGACTAGTTTATATAACCATGACGGTCTTGCCTTTATAAGGTTAGGTAATGATTACGATAGTCATTCATGGGAGAAAAAAGCAGTCCAAAAAAACGTAGAAGCATTTCTTCATAATGAAGGTAATCAGTATGATGTTTTTTTTCATGATATTGTTTTTTCTGAAGGAACCAAAAAAGAGATCCAAGCAGAAGGTCTAATTTTTGTTCCAAATAAAGGGATTGGACGCTTTTTTATTAAAAAATTTAAAGGTATTCCTGGAAGTACTGCTGTAGCTTACTTGATTTATTGCAATTATGATGAGGATATTGACACCGCTAGGGAAAAGTTTGAAAAGCTCTTATCTTGTGTGTATACAGTGGTTGATGGAAAAATGATCTATTAGGAAAACTTTTAAAGTGCTCAGGAATTCTGAGCACTTTTTTTACAGTAGGATGATTGAATGATCAAACTCAACATTCGGTGTATTTAGTTTGCTGTATTTTGAAGAAGATTGCATCGAATTAGGAAGAATTTGAGAACTTTCAATATCCGAAATTCTGCCGCAACCTATGTCAGAATTGGTTGAAAATGGCTTCCTCTTTAACTATGTAATTAATTCTGATTAGGAAATTGCAAATTTTGTGTCTTATACTCTAAAAGAAGCTCAGACTTAAGTTTTTCTAAGATTCTAGATTCCATTGCCGAAGGAGGCTCATTTGCACTAAAAGGAATTAGTGAGAATGACATCACTGGTAAAAAAAGACTAATGCCAGAAAAGAGAATAAATAGTTTCTTATTCAAAAGCTCTGCAGGAGTTTTCCCGCTCCACGTTTTAATCTCCCTCCTTTGTACTTCAAATAAACCGGCTGCCCCAGGAACTACACTATAGGCTTGTAATAAACGAACTGTCTGGTCTTCTAATGGATAAAATCGATTTATGTAATTAGAAATAAGTACTCCCAATGTTACCACAAGCGTACATTCAAAAAAAACAGTCAAATAATCTTTTACAGCAAGTAAGAGGCTATTAGCTTGCTTTCCTTCGCTCAATGCTGATGTCATGCTTTTCCTTTGATTTTTAACTTCTGCAAAAAATTTTCGCATAATGGATTCAAGAAATCCATTAATTTCGTCATCAACAGATTTTTTGTGAGCAATCCTCGGAATAAGTTAGAGGTAGAAGCTGACTAAAAGTCTTGTCGCAGACATAAACTCGGCATTTGAAATTTCTTTAAAAAGCGTCTGATAATGCTTATTATGTAATTGCTTATCAGAGGTTTACTTTTTCCAGAAAGCTGGGTTTATGGATTCTTGTCTTTCTGAACGTCCAAGTCAATTTGCTTGTTCGGGTCTATTGGAGGCGCTTATCAATTTAATCTTAGGATCAGTTTTTAAAATATTTCAAAAATTTTTTGTGTTTATTGTTGAGGTAAATTGCAGAGATAACATTTAAAGATCAAAAAAGGTTAGCTCGGGATTTTTCCATGATTTGCATGATTTTTACATTAAAATTCTTGCAATTTTCTGGAATTGTGTTATACTTAATTATAGGAGGACCGAAAATGACAGCTTTACAACAAATTAGGGTCCACCTGACCCCCGGACAAGTCTATAGGCGAGCTGACATCGAAAAATGGTCGAATGCCGTTGACCGCCATCTGAATCAGCTTCAAAACGAAAAAGCCCTGTTCAAGCTATCAGGAGGGATGTACTATTGTCCAAAGGAATCTCCATTTGGCCCAGTACCTCCAAGTGATCATGAACTTGTCAAAGCTTTCCTGAAGGATGATAGATTCCTTCTGATGACCCCAAATTCCTATAATAGCCTTGGTGTTGGGACAACTCAGCTTTATAATGAAACCGTTGTATACAACCATAAACGCCATGGTATCTTCAAATTGGGAATGCGATCTTTTCGATTCGTATTAAAACACCACTTTCCCTCGGATCTCTGTGACGAATTTTTGTTGGTGGATCTTGTAGATCATATCAATCAATTGGCTGAAAACCGAGAACGCGTCTTAAACCTTGTAAAGACAAAAGCACTATCAATGAATCAAAAACATCTTAAAAATGCCATTGTAAATTATGGTGGAGTGCGCGCAAAAAAAATGTTTAAGTCCATCGTGGAAATATAGACAGTGACTGATTATTTGCATAACCATAACAATTTCAACGACCTTATATTAATTTTATCAAATGACTTGTCGATTAGTCCCGTTCTTATAGTTAAGGATTATTGGATTATGCATTGCCTATATGGACTCCAAAATCAGGGACTGAATTTTCAAATGAAAGGAGGTACCTCTCTTTCAAAAGGGTATAATCTCATTCATCGATTTTCTGAGGATATCGATATACTCATAGAGCCGCCTAAAGAAATGTCCGTTCATGTAAGGCAAAATCAGAATAAAGATGTTCATAAAGACAGTCGCCGACTCTTTTACGATTGGCTTGCGCAAAGCATCAAAATAGACGGGATTGTAAAAATTGAACGCGATACGGCATTTGATGATGACAAGTATAGAAGCGGCGGAATCCGGCTTTATTACAAAACGGTCCACAACCATCCGAAAGATATCAAAGAAGGGGTTCTTTTGGAAGTTGGATTTGATGATGTAACACCAAATTTCCCCAAAACCGTAAGTTCTTGGGCATATAACTATGCTGAAAAGAAGGTGAATATTCGCGATAATCGAGCCAAAAATGTACTTTGCTATCACCCTGGATATACACTTGTCGAAAAGCTCCAAACTATTTCTACAAAATTCCGAAAACAGCAAGCACAAGGCACGTTTTCTGAGAATTTTATGCGGCATTATTATGATGTTTATTGTCTGCTAAAAAATCCAGAAATCCAAGAGTTTATTCTAACTGAGGAGTATAAGGATCACAAAAAAAAGAGGTTCCGTAAAGGGGACAATCCAATCATATTGGAGAATGAGGCATTTTTCCTCCGAGAAAAAGAAATAAGACTGAAATATCAGCATGAGTATGAACTAAGCCAATCTCTCTATTACAAGGAGAAACCTACTTTTCAAGAAATATTGCAGATGATAGAAAAATTTGCAGATAAATTGTAATAGTGGTTTGACTATCGTTGGCTCAAAAACTTACACTCGCCCAAGTTTAGCTCAGAATTCGGATTATTAAACGTTAAGGATTTTGCTGCG
>PEQL01000023.1 GCA_002786175.1 Parachlamydia sp.
GCTCGGATGGTGAAATGGTAGACACTAGGGACTTAAAATCCCTTGGGAGCAATCCCGTGCTGGTTCGAGTCCAGTTCCGAGCATGCCAAACCGCAAGAAGGTAAGTCCTTGAACAAGACTTAGTTACCTTCTTTTCTAAAGAGCTTAAGTCAGCAATGGCTTAAGCCGCTTTATTATCGAAATCAATTTTTGTCCAACCCCTGTCCGCCTTTCTAAGGCGAAGCAGAAGAGCCTTGATTGAGAAAAAAGTATGATTTTTCTAAGTTATTCTCATAAAGATAAAGCTATTGTAATGCCTATGGCTGAAGCTTTCCATAAGACTTTCGGTGAAGACAAGGTTTTCTTCGATCAATGGTCTATTCAGCCAGGAGACTCTCTTATCGATAGAATGGGTGAAGGACTTGCTAACTGTCGTTATTTCTTCTTTCTAGTTAGTAAAAGTTCCTTGTCTAGTCAAATGGTGGGAGTAGAGTGGAAGAATGCGCTTTTTAAGCATATAAAGGGAGACACTCTCTTTGTGCCAGTCAAAATTGATGACTGCGCCATTCCTGTCATCTTACTGCAAAATCTTTACATTAATCTATACGGTAACGGAATGGAATTTGCTGTCCGCCAGATGGTGGACGTCGCTTCAGGTCGGAATACCTACCGAGCCGACGAAGTAACCGGCTTTCAAAACGTGAGAGCGTATGCTACTGGAACTAATCACGAAATAGCTATTGAGTTTAGAGCTGAAGCATACGCTGAACCTCACTCTAAATATATGGTATTGTTGGACAATGAAGAGAGCGAAGTGTCCTGTTCTTACGGTGGAGCGGCTGGTATGTTTATGATGGGATTTCAAAAAAACGTTAGTCTTAATAATGGGGAAACTTGGAACGCTTTTCAAATAAGTAGAAGCGAGGCGACTTCCCCAGGCTTTCCATTTGTAGTGAAACTTTCTGCTTCAAACGATGCGAGAATATCATTAAAGTATACAATGCGTGCTGTCACTATCGATTCGTTCAAAGCGGTTCCGCTGATTAGTAATTTGCAAAACACGACCAAGGAAATCTCACCAAATTGATTGCTGCAGAATTTTCTTCAACAGCATTCATCCATCCTCTCAAAAGAATTAGTTAAATTTAATTTTGAGGGCTATTCCAAAAGCTGACCAAAATCGATCACTTTGTCGAAATACCCCTCGTCTAAAATGCTCTCCACTACTCCGTTTACATGGATTAGGACCGGGCGGATTGAGCAAAATTTTGGTATCTTCAAGCGTTTCCTTTTTTCTTCCATCTCATTAATTATTTTCTGTCCTATAGGATTTCTGGAAAATTTGACTTCGCAGTGATAGAGGTTATGAAAACGTGTTTGGATGAAGTAGTCAATTTGGCATCCTGCTTGTCTAGCTTTAGGATTTTGAAAAAATGGACCATCCATCACAATTTCTTCTGGGGATAGGTTTAAGAGATTCCAAAGCGCTTTACGATTATGGGCCACGAGGTTTTCAAATTGTAATCCCATGAGAGATTCCCATCCAGGAAAGCGACTTAATGCTGCTCTTGCAAAAGCTCCTTTTTCTATCTTGGAGCGATTCGGAGCGATGTACTTCAGAAAAAAACGCAGGTAGTTGTCACTTAACCGGTACTTGCTCAACTTGCTTTCCTTGCCGCTATCTAAACCCCAAGTAAAGTCTCTCTCGGCAAATCCGGCTTTTACAAGATCGTCTAAATGCCTGCTATAACCCCCGCCCAGCTCTTTTTTTAATTCTTTGCAGATCTGGCCAAGATCTTTAGGGCCATTAGCGAGGCAGGCTACAATTTCTTTATGGCTTGCGTTTTTCCGTGAGAAAAGATCTGAAAATATTTCATCGAATTCTCGCACTAACAAACCTCCTTGCATAAAAATCAATCAATAAACAGTCATTTGTCGATTTGTTGATCGTTTTTGATCAAGAAGAAATCGATCAAGAAAACAGCGATTGTTAATTTATTGATGGTTTTTTTTGCTTTTAACCTCCCAAAGTATCCCATATTTTCCTTGTAGGTGGAAGATTTAACTGCTAAACCATCTCTTCCTATATGGGAGCTGACTCGTATTGATTATCTACTTGGAGACAAAATTTCAGGAGGTTTTTTGACCGTGTATGGAATCCAGGAAAAAAGTGTTGTAGTCCCTTTGATTACTTCTGGTAGGAAAGAGGATTTTTTTCCGCTAATTGATCATGTTATTGACGGTGGGATAGAAGACCTTGTGTTATTTGGGACAACGGGTGAAGGGCAAAAAATAGATCTTGGGATTAAAAGATCTATCATTCTTGATCTTGTTCCTTTTATTGAGCGAAGAGCTAGGATTTATATGGGCTTGATGTGTTCCAATATCACTGAAGCGATCTATTTGGCAAATTTTTGCTCGGAGCTAGGTTTTGAAGGAGCTCTTCTTCCCCCTCATCTTTATGGTGAGAACCACAAGAGGTTGTTCAAAAATTTTTAGGTAATTCTACTTCAAAGTTTATACTTTATAATCCTTCTGGAGCTAACCCTCTAGGAAGAATTATGTATGCTTTTGATAAGACGCGAATTGTCGGATTAAAAGACTCGAGCGGTGACATTAATTTAATGAAAGAGCTTACTGCTCAGCCACGATCTTTTTCATGTAAGATTTATTATGGTAGGGAACATTTATTGGATAAAGCATTAGAGCTGGACATCGATGGCATATTTCCTGGAACGGGCAACGCTAAACCTCAGCTAATTTTGCAATTGTGGAAACAAAGAGATGCAGAATCCTTTGCATCAACTCAAAGAACAGATACGAACAAGCAGCCCTGAAAGTTATATTCAGGGTTTAAAAAATAGTTTAAGGAACCTTGGGATTATAAATGAATAAAAATCGAAATTTCATTACCCTTAAGACAGCACATATGGTCCTTTTGCCACGGCATAAAATAGCACCAATGATTAGTATGAGAGCGTTATTCCAAACAGGCTTAGAAAAAGTATCGCAAATGGGGCAATAATTGATAGAATGGCTGGTGATAGGGATGGTGGCATACTGTCTTCGCTGTGTAGTGTGAGAACTCATAGCTTGCGACATTTCGGCATTCCTATCAATTTTTTTCCATTTCAATTCATTTTTGCAATTTTAAGAATCGCGCAGCGACTCCTTAAATTGTACAAAGTCGAGTATATTACTTAATCTATTGACGTTATGTGTGTTTTGATATTAAAATCCAGTGTATTTTTCGTTAATATTAATATAATTATGTTTTTAAGGGATTTGTTATGTTTAGATTCTTATTGTCAATTATTGCTCTTTGTGTTTTATCATCATGTTCAGTTGTGATGGCTGCAAAAAGGGAAGGGACAAGTCTAGATAAAGTTCAGGGATGCAGAACAAGAGGGCAATTTTTATCATCAGGAGCTAAAGTGATTAGTAGTGAGAGGTTGTCTTGCGGAGATCTTGTTGAGGTATATCAATTTCAAAAAGAAAGGGGGTCAGCAGCTAGAGCTTTCATGCATGGCCTTCTTGACGTTAGCACTTGTGGTCTATGGGAAGTGGTAGGGACTCCAATTGAGGCTTGTATAGGTAAGAATGGATGTTTTTCACTCAAGGTCTTTTATGATTGTGATGAGAACATTAAGAAGATCGAATTATTGTAACTTTATACGTGTGGGATTTATCATTCAGGAAAATAACCGCATCGAAGCTGTTCGATTTATAGTATCCAGGGATTAAGCGGTTTTCTCAATCCTTGCGTAAAGCTTAGTAGGGGTTTATTTGAGGATCAAAGAGAATTCAAAAAAAAGCAGCCGGTCATGCGCCGGCTGCCATGTGTTAAGATAATTCTTTCTCAGCGAAGATTTTCATTCCTTCTGCTAGAAATTGAGCGAGCTTTGGATGTTCGGCATCATAAGGTTCAAAAGCTTTTTTCCATTCAAAGCCAACATATTGCTCTCCTAATTGGGTATAGGAGCTACGATCTGGAGTCCAATATTGTTTCAGCCATTCATAATGCCTATGAATGATCCTTTGGACTTCAGCAGAACGAGTGGTTGCCTGGTTTTTCCACAGTTTTACAAGATCCTTGCAGATTCCATCCCACTCTTTTGTGCTTTTTTCAAAACCCTCTTTACTCAAATTTTTAAAATTTGCATTGGTTTCTTTAATAGAAACTTTTGCTTGTTCTCCAAAGCGATTGATTAGGTATTTCTGATACTCGTTTTGTTTTTCCTTGCTAAAGCCGAGATAGATTTCATCATCTTTCATTTTTTTGGTTCCTTTTAAGTGTTCGATTGTTCTGTCGATGGTTTTAATCAGCTTTTTCGTTCTCTCCATGTTTTTTTCCAAAACCTTGCGGTGCGAACTCAAAGCCGCCATTCTGTCGAAATCGCTTCTTTTCAAGATTGCTTGGATCTGCTTCAGCTCGAACCCAAGCTCTCTAAAGAACAAGATTTGCTGTAGGACAAGCAGTTGTTCTTCTTCATAATATCTATATCCATTGACACCATGATAGGCTGGCTTTAAAAGCCCAATTTCATCATACCAGTGGAGTGTTCGGATACTGACTCCTGAAATTTTTGCTAGTTTTGCGACTGTATAGGCCATCGATTTTCTCCTTCAATATCCCTTTGATTTTAAAGGATAGCTCTATACTAAGGAATAACGTAACGTGAGGGTCAACGAAGAAGTTTTAAAAAATAAACATTTTTCGAGCAGGGATGTTTTTCTATAGTTGTAGGCGTTACTTGCCTCTGTAGATCTCCATAGTTTTCCTTTAACGTCGAGGTTTCAGCTGTTATACTGCTGCTTTTGTTTTGATAATGATTACGGGAATGGAGCTGCCTATAAGTGCTTCTGCTTAGCAAACAGTGTGAACAAAAATCCCTTAAATTTGGTGCTCTATTTTTGTTTAACCAGGGACAAGCTTATGGTTGAGATTAGTCTAGAACAAGTCATTGAGATTCAATCTCACATTAATCTGGAACTGAAAAGACAGGAATCCACGTTCAAAGACATTGCAGCTTCTGATGCCTCTCTTATTTGCAAATGGCAAAAATTTATAGCCACACTGCTGCCTGTGCAACTTCAGATGATCCAAGCCTTTGGTTACTCTGGAGACCAGTCGGGTTTAAGTGCCTATAATGAAAATCTCATGAAGTTCTCTTCGACTAGTGAACAGCTTCGGCGATTAAATGAAGATAAATGGTGTTTTCTTCTTAAAAGTGCATTTGGTCTCACCGAATATAGGCAGATTCCTCTTCAGGAAGCAAGAAAGTTAATTGAGGATATTGCTGAAGCAATGATCTCTGAAGAATTCTTAAAAAAAGTGGATCAGGTTATGGAACCGCTTGACGATAACCTATCGACCTCTGAAAAGCGTCAGGAATTATTGGAGGTTCTTCTCCCCTTGCATATGTTGATTCTATCAACGCATGGATTTGCAGGAGAAAGTGGTTATATCCAAGCTCAAAGAGCGCTTATGGACTATTACGATGATCCATTCATCAAAGATAAAGCGAGTCATGCCCAAAAAGTTGTTTTTAATCGAGCAAAATTAATCGATTAGAAGGATTTAAGTATCTAAAAATCTGTCTTGGTATGAATTCCCAATGTCTTTTTTGCGTATGCGATATATTGAAGATAATCGCTATGGTATGCTGTTGTTAAAGGGCCCATATGATAATTTTGTGTAACGTCGAACTCCCGACGCAGACGGATAGCTTGCTCAGGTTTGTAATCCTGTGCGTGCGTTTTAGCCACGGGAGCGTTTTCTCCTTTATTCTTTAATTTCTTCCTTTTTTGCTTAAGTGCTCGGTCCGCAGGGGCCATTTTAGCGGTTTTTGCCTTCTTGTATAGACTTGCCTCATAGTCGATAACTGTATCTTTCTTGTGGAATATCACAATTTTATCTTTCTCCTCGATCGATTTCCAGGCTTTGGCAGGATTAGACTTCCAGCCCCCGATATAGGCGAGCGGAGCAGCAAGCGGACCAAGTCCGGGGATAAGGGTTTTGATTTCTTTGTAGAGGCTTGAAAAGGAACGTTCGTTGCAGACCTTGACGGCATGACCTTTTTCTTGATGAAGAGCGGCGACTTCAGTGGCAACGGCTCCTCCTAAAGACCATCCATGAATCATAATGTTCTCAGGAGGGATTTTTTTTTCGTGCAAGAGGTATTGTAACATTGCCTCACCATCCATGACTAAGTCTTTAGATTTACTGGGACTTTTTTCGCTGTAGCCAACACCCCGATAATTACCCGTTAAAAAATTGGCCCCAATGTCTTTAGCGTAATTTGCGGTTAGTGGCATGAGCTCCTCATAAGTTACGCCATTTGGATTCATAAAAATCACCCATTTTTGCTCTTTTGGTGGCTTTGCACTTTCTTCTTCATTTATGATCTCCATTGTATCGAGCTTCACATGATCTGCTGTTTCTATCGTTTTTCGCTCAGTGGAAATATTAGGAAAGGCCTCTTTAATGAGGGCAATGGATTCTTTGCGTTCCACATCTAATTTTTCTTTGGAATAGAATTGCGCTGGTAAGACGAATATCCCCGCGACCTTCCCGATCCCGGCTTTAGCCAATCTGGCTAATCCTACGGGAAAAATGATAGTAGAGAAGATATTATAAGCTACTTTCTTTAGTTTTGCCGAAGATTTGTTGCTTTTAAAGATATTATTTTCAGATGAAACTGAAAAAGTTGGTGTTTTATTAAAAGCAGGATTTAATTCAGGGCCTGTACCGCGTGTTTCTCCCATAAACCCTCTTTTCATTTATAAAGTAAAGAAAAAGCATTATAATTTTATTATACTATAAAAACACAATAACACATTGTATTTTGATCTACTTTTAAATATTAATATTTGATGCGGCTTGTTAATTTTATGGGTAAAATGATTTTTTATTAAATAAAAAATTAATTATTTAGGTTTTCCGTTGAAAAGATTCATGGTTTTGTAATCTTCCGTATATGTTAAATTAGCAGAATTTATAAGCAGAAGGCGGAGTAATGGAATTCATCAGGCAAGAAAAAGAAGCACCAATTATTGATCGTCTCATCTTATTAGTTAAAGATAAGCTCGTTCATGGAAAGATCTTGCCAAAATCAAAATTAAAAGAAGCTTTAGGTTACTTTTGCAGCCTTATACCTTATTTGAAGAACTATATCGAATATCCTTATGCTCGTTTGGATAACAATGTTGCTGAACGTGCGGTACGGCCATTAGCTGTAGGGCATAAAAATTGGTTATTTGTCGGCAGCGAAAGAGGTGGAGAAGCGACCGCTGTATTGTTAACCCTTGTACAAAGTTGTCGAGCTCTTGGAATAAATCCTCGCGATTATCTTGAAGATGTCATGCGTCGTTTGATGTCTCATAATGCTCAAAAACTTTGCGATCTTCTTCCAGATTATTGGGCAAAAGCTCGTAAGTAATTTCTCGGAATATTGCATTTCCATTCAATATGCCTACATTTGACGCTTACTTTATATTCAGCCCGAATTTCTTAAATGCCTTTTGAGATTGTCTCAGTTTTAATTCCTCCAATCTTCACTAAAAGCAAAACAGACACTGAAATTCAATGTGAAAACCACGGAGCCCTTCAAGTTTTTATGTCTGATAGTCTGTCGGCTTACCTGCTATTCATTGAAAAACAAGCCATGAATATGGTAATATTTTTGTTTCGGTGCATATAAACTATATTTTAGAGCCTTACTGATGAAAAAAAAGCTTATTATCTTTGATTGCGATGGCGTTTTAGTGGATTCTGAGTACATTGCAAGTCGTATTTTTTCTGAAGCCTTACTTTCTTACGGGTACACCATATCAACTGAAGAAAGTATCAAAAGATTTACAGGCGTTAACGAACACGATGCCCGTCAAATGATCTTAAATGAAGCATCTATCAACATCCCGGAGAACTATTGGGCTTTAGAGCAGCCAAAACTCCATAAAGCATATGAAACAGAGTTGACCTCGCTGATGCTTCCGGTCTTAGAAATGCTCGACATCTTAGAACTTCCCAGATGTGTGGCTTCAAATAGCTCTCGCAGTCATGTGGCCAATTGCCTGAAACTTTCGCAACAATCCACCTACTTTGCTGAACGAGCAATCTTTACTTCACAACAAGTGAAAAAACCAAAACCAGCGCCCGATCTTTTTTTATTTGCAGCCAGCGAAATGGGTTTTAAACCCGAGGAATGTATTGTGGTAGAAGATAGCGCGACTGGAGCTCAAGCTGCTGTCGCCGCCGGCATGGACGTTTTGGTTTTTCTTGGGGGCAGCCATGCAAGTCATGAGTGGTATCGGAGTCACATTGCGCACTATGGGAAACCTATTGTTTCATCTTGCCAAGAGCTGTTAGAAGCTATTTTCCAGGCATTAAATTCGAATATCGACTAATATTTATCCGAAATATTTCGGATCAGAAGTTTTTGGTCAAAAACTCCGCCAACCTGCGATCTTAGCTCCTGTGGGATTTGCCGAAAAGAATAAAAATATAGCCAGGTAAAGGGCAGCGAAGAAGACACAGCTGTTTTTTAGAGACAGTCTCTTTTATATATTTTTATTTTTTCCAATTAATCTTGTCTATCCTGCTCATCCTGTTATGTTTGTATTTTTTTTATGTGTCCGTAAGCAGATGCGATTCTTAATACTAATAACTTTGTATTTTTAATAGTTTTTGTTAATATGTTTGAGAATAAATTTTTCTAAAGAGGAAAAGTGAAACTAATTTTTATTGAATGGAGTCTTGTGACTCATTTCTAGGGGACGACGCCTTAGATCGGTGAATTCAAAAACTACACTTATCAGCGGAAGGTGGCTCATGGGCCGCCTTACAGTGGCCAATACAAAATGTAGAAAATTGGCAGAGGTTCGGATTTAAGGATGAAAAGAACGCCTTAATGAAGCTGGAGCTGAAAGTAACCGCCAACTCTAGAGGAACAGCGGTGAATTTGTCCCTATTTTGAATAAGCCCGATAACTGTGTAAGAGTAAGAACCAAACGGAACCCTACTTTCTTGATGCTTTGTTAAAAACATCTTCAAGAAGGTCGGAAATGAGTAAAAAAGAAGAAAATGTCGATTTTTTGTGCGTCACCTGTAAAAAATATGTGATGCCAATAGAGAATGGAAGCTACCGCAATCATTGTCCCTTTTGTCTGACGTCGATTCATGTTGACAATAAGCCTGGCGATCGAAAAAGTCTGTGTAAGGGTGTCATGATTCCATCTAAACTTGTTTATCATGGAAATAAAGGATGGCAAATTGTTCATCTATGCCAAAAATGTGGCGAGATGAAAGTCAACAAAATTGCTGAAGGGTGCCCTCAAGCGGACAATTGGGAGTTAATCATTAAGCTAAGTCAACAAAATTAAGAAAGAATGAAAGCAAATCATCAAATTATTTACTTAAATGGCCCCTCCAGTTCGGGCAAAACAACGCTTGCCAAAGCCTTGCAACAAGCGTTTGAGCAGCCTTATTTGCATATCGGGCTCGATCGAGTGATTGAGATGATGCCTGATAAGTTGAATAACTGGGAAGGGGAGCCTGCTCCTTTAGGCTTTAGTTGGAAATCCTCTGCTGATGAAACAGGTCATATTGTCCAGGAAATTCAGACTGGTCCGTTTGCTGAAAAAATGATCCAGACCTTTATGGAAATTGTCTTAAGTACGGCAAAGATCGGGCATTATATCATTATCGATGATGTTTCTTTCGGAAAGTGCCAGGTAGATACTTGGCGGGAGGTTTTAAATGAATTTAAAGTTCTGTGGATTGGAATTAATGCCCCCCTCGATATTTTAGAGCAAAGAGAACAAGCTAGAGGGAATCGCATTCTGGGATCAGCGCGTGCTCAACATCTTCGGATTCATCAAGGCATGCGCTATGCCCTTGAATTTGAGACGCATCGAGATTCGTTAGAGATCATGGTTCACAAAATTCTGGAGAGTTAATGACACCTTTAAAAGCGATGAAGCGCATCATGATTTTTGGTTTACCGGGCAGTGGAAAGTCAACATTCGCTGGGTATTTGGGACAATTATTAGGTCTGCCGGTGTATCATCTGGATCGTTATTTTTTTACGGCAAATTGGCAAGCACGCGATTATCAAGAATTCCTGGATCTGCAACAAAAGCTTGTGGAAGAGCCTGCTTGGGTGATCGATGGCAATGCTTCGAAATCTTTGGAAGTCCGATTTGCCCAAGCCGATATCGTCATTTATTTTCGCTTTAAGCGGCTGCTTTGTCTTTGGAGAGTTTTTAAAAGAATGTTTTCTGCTGATCAGGTGCAGGCCTCTCCACCTGGATGTTCTAAAAAGGTGCGATGGCAACTGATCACCTATTTATGGGGATTTGAAAAAAGAGTGCAGGGGAAAGTTGAGGGGCTTCGTCAACAATACCCTGGTGTGCTCTTTTATGAATTTCACTCTGATGAAGATGCCCTAAGCTTCTGTGCTGAGATTGGATGAGGAATTTTTCAAAATGGATTGTTGTCAAAAAATGAACGAAAAGATTAGGCAAAATAAGCTGACAGATGAGATCAAAGCAAAGATCTTCCAAGGTTTTGGCAAGCAAGCTATTCAAGAAACAGGTATAAACGGTCTTAACGAAGAGGCAATTTCCTTTGAAATTTTTGCGGATTCAGAGTTTGCGGGGGCGGTCGTTGTACAGCTATTCTGGGGTCAGCTTCACATTAAATTTCTTTTGGTAGAGGAGAAGTATCGCGGCCAGGGAATTGCCCGAAAGCTGATGCAACATGCCTTCGAATTTGGCAGAAAACGAGGATGCCATTTTGCTTTTGTTGAAACCATGAACTTTCAAGCTCCCGCATTTTATCAAAAATTAGGGTTTGAGATTGAATTTTTAAGAGGGGGTTATGCGAGAGATACGACGTTCTACTATCTCAAAAAAACTTTAGCTGAAAAGGCTCCTCTTCAAAAAATCACTCGCATAGGTGTTTATGGAGTGGCCGTGGAAGATGGAAAAATCCTGCTGATCCAGCAGGAGCGCGGTCCCTTTACGGGTAAGTTCGACTTCCCTGGCGGAGGGATTGAATTTGGCGAAACAGCAGAACTTGCCCTGCGCCGTGAATTTGCTGAAGAAGTCGCTTGTGGCTTTGATTCATTGAAACTTTTAGACAATCTGACAGCAATTGTAGACGTTCCCGAATCTTCGAAAAAGGCAGCCTACACCTTTTACCAAATAGGATTAATTTATCAAATTGCAGGTCTGAAGCCTCTGAAAGGTCATGAAAGGGGAGATTTACAACACACCTGGATTGACCTTAAAACGTTGTCTCAGGAAAAATGTTCTCCGCTGCTTTGGCAATTTGTGAAAGAGATTAATTAGGAACAAAATATGAAAGTTTATGTATTTTTTGCTTTGATGTTCATTGGACAATTGATTGGGTTAGATGCTACGCATGTCTCTGACGTTCATGTAAAGACTAAAAAGGAGCTGTGTTTCCTTACAAGACCAGCTAAAATGGGGGATGAAGATCTCTTATATGAACTTATTCGCGAACTTGCCCTGTATGAAGGAAAGGATATTAACTCGCTGCCCTTAACGAAAGCAAATCTGCATCGATTTGGGTTTGGTGAGCACCCTCTTTTTTGCACGGAGTTAGCGGAATGTGAAGATCAAGTGGTAGGGTATGTTTTATACTACTATGCTTTTTCAGCGAATCAAGGACTCCCTATTCTCTATGTGGAAGACTTGTATGTAAAGCCTGAATATCGAGGGATGGGGATTGGGAGCCAATTTTTTAAACAGTTGGCTCGATACGCCATCCAGAAAGATTGCTGCCGCATGGAGTGGCATGTTTTTTCTTGGAATGATACTGCCGTCAGCTTCTATCAGAAAATGGGTGGAGTATTGAGAAATGACTTAATCCAAGTGCGTTTAGAAAAAGCGGCTTTGCAAAAACTGGCTGACTAATCTTGCTTGTAGATGGAAATATAAGCGGTTCTTATAGCGAGCTTCACATTAATTAAATTTTGCTAAATTAAACTATGAGATAATCTTTAGCCATTATATCAGGAGTTTCAAGCAATGAAAACATTTTGGCTGACGCTTTCAATAACCTTTTGCTTTGTTGCAGGCTATGCACAAATTACCCAGGTCAATGAAATGGAAGAAGTTCTTCATTTTTTCAACGATGCCGATACGCAAACCTTAGCGATTTTTGATGTCGATATGGTTTTAGTACAACCAAGCGATCCAGCTTTTCAAATGGCAAATATGAAGCGATTTGGACCGATTTGCAAGCGCATCATGCATGAAATCCCGGCTGACAAACAGATGATCTTTCTAAGTCTCATGACTGTTTGTTCAGATTTGGTTTTGCTTGATCCTTGTATTCCGCCATTTCTGGAGCAGCTAAAGCAAAAAGAAGTTCCTGCAATGGCTCTGACAGCTAATTTAACTGGAGCATTCTCCACGGTTCAAAGCATGGAAAAATGGCGAACTGAAAGTTTGCGTCTCTTAGGAATTGATTTTGAGGCCACAGCCCCCTATCAAAATGCCTTAGTGTTCCAAGAGCTCGCTTCATACCGAGGGAATTATTCGACCTATCTCAATGGGATTCTGTTTGTCAATGGCACTGTTGTCTCTAAGGGAGAAGCTTTACTGGCTTTTCTTGCCAAAACAGGGTTGTCTTTTAATAAAGTTATTTTTGTGGATGATCGCGAAGAGAATTTACAGAGTGTGGCGTCAGCTTTACAAATGCTAGAGAAGCCCCTGGAGTTTCAAGGCATTCATTTTACCGGGGCTCAGAGAATGGGATCAAAAGAGATTTCAGCAGAAGCATTTGAAGCACGCTGGCTCGCCCTGGCTGCCGAAGCAAAACAACTCAATTAATTTGGAGGTTATAATGGATCGCGATCAAGTCAAAGTTGTCATTGTTCCTGGGAATGGGGGAGCAAAGCCTACCGATAACTGGTTCCCGTATATCCAGCGAGAGTTGGAAAAAGTCGGTGTGCCCGTCATTGCCTGTGAATTTCCCGATAGTTTTTTGGCTCGCGAAAGTGTTTGGATCCCTTTTCTTGAGCAAGATTTGCAGGTAGATCAACACACGATTTTAATAGGACATTCCTCTGGAGCTATTGCAGCGCTGCGATTTGCTGAAAAGCATAAAATTCTGGGGTCGATTTTAGTAGGGGTCTATCACACGGACTTAGATAATGAAAATGAAAAACTGAGCGGCTATTTTAATCGTCCTTGGAATTGGGCAGAGATTAAGAAAAATCAAAAATGGGTGGCTATTTTTGCTTCGGAAGATGACCCGTGGATCCCTATAGCTGAGCCGCGTTTTGTGCGTGATCAATTGAGGGCAGACTATTATGAATATGAAGAGCAAGGACATTTTGGCGGGGATTATGTCAAAGACACCTTCCCTGAAATCCTCGAAGTGATAAAAAGTAAAATTCGTTGAGGCTTCTACCAAATATAAGGGATAAGCCGATATTTTACCTTTTTAGTATAGGCTTCATACCCAGAAAGGTTGCTTCTTAAAAATCGTTCCTCAAAAACAATGCGAAGGGCAAGGATGGCGAGGGGAAGCAATACCAATAAGGCGGCGGCATAAGACTCAAGCCAAAATGTGATACCGACTAAATATAGAATGACTCCTGCGTACATGGGATGCCTGATAAAGCGGTAAATCCCAGTCTCAATAACTTTCTGATTTCTTTCTTTTTGTATTCTCACTACCGGGGCTGCAAAAGCATTTTCTTTAAAGGTCAAATAGATCATCCCCCAACCCAAGCCAAAGAGTCCTAACCCTAAAAAAGCGGTTGCTGGATGGGGTTTGGCAAAGATATGCCAGTAAAAGACATCCAGGGGAATGAAAATAAACAATCCGATGAAGCTTATGAGCAGCAAGGTCACAAGGATTTTGTCGAGCAAGGGCTGTCCAGCTTGCCAGGGGAGTTTAAGCCGTTCTTTGAGGAGTTCATCATGGTTTCGCAGGCCGTAAATGCTAAAGAGGGAACCGAGGAATAGGATTCCAAGCAAAACCCATGCGCGTGCCCAATCTAATCTCCAGGCAAATACAAAAAGTAAGCAACCCAAGAAGAAAGTATTCCACATCGCTCCCAAGATTAATCTTCTAAAAAGAGCTGAATTAATGTTCATGTTTAGTTTTCCATCTAGATATTTTTTGGCTTGAATAGAATGGTTTTCTTTCATATATAACAGGTTTAAATTTATAACAAAAAATTTTAACAAGGCAGTTAAAATGGTCCGCTCAATTATTGGATACGCCGCTCAAGCCGCAGATACCCCTCTGAAACCCTTCAAATTTGAACGGCGGGATCCAGGTCCGTATGATGTGCAAATAGAGATTCTCTTTTGCGGCATTTGTCACACTGATATCCATTTCGCCCGCAATGAATGGAAGAATACCCTTTATCCGGTGGTTCCCGGACATGAAATTGTAGGGCGCGTGACGAAGGTTGGAAGTGAAGTTAAGTCGTTTAAAGAAGGTGATTTCGCGGCAGTCGGATGCCTGGTGGATTCTTGCCGCACCTGCCCCAATTGCAAGGAAGGATTAGAGCAATTTTGTGATAATGAATCTGTTGCGACATATAACGGCAAGGAAAAAAAAGATGGCAAAAAGACCTATGGAGGTTATTCCACACTGATTGTCGTTGATGAAAAGTTTGTTTTGCATATCCCCAAGAATTTTAAGGAATCAGATTTAGCAGGGGTAGCGCCTCTTCTCTGTGCTGGCATTACGACTTACTCCCCTTTAAATCATTGGAAAGTCAAAAAAGGCTCGAAAATTGGGATTGTAGGGCTGGGAGGATTGGGGCATATGGGACTTAAAATAGCCCATGCGATGGGTGCTCATGTGGTCTTATTCACCACTTCTCCAGGAAAAACGGAAGATGCTAAACGCTTAGGGGCTGATGAAGTGGTGATTTCAAAGGATGCAGCGGCTATGCAAAAGCATTTGAATAGTCTGGATTTAATTATCAATACGGTGGCGATGCCTCATAATTTAGATGCTTTTATGGAGCTGCTAAAGCGAGATGGCACGATGTGTTTGGTTGGTTTGCCCGGCAGTCCGCATCCAAGCCCTAGCGTAGCCAATTTAATTTTCAGACGTAGAAGCCTGGCGGGATCATTGATTGGGGGTATCAAAGAAACGCAAGAAATGTTGGATTTTTGTGCCAAAAATCATTTGACCTCAGACATTGAAATTGTGCCCATTCAAAAAGTCAATGAGGCTTACGAAAGAATGCTCAAAAGCGATGTGAAATACCGTTTTGTGATCGATATGAGTTCGCTGGCCAAAGAAAGCGCAAGATAAGACGTTTCCGGTGCAGTATATGGGCTTTTGCTATCATTGCGTTAAAAATTCTATCAAACACTTTTTAGTCGCGGACTTTCATGATCTCCCTTTAAAAACTTGAGAGAGGTTTTTAATGCAAAGCGAGGCAACGACACGAAAGTGGACATTAAATAATTTGATTAAAAAATAATCTGTCACCTAGCATAGCTGGCATTCAATTTTGAAATGTTTAGGAGGTGCACATGCAGATTATCTTTGAACTATGTATCTTTTTTCTCATCTTCATGGCATGTGGGTGTTGGATTTTTTTTCGCAAAAAGAAACGAGAGTCGGTGTTACGCGAAAGCCTTAGGCGCCTTTACGCCTCAAGTACGATTGAAACACTTGATAAAATCTATGAAGAAGAACAAAACAATTTTCCCAAGTTGCAAAAATTTCTTAAGATAGCCAAAGACGATTGGTTTTCTACGTTAAATCTCGAGAGCATTCCCAACACTGCTTTAGAGGATAGAGAAAAAGAGATCAGAAGAATATGGCTTCCCATGTTTCTTACTTTTGTTGGATGCTTCTATCTCTTTTTTGTGATCGATAAAGTGTGGTGTCCTGGAATTGGGGGGATGTTGATTGGCAAAGATTTTGATTGGATAGGCTGCTGTACTCAAGCTATTGGAGGTTTCATACTTTATTGGAGGGCCTATTTAGCGCGGGGAACATGGCTGTTAACAATAAATAGTTTGATTATGTTCGCACTATTAAGTTTTGAGGCGCTGGGCTCAATATGAATTTTTTTCTACCCAGAATTAGCATCAGTTCAAGGCTTCGCTGAAATCCTACAGGGCTTTGCATCGTTTGCTATTTGGATCAAATTTACAGTTGCTGGATACTATGTCCTGGTCTTTTATATGGCTGTTTACCACTGGAAGCTTAGGTGTGTGAATCTTGAACTGAAGCGGCGTAAAAAAGTTTACCAAATAAAAAATCTGGTATGTGCGATGAGCTAATTGGCATCCTGTAAGTTGTTTAAGACGGCGGCTAACCAAGGAAAGTCAGGTTCATTTTCAGCGATATAAGCAGCTTGTTCATCATTGAGAAAAAGGCCAAAATGCATCAGATGATACAGTTGAATATCGGCTAGCAAAGAATTAAAGCTATTCGATTTGACCTCTATCGCACGATACCAATAACAATCAGCTTTGATGCCTAGAGCTTCTAGTGTTTCTGAGACAGATTCTACTTGGCTCAGCTTATCGTCAATAAAAACCACATGCTCTGGTAAGGAAGAAGCATTTTCGAAGAGTTGCTTTAGGAAGTCTCCTTTGAGATCCGTATTGGCGAAGAGGGTTCCTTGAAAATATTCTGAATTTTGGATGATTGCTTCTGTATGAGGAAGCATAGAGAGTTGATTAAAATCAATGTCGACAGAGTTGAGCTGACTCACTGTTAACTGATCCACGTCTGGGCAAGGGGTATCATACCACTTATGGCGTTCGCGCGCGGTTAATCCGTAAATTGTATAGCCCTGTTTTTGCAGATCTTTGATGTAGGAGGAAGTTGAAGGTTCGACAGTTGTAACTGGGCAGTGTTGCGCGAGGTAAAGGGAAAAACGATCATGCCAGTTATTTGAGGTGTCTTGAGAGGTGGCCTCTACGATGTGCTTACGCCACATTTTTGACCCTAGCATCGTAGGAAAATCGATCAGCGTATCATCGATGTCAAAAAAAATCAGAGCCTGGGAAGCTGGTGGTAATTTAACTTGACTAAGCGAATCAATCGAAATGACTTCCGCAAAAAGGGATACTGTCAAACAACTTAAGTGTAAAACTAGACTGAAGATGCGCAACATAAGAACCTCATATTTTTTAATAAGTATATGAGATTCTTATGCTTAATGTCAACGAAAGGATGGCTTAGGTTCCACGATATTAAACCAAAATTCAAAGTGATCCAAGAGTGATTTAAATGTGGTTAAGATTTCTGCATTGCCTTCGATGGTCATTTTTTTGTCTTTGAGCAGATCGCTTCCTTTAGCTTCGCCAGTGATTAAACGATTAAAGTCCTGGCGATTTACGGTAATTGTGGCATCCGCCAGTGGCGAGGTTTTGCCTTTGGTGTAATTCAGTACGCCATTCTTGACTTGCACCAAATATTCAGTGTTTTGATCGGGGAATTTCAAGTTAAATGATAAAGGGTGTTCAGCAGCTTTTAGACCATTTAATCGAATGGCGAGGTAATCGAGAAAAGTTTCAGTCGGCATGGCGGCTACCATGTCGCTATTTGCAGGATTTGGCGCGGGCAAATTTCTATTGACCCCTTCGCGGAGCTCTTTAGCCCCAGTTAAGTAAAAATTGCGCCAGGTTCCGTTCTCTGCTTGATATCCAAGTTGTTCCAAGGTATTAGCTAAAAGATCTTTTGCTGGTTTATTGGAGGGGTCGGCAAAGACCACGTGATTCAAGACTTGAGCGGCCCAGCGATAATTGCCTTTTTGATAGTCTTGCTGGGCTTTAGCCAAGATGGCATCGGGGCCCCCCATATATTCAACATATTTCTTTGAAGCCTCCACAGGCGGCAATTGAGCCAGAGTCGAAGGATTGCCGTCAAACCATCCTAAATAAAAGTTATAAACGGCTTTGGCGTTGTGGCTGAGGGATCCGTAGTAACCTCGATTATACCATTCATTGGCTAGAGCCGGAGGGAGTTGAATCATTTCGGCAATTTCAAGCATGGTATATCCTTGATTGGCAAGGCGCAATGTTTGATCGTGAATGTACTTATACAAATCCCGCTGCTTTTCTAAGAAATCAATGGCACGATCATGTCCCCAAATGGGCCAGTGATGCTGTGCGAAGACGACCTCAATGTTGGGGCCGAATAATTCGATCGCTTGATTTAAGTAGTGCGCCCAGGCTTTGGCATCTCTGACTTTAGCACCGCGCAGTGTATACAGGTTATGCATGTTGTGAGTGGCATCTTCGGCAGCTTCCAGAGCTTTAAATTGCGGCAAAAAGAACAACATTTCAGCGGGAGCTTCTGAGCCAGGTGCAAACAAGAATTCAAAGTCAATGCCATCTACTGTCATTTTCTGACCAGTTTTTGAAATCAATTCAGTGGGTAGAATCAGTGTGGCTTCGCCAGTAGAGGTGATGAGGCCCAACCCTGATGAAACTTGTCCTTCAGGTCCAGGCTTTAATAAATTGCCATACATATAGGTTGCGCGTCTCCCCATGGCATTGCCAGCCATCACATTTTCATCTAAAGCAGCTTCCGTAAAGCCTTTGGGGGCGATCACTTTAATTTTGCCGCTGTCTACATCTGCTTGCGAAATGATGCCCTTGACACCGCCGAAATGATCGATATGGCTGTGCGTATAAATCACGGCTTTGATCGGTTTTCTGGGACGATTTTGATAATACAACTCCAAAGCTGCTTTAGCTGTCTCTTTTGAGACAAGCGGATCGATGACGATAATGCCCTCTGTACCTTCAATAATCGTCATATTGGAAAGATCTGCCCCACGAATTTGGTATAGCCCGTCAACGATTTTAAAGAGACCTGCTTGATCTAGCAGCTGACTTTGGCGCCATAAACTTGGATTGACAGTGGTAGGAGCTGGGCCCTGATTTTTTAGGAAATTGTAAAGGGAGAGGTCCCACACGGTCTCGTTTTTGTCATTTTTAATCACACCATTATTAGGGAGAGGGGCGATGAAGCCCCTAGTTGCATCTTCAAAGTCCTGTTTGCTGCTAAAAGGCAGTTCGCGCAGGACATTCGCATTGGCTTTTTTGGTAGAATCCGTCACTTCGCTTGCCGCAAGCGAAGAGACAGAAGTGGTAAGCAAGGAGGAGGTGAGTAAGTACAAAAAAGCATTTGACATAAGGAATCCTCATTTAAGTTTTCTTTGTGTGTAAGCCCTATTGACTAATTATTCAAGGATTTAGTTGATGGGTGAGAAGCTTTATTGGTTTTGAGTCTGCCTTTTATGTTGTTTTTTTTATCTTATTTGATGTAATCTATTTTATTTTTAATTTACCTAGGAGAAGGGCATGAAGAAGTTTTTAATGTTGATGATGTGCTGCATCTGGAGTGTTTCTGGGTTTGCCGGGGATACAGCTAGTCTGGTTAAGAAAGTAGAGAGTTTACGTGAATCTATCGAATCTTTAATTGTTCAATCTAAATCAGAGAGAAGTCTTTTATCGACAGCTATTCTTGAAACTAATCTTGTCCTTATTCAAAAAAAAATTAAAAAGAAGATTTATAGTGCAGAAAAACGTCTAATGAAATACCAGGCGAGCTTAGAAAGTGCTGAAAACGAGGAAGGTGTGCAGTTATTTTTTAAAAAAGTGCACGATCAGCAAGCAAAACTGCAAACGCTCAATGACCTCTTAGACACGCTAGAAATGTGGAAAAATAAATTTGCTCATTAAATCTGCGGCAGACTGGAACCTTGAGGCTTATGGATCCACTGGAAGATGATCGAATTTAATGTGATTGTGACTAAAGCGACTGCGACGATGACATCGTATCCCTCATCCGGAATCAACTTGAGCCGCAAGGCTTCTTCCGCCATTATAAATGAAAATTCGCCGATTTGGGCTAGAGCCATGCCGACCACGACAGCCGTAAAGGTTGTTTGCTTTAGCGAGAGTGTAATGAGAAAAGCTGTTAGTGGCTTGATGATCAATACAATCCCCAGAACGACTAAAAATAAGGGAAAAAATTCGATGATGGCATTGGGATTGAAAAGCGAACCTACAGAAAGAAAGAAAGTTACAGTAAAAGCATTTTTTAATGGTTCTGAATGGGCAAAGGCTTGATGCTTTACGTCTGTTTGTCCGATGATCATCCCGGCAATAAAAGCACCCATGGCAATCGAAGCTCCAAAAAGGAGAGCAGAGGTGGTGGCCACGACGAATGTGAGAGCCAGGATGGTAACGGTAAATAGTTCGTGTGATTGGGTGCGATCGATGGCGGCTAAAATCCTAATGACAAGCTGCTTTCCAATGGTAAACATAAAAACTGTCAGCGTTGTAAATTTAAGTAAGGCGATTCCAATTGCAAAGAGAGTTTCCGTCCCGGAAAACTTGTCCGTGTGTGCAACTTTTGCAAATGAAGGGAGAATGATCAACATGATCACTGTTAGGATATCTTCCACTATTAACCAGCCCACTGCGATCTTTCCCTCGAAGGTATGCAGAAGGTTTTGATCGGATAAGACTCTAACTAAAACCACTGTACTGGCAACGCCAATCGACAATCCCACAATCAGGCCTGTTTGGAGCGACCAACCCAGCATATAAATGAAAAACTCACCTGCCAGGGCTGCACATAATGTTTGGCCAATTGCTCCTGGAATAGCAATCCATTTGACTGAGTAAAGGTCCATGATCTTAAAGTGCAGCCCAACGCCGAACATCATCATGATGACGCCGATTTCTGCCAATTGCTCTGAAATATCAATTTCAGTCACAAAGCCCGGAGAATAAGGGCCGATGACATAACCTGCCAAGAGATACCCCAAAATGGGGGAAAGTCTTAATCTTAGCGCCAGATATCCTAGCAAGCTAGCTAGGGCAAATCCGACCGTCAACACTAATACAATTTTAAGTCTGAATAGTTCTGTGTCCATATGTTTTCACTATACAGATGAGTCGATAACACACAAGGAGAGAAATCGCATGATCTTTTGTTTAAAAGAAATATTGACTCTAAAGCGGTAATCGCGTAAATTAGATTGAGCTATTCAAATTTATTGATTAAGATCAGGAAAAAATATTATGTGTAACACAGAAAGTGAAAGGTTATTTAGTATTAATTGCATGTTTCAGTTACTCCTTTTCTTGAAAAGTAAGCCTCCTTTCGTTTCTTCTAAACGAAAATAATTCATTCTTTCCCATCTCTTTATTAAGGAATTAATATTTTCTTTATAAGAGCTTTATTGTCTTGTACTATTCTTTTTTTGTCGACTAGTAATAAACGCTAATCTTTTAGAGGCTTTTGGAGAATCCAATGTCGGATGCATTTTTTTATTATCTTTCCCACGCAGACAGCTTTTTTTGGAGCTATATCGCATTTGTCATTATCATGCTGCTTGGCTGTTACTTATCTTTTCAAACGCGTTTTTACCAGATTCGTGCTCTGCCAACGATTTTAAAGACATTTTTTAGCTTTTTAGGCAAATCCCCTGCCACTAAGACTCGGGGCATTCACCCTTTACGAACATTTTTTGCATCTGTCGGCGGTATGATCGGCATTGGCAACATTGTGGGGATTGTAACAGCCGTTCAAATGGGTGGACCTGGTGCGCTCTTTTGGGTGTGGGTGGCGGCTTTAGTGGGTGGAATTATTAAGTATTCTGAGATTTTTTTAGGGATTAAGCACAGAGTAGCTAATGATCATGGGGGATACGATGGCGGTCCTAAGTATTTTCTAAAATCGGCATTTAAGAACCAGTGGATATCGATCTTTATTGCCATCCTGCTGTGCATTTATGGGGTAGAGATCTATCAATTTTCCGTTGTGACGAATAGCTTATCGACCAATTTAGGTCTCAACCGTTACATGGTGATTGGGGCCTTGCTATCAGTCATTCTTTATGCCGGGATCGGCGGTATTCCACGTGTCAGCAAAATTTGTAGTTGGGTGATGCCCTTTTTTATGGTTATCTACCTGGGGATGGGGCTTTGGATTGTCTGCCAGGAAATTGCACTCTTACCAGGCGTGCTTAAGAATGTATTTGTCTCTGCTTTTACAGGTCATGCAGCCGTAGGCGGCTTCGCTGGCAGTACCGCCTTGCTAGCGATTCAGCATGGGATGTCGCGCGCCGCTTATTCAGCGGATATTGGGATTGGCTATGATTCCATTATTCAGAGCGAATCTAGTACAGTGTATCCTGAAAGACAAGCACAGCTCGCTGTTTTGGGGGTCTGCATCGATAATCTAGTCTGCACCATGAGTATCTTGGTTGTGCTTTTATCTGGAGTGTGGACATCTACTGAAGCGATTGAAGGTTCTTCTCTCGTCCAACATGCCCTGAGTAATTATTTTCCCTTTATGCACATTTTTATCCCGCTTTTCCTGCTCGTGGTCGGGTATACAACAATGATCGCTTACTTTTGTGTAGGCATTAAATGCGCGCGCTATTTAAGTCCCACTTATGGCCTGCCGGTGTATACGGTTTATGCGATTGCAGCCTTAATCTTCTTTTCATTCTTTGAGCAGACCCAAGCTTTGCTCGTGATGTCTGTCGCGGGAGCCTTATTGTTGATCACCAATTTGATTGGAATTTTTATGCTGAGAGACCAGATCGTCTTTACATTGGAACCGCATAAAACTGCTTTTGTTGATAAGGAATCAAAGGCATGTATGAGGAATGAGGGCGGGGTGTAACTTTCCATTCGATACCAAGAGCGAAGGGGATTCTTTAATTAAGTAAGCTTCTCCATTGCATTGGCTAAGCATGCCGCCAGCTTCTTCCACCAGCAGTTTGCCTGCTGCTACATCCCAGGGGCTAATCGATCCGCCCACGCTCCAATAAGCATCCAACCGTCCGGCAGCTACATAGGCTAAATTCAGGGCAGTGGAACCCAATGCCCGCAGTGGGGACCCCAGATGGGCTATTTGACTAAAGACATTGAGCGAGTGATCTGGTTCAAGGTGTAGATTAAAAGAAAGGCTAGTAGCAATGTAGGCCGCATGCGCTGAAGAGGTTTGGCTAACATGCAAGCGCTTTTCATTCAGAAAGGCCCCCTTGCCTTTCTCTGCTATAAATAGTTCTTGAAGGATCGGCGCATAAACCACACCGCACAGAACTTGATCCCCTAGGCAGGCCGCAATGCTCACGCAAAATAGCGGCATATGATGGGCAAAGTTGACTGTTCCATCTAAAGGATCAATCATCCAGCAGATAGGCCCTTCTGGATGATAAAGCGCCCCGCTCTCTTCACAGATAAAAGAGTGTTTGGGGAAAAGTGCTCTTAAACGCGTCAGGATTAACTGTTCCGATGCAAAGTCGAAGCTCGTGACGACATCATTCTTCATTTCTTTAGGAATTATTTCGAAATCAGTTTGATAACCTGAGCGTAATAATTCGCCAGCTTCTTTAGCCACATGAAATGCAGCTTGGGTTAGTTCATTAAAATGTTCAGGTATTTGCATATGAGCCCTCGTTTTTGGGAAAATAGTAGAAAAAAGAGTTTATGTCCAATTGAATTCTAGCCGAAATCCCCGCAATCATTCTTTTTTATTAAAATTTATTTTACAAACAAAGCCATCTCTCTATAAAAGAAGGAAGGACTATAACAGAACTCAGGTTAGGAGAGAAAATGGGCATAGATTTGGAAAAACCTCCAGTACAAACGACTCATGAGCAATCCATGGAAGTGGCAGAAGAAGCGCGTAATGAGGACTATCAAAATCCCAGTTTTGGTGCTCAGCTATTCATGGGCGATTTTAACTGGCACATGCTTTTTCCCTTTCCGGAACAAGATCCTAATGATAAAAAGATTGGTGATGATTTCGCTGAAAAATTGACTCAGCTGTTAACTTCTCAACTTGACCCCGAAGAAGTGGATAAAACACGCGAAATTCCTCGCGCTGTCATCGATGCCATGGCGAAAATGGGGGTTTTTGCGATGAAAGTGCCTAAGCAATATGAGGGATTGGGCTTTTCACAAGCCAATTACAATCGCACGGTGATGAAAGTGGCTTCTTATTGCGGCTCCACCGCAGTGTTAATTTCAGCGCATCAATCGATTGGCGTGCCGCAGCCTTTGCGTTTATATGGGACTGAAGCCCAAAAAAAGAAATTTTTTCCCCGTTTTCGGCAAGGATCGATCTCTGCCTTTGCTCTGACCGAGCCTGATGTGGGATCGGACCCAGCCCGAATGAATGCTGAGGCCGTGCTTTCAGAAGACGGCAGCTATTATACCTTAAACGGAGATAAGCTCTGGTGCACCAATGGAACCATCGCTGACATTATTATCGTTATTGCCAAAACAGCCCCTAAGATGGTTAAAGGGAAAGAAAAGCAACAAATCAGCGCTTTTATTGTGGAGATGAATACTCCAGGCATCGAAATTGTGCATCGCTGCGAATTTATGGGATTGGGAGGAATTTACAATGGCTTATTGCGCTTCACAAACGTAAAAATTCCTGTAGAAAATCGTTTAGGGGAAGAGGGGCGCGGTTTAGCCATGGCGCTTGCCACCATTAACGTCGGGCGTTTGACCTTGCCTGCAGCATGCACAGGGGCGGCTAAACAATGTTTACATGTGGCGCGTGATTGGGGATCGCACCGCGTTCAATGGGGGATGCCGATTGCCCTCCATGAGGCCGGACGGCAAAAAATTGCTTATATCGCTTCTACCACCTTTGCTATGGAAGCCGTCAGCTGGTTAACTAGTCATTGGGCAGATCAAGGCAAGGTAGACATTCGCATCGAAGCAGCCATGGCCAAGTTGTTTTGCTCAGAATCCCTATGGAAAATCGTCGATCTTACCATGCAACTGAGAGGCGGGCGAGGCTATGAAAAAGCCAGTTCATTAAAAGCTCGTGGAGAACTGCCTTATCCGATCGAACGTGTGATGCGCGATTGCCGTATTAATACCATCTTAGAAGGTTCAACCGAAATCATGAAGCTTTTCCTTGCCCGAGAAGCAATGGATCCTCATCTCAAACGTTTAGATTTCTTAGTGAAAAGCAAGCCCGCCATGTCGGAGCTCATCACCAAAGTGCCTAAATTGTTAGGGCATTACTCTTGGTGGTATCTTAAAAAAATATTCAGTCCTTGGAAAACCGATCGCTATCCTCAATTAGGTAAACTTGAAAAACATTTTCAGTTCATTCAAACAACGGCACCGCGCTTGGCACGTACAATTTTCTACTACATGGCCAAATATCAAAAGAAATTGGAGCATAAACAAATGCTGTTGGGGCGTTTAATTGATATTGGGACCGATCTTTTCGCAATGGCTGCGACTTGTTCATTTGCCGTCTATCAAGCTCAGAAACATCAGCACGCCTCGGCTCCGGACCTGGCCGATTATTTCTGTGTTGTGGCTGAGAGACGTATTAAAGAGAGTTTTGCTGCGTTGACTAGCAACGACGATAGCTTGACAAATCAAATTGCAAAAAGAGTTGTCGGGGATGAATATAAGTGGGTCGAAGAAGGGGTGATTCCCATGGAGGATTCAACCACATTCAAGAAGGGGAGTTGAAGGCGTTAGCAGTGCAGGATGAGCATGATGAAGTTTTTTGCTTATCCTGACCCCTAATGGAAGGCAGCTGAAGGTTCTACCACCCCGATTTGCTCGAGTAAGCCTAAACGATCCCATGCCTGTGCAATTTCTAGAATTTTCCCATCCATTAGTTGAAAAATAGTGATGCCGGAAATTTTGATATTTCTGCCTGAAGCAGGGATATCCAGCAAGGGGCCTGAATGGGTTCCTTGGATGGTCCATCTCACGATCACGCGATCTTCTGTAGCAAAAATTTCATCCACGCGCACGACTTTGTCGGGGAAGGCCTGTCGAATAAGGGCCTCGCGTTCCTTGAAAGCAGCGATTCCTCCTTTAAAATTGGGAGCCGACGGATCCACGATGCGAATGTCAGTCGCTAAAACCTGATCGCACAGACTCAGATTTCCCTTTGTATAAATTTCATCAAAAAGAGTTCTTATCAAAGAAATATTTTGTTGCTGAGGCATCGGATTTTCTCCAAAGAAGAATTTAAAAGGAAAGTCTTTTGAAATTTTAGACTTAAAAGAAATATGCTTTTTTGTCAACTTCGCGACGGTCACTCCTTGCTTCGCCTGGATTTTGCGAGCATCAGCAAATGAAATAATCCAAAACTTCAAAAATCGCATGAATTATTCTTTTCAAAGATCTCTCAGATATTTATACTGTGCCCATTTGATCAAACCCCTAATTCTGAAAGAGAAGAGTCGTATATGTCAGAGGTTAAAGTTTCTAGCAAAATGGATAAGTTGGTTGCCTTATGCAAGAGAAGAGGATTTATTTTTCAATCTTCGGAAATCTATGGAGGAATCAATGGATTTTGGGATTATGGACCCCTTGGAGTAGAACTTAAACGCAATTTAAAAGAAGCTTGGTGGTATGATAACGTGCTTTGTCCAGACCTTGGCTTAGACGATAAATTAGTGGAGATGGTAGGCCTGGATTCCTCGATCATCATGAATCCAAAGGCATGGGTTGCTTCAGGACATGTTGGCGGTTTTAGCGATCCGATGGTCGATTGCCGCGAAACCAAGAATCGCTATCGGGCTGATCACCTGAAATGTGCAGAGCTGATTGTGATGAATGCGACAGAGTCCCATTCGCTTGGCTGGTTAGCTGTTGTCGATACCGAAGATGTGGAGAGTGCTTGGAAGAAAAGAGCCGAAAAATTACTCAAAAAGGAAAAAAGAGAGTGGATTCCTCCCACCCGTCTTTTCTCTTTCACTGAACTGCCTGCTGAAATCCAAAGAAGTATGATTGGGCCTGATACCGATAAGCCGGGAACTTTGACAGAACCCAGACTCTTCAATTTAATGTTTAAAACAATGATTGGGGCTGTTGAAGATGCCTCAGCAGTGGCCTATCTGCGTCCCGAAACAGCGCAAGGCATTTTTGTGAACTTCCGCAATGTGATGGATACTTGCCGTGTCAAAATACCTTTTGGGATTGCGCAGATTGGGAAAGCTTTTAGAAATGAAGTCACTCCGCGAAATTTTACTTTCCGTTCGCGCGAATTTGAACAAATGGAAATCGAATTTTTCGTGCACCCTAATCAAGCCCACGACTGGTACCGATATTGGACCAAAAAGCGTTACGAATGGTGGCAATCGATTGGTATTTCAGCCGAAAATCTCCGGTTACGTCCGCAAACGGCCGACGAATTAGCTCACTATGCCAAAGAAGGCGCTGGAAGCAGTGATGTGGAATATCGTTTTCCTTTTACCGATCCCGAATTTGGCGAATTAGAAGGGATTGCCCATCGCTCAGACTATGACTTAAGGCAACATGCCGAGCATTCAGGTCAAGGCGATCGCCTAAAATATTTTGAACAAGAAACCGGGGAGCGTTTCTTTCCGCATGTGATTGAGCCTTCCGCAGGGGCAGATCGCGGTGCACTAGCCTTGTTGTGTGAAGCTTATTGCGATGATCCGAATCGACCAAGCGGTGTCGTGATGAAGTTTCATCCACGCATGGCGCCGATTAAAGCAGCGATTTTCCCCTTAGTTGATAAAGAAGGCATGCCCGAAATCGCGCGTCAGCTATATGCTGATTTACGTAAAAAATGGCCCGTACAACTAGATGTTAAGCAGAATATTGGGAAGCGCTACGCCCGCATGGATGAGGTTGGCACCCCTTATTGCTTTACCATCGACACTCAGACCTTGCAAGATCAGACAGTGACCATTCGCTACCGCGATACCTTGCAACAAGAGAGAATCGCTATTGATAAGGTGAAGCAATTCCTTTTTGATCATCTGTAAATTTTTAAGCTGTGCTGCAGCCTAGCTGCAGTATAGCATTTACTTAAACTCATCGATCGGTTATTCAATAGACTTCGTGCTTAACTCCATTTGATCGAAAAATAACATTTTAACGATCAAATGGAGTTAAGCACGAAGTCTAAACAGCTTTTTGCAAGGAATTGATATGCTTACTATCTTAAATCTTTTTGGACGTTCTCCTTTTGCCCCCCTGCAATCCCATATGGATAAGGTGGCTTCTTGCGTATATTTATTGCGGGACTTATTCGAAAGCATTCAAAAGCAAGATTTTCAAAGTGTCGCGCGTATTGCGGAAAATATCTGTGATTTTGAACATCAGGCCGATATTGCCAAAAATGATATTCGCAACCATCTTCCTAAAAGCCTTTTTCTCCCGATCGATCGCGGCAATTTACTGCATATTTTAACGATTCAAGACAGTATTGCCGATAAAGCAGAAGATATTGCTGTTTTGGCGACCCTGAAGGAATTGGAGTTCTTAATGCCATTAGAAAGCATTTTTAAGGATTTTTTAAACAAAAATTTAGAGGCTTTTGAGGGTGCTCGCCATATCATAAAAGAAATGCATGAGCTGCTTGAATCTTCTTTTGGCGGCATTGAAGCTGAGAAAGTTCGCGGGATGGTCGATGATGTGTCCTACAAGGAACATGAAGCCGACTTGATCCAACGCAAACTCTTAAAAGGGTTGTTTCAAATGGATAATCAAATCACTTTTGGCACATTCCATTTATGGCAACGCATTTTTGAAGCTTTGGGAGATATTGCCAATTTATCGGAGAATTTAGCTCATCGAGTGCGTACAACTCTGGAATTAAAATAATGTCAGTTGAATTGATTTTGTTAATCTTAGTTCTTGTTGCCGGTTTTTACATGTCCTGGAATATCGGGGCAAACGATGTGGCCAATGCCATGGGAACTTCCGTCGGGTCTGGGGCCTTGACACTGAGGCAAGCCGTTTATATTGCAGCTGTGCTTGAATTTTCCGGGGCTTTTTTCTTTGGCTCGCATGTTTCTTCCACGATTCAAACGGGGCTGGTCGATCCTGAAATTTTTGTTCACACCCCTCGCATACTAGTCTATGGCATGCTCTCTTCACTGATTGCTTCCGGGGCCTGGTTGCAGATTGCTTCTTATTATGGATGGCCGGTATCGACGACGCACTCAATCGTGGGTGCCTTAATAGGCTTTGGAGTTGTCGTTGGAGGATTGAATGCGGTGTATTGGACCAATGTGTTCTCAATCGTTTCCAGCTGGGTTGTCTCGCCTTTATTGGGAGGAGCTATTTCTTATGGGATCTTTAACCTTTTGCGCAAAAAAATCTTTTATTCGACCAACCCATTGGCTTCTGCTAAAAAACTGACACCCCTCCTTGTCTTTCTGTTGGTGATGATTTTATTCCTTATTTTCATCTTAAATGCCCTGAAGAATTTAAATTTGGAACTCACCTTCCTCCAGGGAATGATATTAATGCTGGTTGTTTCTTCGCTAGCATCATTTGGAAGTTATCTATGCCTGCAAAAATTTATGCCCCATGATGTCCAGGCCAAGGCGCCGAGCATCCTAAACCCTGAACTTATCGTGGAAATGGAAAAGGCGAAGAAACTTCTGCAGCGAGTAAACTCCTCCTCTGCAGGGGAATTGCAGTTTCATCTCACGGGGATTGTGGAAGAAATTGATGGCATGGTGAAAAAGCAAAGTGAAAAGCATGCAGATGCTCAATCTGAGTTCAGCGGTGTAGAAAAAATTTTCAGTTATCTCCAAATTGTTACAGCATGTCTCATGGCTTTTGCGCATGGCGCAAATGATGTCGCTAATGCTATCGGTCCGCTCTCTGCAGCCACATCGATTTTAATGTCTGGTGAAATCCCCACGCAAACTCATGTGCCAGCCTGGGCATTAGCCTTAGGAGGCGTTGGGATTGTAGCCGGTTTGGCAACCTGGGGCTGGCGCGTCATCGAGACGATTGGCAAGAAAATTACAGAGTTGACTCCCACTCGTGGTTTTGCTGCGGAATTTGGTGCGGCCACGACGATTTTATTAGCTTCGCGCATTGGTCTGCCGATTTCTACCACCCATACTCTGGTTGGGGCTGTGATTGGTGTCGGATTAGCGCGCGGAATTGAAGCTTTAGATTTGCGAACCATGCGAGAGATTGTGATCTCCTGGGTGGTGACAGTTCCAGCCGGGGCCTGTATAGCTGTGGCTGTTTTTTATTTAATCAATGGAATTTTTGGATAATCAAGAGGGTGAAGTGAAACAGAAGTTAATTTTTTCCATCATCATGTGCGCAATGTTTTTTAACAGCTCTTTAGCATCAGCGAAAGAAGACCCCACCACTTTATTGAAGGGGGTCATTTCATTAACACCGATTCCGACCATAGATAACCCGCCTGAACAATTGGTTGCAGGGCAAATCCAATCAGGCATTGAAGTGGCAGTCCAGCTCAAAGTGAAAAATGAAGGCACGCTCCCCAGCCAGCCGGGAACTGTTTTTGTGCAATATCATGTCCCCTCTGGCCTCGCGCTCAATCATCTAAAACCCCTATTTGAAACTGAAATTTTACCCCTAACCTCTTTGAATCCCGGGGAAGAAAAAACGATTCAATTTGCCAAAAAGCAACGCATGCCCACGCTCTATGACTTCATTCGGGATGATTGGGGAAAACGTGAATATCAAGCGATTGCCCAATTTAAACACACTCAAAAAAACTTGGGTATTTTAAGTTTAACTTTTTCCGCTTACTATTACGAGGCCCCAGTTCCTATGTCCTTAGCTGCTGTGCCGGCAATCCATACAGATAGGTAAAAGATGTCTTTATCACTGCGTCCATTTCTGCAACACACTCAGACACGTGCAAAACTCCTTCCGGTCATGGAAAAACAGGAGGCGGCTCGTCAAAAAGCTGGGATTAACCTATGGAAAAAAACGACTACACAGACCAAGCTAGGAGCCATCACTCTTTTAGGAGGTAGTGAAACCCTGGGCTACGCATTATTGACTTTCTTATCCAAGATGTTCAGTATTTTCTCTGAGGAAATGCAGGCTAAAGGCATCCTGTATGGTCGCTTATTAAAAGGGAGTGCTTCGGCTACTCTTATTACAGTGTATGCACTCGGAGGAACCGCGCGCGCGCAACGTTTAGTGATTCGAGTCGAAGTGACTGCGGATCAACGCTTTAAAAAAATTTCTCTCAAATCAGAAGCGAAGTTTGAAAAAATTTTAGATAAAACACGCAAGCAGCGCATTGCCCAGTATTTAAAAAAGAATGGCAATCCCGCCGAACTCCTGCCCGCTACTTGGGACAGCCAAGCCAATGAAGCTAAACTGAAACTTGCGACCCTCATCCTAAACCTAAAGCAAGAGTATCCTTCATTGCCTTCCACTAACAAATATACAGTATTAACTGATGCTGAAAAATCTATTCGCTCTTTAATTCGTTCCATTAATACTTTTGTTTTGTCTAAGCAAGATCTGAGACCTCTCTAGCGCTTCAACTTGGAATACCAATTACTTGATACAGCACCTAGATGCAACGCTTTACCAGATTCAAGCCTCGCTAAGCTTTTAACTTCTAAAAGTAATTATGTTAAACCACACACCAGTTTTGCTGAGATGTATTAAGATTGAGTTATCGGATTAATTCTTTTGTTTCTTAGGCAAAATTTGCCTTATCCAAAAAAAACTTCTTATTCAAAAGATTAATCCATAATATTTTAAGTGTTTTATGGTTGATTACTGTGTTTTTATTATAATTGTTTTTTGTTAATATGCAGATATAAAGGTTAATTAACAAAAGGGGGTTCTTATGGCTCATGATTTTGGAATCAAAAGTAAACCAACAGATTTAGCTGCACATCAAACAGAGCTAAATAATAGAATTGAGGCTGCTCACAAGCAGATTAAAGCTGGTAAACTTGTTTCTACAAAAGTAGAATTAAAAGAGAAAACAACTATGGGAGATAAGTTTACTTTTATGGACAAAATTCTTTCTGCCTTGGGAATTCACGTCATGTCGCGTACGGATCCCCGTGGAGTCGCAAAAGCTCTAACAGAGTTTGTTGGCAAATATGGTGCGAGCATTGATCCAGCTCACAAAAGTCAGCTAGCTGACATTGTTGACGATCTTAAGAATAGACTGATAACCCCTGACATTAAGCCCGAAAAGCAAGCAGAAATCGAAAAAGAATTTAAGGGCATTAGAGAAAAGATTGTTCCAGCAAAAGTTCCAACAGGTGGCAAGGTTCCAACAGGTGGCAAAGTTCCAACAGGTGGCAAAGTTCCAACAGGTGGCAAAGTTCCAACAGGTGGCAAGGTTCCGACCAGTGATAAGGTTCCGAGCCTTCCTCCCAGAGATCCCGCAAAAAATATGACTGAATTTTTAGATAAAAATGATAAAACAAGCATTGACAAATTTAAAGCATTTCTTACTAGGAACGCCGATGAAGTTAATAAGGTAGACGCAAGTGGACGTACGCCTTTATTGATCGCTATTGAAAATGATAAAAGTTTTGAGTTTATTGAAACTTTAATAAATCACCATGCCGACAGAAATAAAGCTGGGAAAGATGGAAAAACTCCATTGCAAGCTTATAACGCTTTGCATCAACATGGAGTGGGTACGCCTTCTGACCCAAAAATTGTAGCATTGCTAAATGAATAAAACTTAATTGTGCAAATACAACTAACTGACTTTTGCGGTTAGTTGTATTTTTTAATAGCTGCTTGTGTTTTATTGTTTATATTGATTTTATTTTATTTATCCATTATTCTTATTTTATAAGAGTAACAGGAGATTATAATATGGTTCATCATATTCGAGCAAAAGATGAAAATGCTTTTCGTGATACGATTGGCAACATTGAAAGAATCAATCTAGATGCGAGTAAACATCTAACTTCCAAATTAGGCGAAAAAAAAGGGAAGTTGGAGGGTTGGTTTGTCACTTTTCTAAAAGATCTTGCTTCTCTCCTTCCTGGTGTACACATGGCACGAACTTCTCCAAAAAGTGTGGCCAAAGCAGTTGCCCAATTTGCTAAAGACCACGCCGATAAAAAACATCCTTGGTTGACTACAGATGATCAGGCAAAACTTGAAAAAGTACTCGTAGATTTAAAAGGCAAGATTAAAACTGCTAAGAATGAAGCGTATCTTAAAAAGTATGAAGCAGGGATTGATAAAGCCATAGGGATCATTAAGTCTTTGAAAGCCAAACCAGCTCCAGGACCAGGTCCTGTTCCAGGTCCTTCAGACCCCGCCAATTTTCCAGAGCTTAAGACCCCAGTTGATGTTAAAAGATATTTCTTTAATAAAGTTCTCCAAGAAGAATCGGCAGATACAGAAAAAATGCTAGAACATGCCATTGCGAATGGGTCGAAGGTTAATGACAAGTCAAGTGGCGGTGATCCAGCTATTATTGTCGCTCTCACTAATAATAATAAAACTGCCGCCAAATTTTTAATCAACCATCAGGCTAATATCCAAGTTCTATCTCCTCTCAACTATCCCGTGCTCTATTTTGCCATGGAAATGGCCAAAAAGACAGACGACACAGAGGTCCTTGAACTTATAGTCTCAAAAAGAAAAAGCGCTCTCACTTTAGAGTCGAATGTTGGGCCCGGGATGACCCTAAAGGCCTATTTTGAAAATGAAGAAGCCAAACAAGCAGGCTCCACTGCAAAAATTAGGCACGCTCTTAATATTTAAATTTTTTCCCTCATTTGATTTGCTGTTATAGCCCCTATCAAATGAGGGGTTTTTTTGTTAAAATCAAATCCTGCCTCCATCCTTCGAAATGCAAACTGTTATGGTGCTTTTACCCGGTAGATGTTCCCTCCGTTTCGCTTCACGGATTTTTTGACTTTCTTTACGGCTGGATTTTCGCTTTGTCCAGCGATTTGCACTTCTTGACGCGTATTTCCACTCTTTCAGTTTGTTTTTGTCAAAGAAGTTCCAAGGCATTATTCTGTCAAATTATATCAAATTAAAAAGACTATGAAATAACCTTGCACAGCTAAGCCGGAAAAAAGAATTTTCCTGCAGAAAGCGGCATGCCGGATGGGACAGAGAAAAGCAAGAGGTTGACTAATATTTGCTCTGATTTCGCGAACAGCAGCGTGTGAAGCGAGTCCAAAGTTTAACATATCTTCTCTTTGCAATAATCATAACTTTCTCTATAATTGCCGCATGCCTTCATTGATAAATGAGTTGTTTTTTTCATTGGGGGCATTGCGTGAACTTATTTTAAATTAGCCTGGAAAGTATAAGGAGAAGGCAAAAATGCCAACAATTAATCAATTGGTGCGTAAAAAACGCCAACCCAAGACTAAGCGTAGTAAGTCTCCTGCTTTGCAAGCATGTCCACAACGACGTGGCGTATGTTTGCAAGTGAAGACTAAGACTCCGAAAAAGCCTAACTCAGCTCTCCGAAAAGTGGCCTGGGTGCGTTTATCAACGGGTCAAGAAGTCATCGCTTATATCGGCGGTGAAGGACACAACCTTCAAGAGCATAGCATTGTTTTGGTGCGTGGAGGACGTGTAAAAGACTTGCCTGGTGTGCGTTATCACATCGTGCGCGGAGCATTAGACTGTGCTGCGGTTAAAGATCGTAAGCAGGGAAGATCAAAGTATGGGGCTAAACGTCCTAAGTAACACTGGGATACTCCTGAATGAGCATCCTAGTTCGTGATTTGCGCTTTACAAGTGTCAAACGTGAATCACGCGCAGGCTGGTGATTCGTCCAGCCAGGTGAACGTTAAGGTCTTTCCTATCAGATATTTATGTCTGTTTTAAGAACACAAATTTATTGAGGAAACTATGTCAAGAAGACGTCGCGCGTTAAAGCGAGAAATTGAACCAGATCCCCTTTATGGGAGTATATTGCTGGCTAAATTTATTAATAAGGTGATGGAGTGTGGAAAGAAATCTATCGCTCGCCGCATTGTTTACAATGCCTTAGATAAATTTGCGAAGCGTGTAAAAATTGAAAATCCAATAGATGCTTTTGAAGAAGCTCTAGAAAATGCAAAGCCTTCTCTCGAAGTCAAATCCCGCCGTATCGGGGGGGCAACCTACCAAGTGCCTATTGAAATTCTTCCTCATCGCCGTGTTTCCATGGCAATGGGTTGGATCATCACGAATTCGCGAGGGAAACCAGGTCGCTCAATGGAAGATGCTCTAGCTGCTGAATTGATAGACTGCTTTAATAAGCAAGGTAGCACTATTAAGAAGAAAGATGACACTCACCGCATGGCAGAAGCTAATAAAGCCTTTGCTCATTACAAATGGTAGGAATGTAATCTATGGCGAGAAATGAAAAGAACCAACTGAAAAACGTGCGTAATATCGGGATCATGGCCCACATCGATGCCGGGAAAACCACGACAACTGAACGCATTCTTTATTACACAGGCCGGGTACACCGGATGGGTGAAGTGCACGAAGGTGCCGCAACCATGGACTGGATGGAGCAAGAACAAGAACGTGGTATTACGATCACATCTGCTGCGACCACCGTTTTCTGGAAAGAAGCGAAGATCAATATTATCGATACTCCTGGACACGTGGACTTCACGATTGAAGTAGAACGTTCATTACGCGTCCTCGATGGTGCAGTCGCTGTATTCTGTTCCGTTTCAGGCGTAGAGCCGCAGTCAGAAACTGTTTGGAGACAAGCAGACCGCTACGGCGTACCTCGTATTGCATTTGTCAACAAAATGGACCGTGTCGGTGCAGACTTTTTCGATGCTGTCCGTACAATGCGTGAGAAACTGCATGCGAATGCAATTCCTGTCCACTGTCCCATCGGTGCAGAAGCCGATTTCAAAGGCATGGTTGACCTCGTCAGCATGAAAGCTTACTTCTTCCACGATGAAACCCTTGGTGCTCATTGGGAAGAAACTGAGATTCCTGCAGATATGCTGGAGAAATGCAAAGCAATGCGTACCGAGCTCTTAGATGAGTTGGCGACAATCGACGATAGCAATGAAGAATTCATGACTAAAGTTTTAGAAAATCCTGATGCATTGACTGTTGATGAAATTAATGCCGTGATCCGCAAAGGGGTCTGCGCTAATAAATTCAACCCAGTTCTTTGTGGAACAGCTTTCAAAAACAAAGGGATTCAACAGCTGCTGGATGCGGTGGTGAATTGGATGCCTTCTCCATTAGATCGAGGAGCAGTTAAAGCGCATGATCTTGCAACGGATCAAGACATTATGCTTGAACCTTCTGATGATGCCCCATTCTCTGCCTTAGCCTTTAAGATTATGACAGACCCCTATGTGGGCCGTCTAACCTTTATTCGTATCTATAGCGGTGTGTTGACTAAAGGAATGACCCTCATCAATAGTACCAAAGATAGTAAAGAGCGCATTTCTCGCCTGTTGGAAATGCATGCCAATAAGCGGGAAGAAAGAGATGAATTCTATACCGGAGACATTGGAGCTTGTATTGGTTTGAAAAAAGCAAGCACAGGGGATACCCTTTGCGAAGCGGACAAGCCTTTCGTTTTAGAAAAAATGGAATTCCCAGAACCTGTGATTTCGATGGCTATTGAGCCTAAGTCCAAGGCAGACCGTGAAAAGTTATCCACCGCACTTTCAGCTCTTTCGGAAGAAGATCCCACATTTCGTGTGACAAGTAACGAAGAGACTGGGCAAACGATTATTGCGGGAATGGGTGAACTTCACCTGGAGATTTTGCATGATCGGATGAAGCGTGAATTTAGCGTAGAAGCCAATGTGGGTAAACCCCAAGTTTCTTATAAAGAAACGATTACAATTCCTGGTAAAGCACAGACAAAGTTTGTCAAGCAGTCAGGTGGTCGTGGACAATATGCGCACGTCGAGCTTGAGATCGAGCCGAATGAAAAAGGTAAGGGAAACGAGGTTGTCAGTAAGATTGTTGGAGGTGTTATCCCTCGAGAGTATATCCCTGCTGTCATCCAAGGGGTCAATGAAGGTTTGGCAACAGGTATTTTAGCCGGTTACAACCTAGTTGATGTTAAAGTTGCGATCGTTTTCGGATCTTACCACGATGTGGACTCCAGTGAAATGGCATTTAAAATTTGTGGATCGATGGCTATTAAGGATGCGGCACGTAAATGTAAGCCGATAATCCTTGAACCGATCATGAAAGTGGATGTCACCACACCGGAAGCTTCATTAGGGGATGTGATTGGAGATTTGAACCGTCGACGCGGTAAAATCTTAGGTCAAGAAAATCATAAAGGTTCTGTGATTGTAAGTGCAGAAGTACCTTTAAGTGAAATGTTCGGTTATTCGACGCAACTACGTTCCTTGTCCTCAGGACGAGCGACCTATACAATGGAACCAAGCCACTTTGAGCGTGTTCCAGCTAAAATCCAAGAAGAAATTACCAAGAAGTAAGGTTTACCAGGTTAATCTATGGCAAAACAACAAGAAAAAAGTAATAAGCAGTCTAAGCAAAAAATCCGCATTCGGCTTAAAGGTTACGACCAACGTCTGTTGGATCGTTCTACCGCTGATATCGTGGAAACTGCTAAGCGTACTGGAGCTGGAGTGGCTGGACCTATCCCGTTGCCAACACGCTGTGAGAAATTCACTGTATTGCGTTCTCCAAACATTGACCGAAAATCTCGGGAACAGTTTGAGATTCGTACACATAAAAGATTGATTGACATTCTACACCCAACCGGCAAAACGATCGATGCCTTAAAGACATTGACATTGCCAGCTGGCGTAGACATTAAAATCAAAGCTTAGAGCTCTCATACAGGCAGTGGCTTAGTCACTGCCTGTGCCTTTCTTCTCCCCTCAGGTCTCAAGTTCTTTCTTTCCTTGTCCCTCTCAGCATTTTCATGATTCTAGGCATATGTCAAATAGCTCTTTTTTATTTGCATTTTGATCCATTAAGTGTAAAAATGGCAAAAATTTCCGGCTGTTGTGACAACCTTTCCTGCATTTTTTCAGCAAAAAAATTTTGATTATTTATAAGCGTCAAAACAGGGGATGCAGGATCGGAAATAGAATAGACAGAAGTTTATATTAAAAAAATAATAGATTTTATAGGGGCTAATGTATGGCATGCATTTATGAATATGGCAATTTAAATCTTGTGGTAAATCCGAAACCTTTCGGTGGATTTAGAGGGGAAATTGGGACTTTAGGTGTGATTTATGGCGAGAATGCTTTGCCTTTTACAAGCTGGGAAAAAAATGATTTAAAAGCGCTTGCCACTCTTACTCAAAAGATATTGAGTATTCATGAAATGAATCACGTTTGCAATACATTGATTTATGGAAGACAAAACGCAGGAGGATTTATTCTGGAGTTTGTTCCCTATCCTAAATGTGATTGGCGCGAAAAAGTGCAGGGAGCTTTTCATGCCGTATTTGGCAGCCCCCGTCTACAAGAGAGTGACATAGATGCAATTACGTTATTTTATCAGGAGTATTTTAAATCAGGAGAAGAGGAACAAAAGGAACTGGGTGAAGATGAAGATGATGCTCTACAATTCCTTTTAAAAAATCCACCCGCAGGAAAACCAGATCCCTTTTGCCGAGCAGAGGTGATTGACCGCCAAAGAATTACAAGCAAAGAAACTCGGCATGGAAAATATGATATCCTGCATGATAACCGTCCGAAAGGGGCTGTAAAAAGTGATCCGCACATTTTGATCGTGCCAGAGGACGACGCAGGGCATGTCGATGGTGCCCAGGTTTCAGTTGAGATGCGGGTGGATATGCTGAGCATGGTACAGGAAGCTATGCAGGCTTTTTTGAATGAGGGCTATACCACTCTTCTCTATATCGAGAGAAATGGAGCAGAACTTCAAGGCGTGAAGCATAAACATAGCCATGCAGTGGGTATTAAACATTTTCCTGAGAGCTTTTGGGAAAAAACTAAGTCCTTGTTTAGGCTTGCTTGGCCAGGAGCTTTGTCTGATACCGATTTAGAAAATCGTATTAAGCATTATAGAACGAAGCTTGGACACATCAAAGAAGACTAAGTGCAGGATAACAATTCAAGGAATGTTTGATGCTGCAACTTCTTATTGTGTCTTGGAAGGATTGAACCACAGAGGCTCGGAGGCACAGAAATGCTTGATTCCATTCAAGCTCTTCACTCCTCTCTGTGTCTCTGTCTCGAGTTTAGCATTTTTTAAGCATAGGACATTAACCTACAGATTTCTTCAATATCTATTTTTCCGCACCTCGGTTTTTTACCAGATAGAGGAAAATATTTGCTATTGAGAATCAATAACCTAAGATAGATCATTCCATCTGAAAAAGTCACTGTATGCCCTAACCAACGGCGAACTTGAAGTATAATTTGACAAGTAACCTTTGGCATCTTTTTGTGGCGAGTTTTACCCTTAAGATCTGCTTCGTTACGACTACTTGAAAGTGGATTTTCAGGAGTTAAAAGATATGATAGGAAAGGCAAACCCCACTCGTATTTCGATCCAAACATTCTTATAGAAACCGTCGCCACCAACCAGTTATGTCCAATTGCTAGAACTTTTTGGCTTTTAGATGATGCGACAGCATCCCGATGACGACCAAGACCTTTAATTTGGGGCTCGCGACACCTATTGAGATTTGTGTCAAAATTAATTTTAATTTTCCAATTTTTAGGAAGCAAGCGCTCAATGATCAGTAAAAATAAACATTTACTACATTTAAGAGGAGACCATTTAGCCTTTCTAATTACGTAGAAGTATTTTGTAAAATTGCTTTCCTTATGCCTACCTAAACATCTTAATAAGTTGGTAATAGTCCGTCTACCGGTACATAGGAAATGCCCGCCCATTAGCATTATTGCGTTTTTTAAAACTGGCCGAGAAAATAGTGGCGCAAAGGTGGCTGAAATTGATATCATGGCATTTGGTAGATTCAACATCGTCTTCCTTACCTGGTAGTTTGAAAGACTTAAAATGCTGATCTACCTTTTTTTATGCAATAAAATGCTAAACTCGAGTCTGAGCCTCTGTGGTTTGCCTTGAGCGATTGGAAGCATAGATTTCATAAATTCAAGACGTCACAGTCTTACTCTTAGCTTGTCTTTTGCCAAATGCGGCCGTGAATGATTGTCCGGAAATGGTTTCCGGGAGTGTATTCTGCATGGAGGGCATATTCTTCCTTCTCGGGGATCAAAGAATACATTTCGAATCCTTCAAATCCTTCCAAATGAAACTCCCAGCCAATTTTATTGGGATCTATCACGCCGGTCCCATGAACGAGTCCCATGCTTTCATTTTCCAGCTCTACGACAAAACCCGCATCTGTGATTTGCGAAAAGCGAAAATGATTTCGAACTTGTTCAGGAGCACCTTCCATCTCGACTTGTTGAAAAGCATGAATGGTGTGATCCAGTGCGCTGGAAATGGTCCATTTTGTATAAAAGCGCAATTCTTCTTTAGAAATGTTGAAAGATAATTTTCCTTCACCAATCCACAGTCCAGGTTTAAATATAAAGTGATGTGTCAACATTAGAACATGAATCTCCGACTGTAAATGCTTTGTAAAATCCCTAAGGCGGCCATGGTAGAAAGGATCGACGATCCTCCGTAACTGATCAATATTAGGGGGACTCCGGTGATAGGCAAGAAGCCGCTCATCATACCGATGTTAATAAGAATGTGGATAGCCAAATAGACGGTAATGCCAGCTGAAAGTAAGCGTCCAAAAGGGTCTTTGGCTACCGCGGTTGCTTGAAAACTCAAATAAATAAGGGCGTAGAAAAGACCGATCAAAAATACTAAGCCGATGAGGCCGAATTCTTCTCCAAAAGAGGGGAATACTGAATCGGTATAAGGGTAAGGAAGCCACCCTCCACGTGTATAATCGCTGTTGCGCCATCCCATGCCTGTAATTCCTCCCAAAGCAATAGCTGTGGCGGAGGCTTTTTGGTGATGCGTAGCGGGATCGAGGCGGTTAAATTGGTAATCCTTTAGCACAAGAGTGGCATAGGGGCGCGCGGTTTCATGGGGGATGATCTCTAGAAACAAAAGGGCAACGATGGTAAGCATCAATGCGCCGCCCCATGTCATGAGTCGAATGACTATCGGTTGAATATTGCCAAAATAAAACATGACTAAAGTGACTGGATATAGCACTAGGGCTGTTCCTAAGTCTGGCTGCTTAAGAATCAACAAGAAGGGGATTCCTACAATCAATAGGCCGTATAAGGCTGTACCCCAGGTGTTAGCTTGGTGGCTGCGTCTTTCCAGAAACCAGCTTAAGGCAATTACCACAATCAGTTTTGCATATTCAGAAGGTTGAAAGGTGGCATTAATGAAGGGAATGCGATACCAGCGATGTACATGTTGAATGGAATCGGTAAAAAATAACCCGAGAAGGGCTAACAGCATCGTGCCGTAGAGAATCCAGGTCCATTCGCGCAATTTATTGTAATCAAATCCGGCAAAAAAAAGATAGATAGACCATCCCAGTAAAAAACGTTCTAACTGACTGCTGACAACGGGAGTAAAGAAAGATTCGTCTAAGGTCTCCAGATTTCCAGGCATTGTGTACGAAGAGATAATGAGAAGGCTGATCAGCATCAATAAGAGGATAACGGGAATTGTTCTAAAATCTATGCGTGTTAAATACTGATAATTCCACATCGGGATAGTACAATCCATTGAGAGTTTTTAAGAGGTCATGTTATTGTACGTTCTCAAAAAAAGTTATGGCGGCATTTCTAGTTTCTCACCTTGGCTACACTCTTTTCGGGATTCATGAAACTAGTGCGCTGCGCAAGGTGCTGGTTGCCATAACTTTTTGAGGGCGTACATCTTATTTTAACGACAAAAGGATTTTTTCCGTGATTAAAATAGTCAGATACCATTTAAAAACGATCTCTTCAACCAATACTTGGGCTAAAGAAAATCAGCATGTATGCGATCCGATGGGTATCACTTTGATTACAGCAGATGCACAAATCAGCGGCAGAGGAAGAGGCTCTCGCGTTTGGGTATCTCCCCCTTTATGTAACATTTATGCTTCATTTTGTTTCTTTGTGCCCTCCGAACGTTGGCGCGAATGTGGATGCTTGACCCAGATTGCGGCCTTGAGCATGTCAAAGATCATTGCTGAGTTAGGGTTGGATCCTGAAATCAAATGGCCGAACGATGTATTGATCGCCGGGAAAAAAATCGCAGGGATTCTCATGGAACTTGTTCCAGGAGATTCCACGTATTTTGTTGTTCTCGGAATCGGGCTAAATGTCAATATGAGTTCTGAGGAGTTAGCCTTAATCAATAGGCCTGCCACTTCTCTTGCAGTTGAATCTGGACACCCCTTTGACCTGGCAAATCTTCTTGAGCAGTTAACGGAAACATTTACGAATGACTATAACTTATTTTTACAGGAAGGATTTGCTCCTTTTGCAGGTGTTTATCAACAGCACATTCAGGGGCTATTCGGAAAGACAATCACTTATCAACAAGGGATTGTGTATGGGAATGGAATTGTGGAATCGATGACTCCAGAAGGATATTTGATAGTGCGTGTGAGGGATGGTTCGCTAAAAGTATTAAATTCCGGAGAACTACTCTAAATCATAGATGTGTAAATTAAATTTAAAGATTGAACTATAGTTTTCGTTATTATAAACTAATTGCCAATTTTTAATAAGGTGATTAGTATGAGCTCCTATGACTATAATATTGGAAAATATACGGTTGAACTGGGATTGGCGGTTAACCTAGGATGGCAATTCGACAAAGAGGGAAAAATTGCTCCGCAGGGCATAGAGCCTATTTCTAAGAAAATTGTCTTGGATAAAATTCTTTATGTATTAGAACGTGCGCGCGTTTACAGCATTGATCAGCAAAACTCTCGCAAATTTTTACATCTAGTAGCTCAGTATGCAAAATTAGCCGACGCCCAAGAAGTTTCCAAAGTTCAACGGATTTCAAAAAAAATTAACACGCTAGTGCAACAACAAAGTAACCGGGTTCCTTCTTGTTTTACCAGTTCATTTGCTAAAAAAGTGAACCGCATTCTGGATCTGGATTGCACACGAATCGATCATCAAGAATATATCTGGCTTTATGATTTGGCAAACTTGCTTGCGGTTGATAGGCTTAACATTCACCAGCTTTACCAAAAGGCAGCCATCCAAGCTAAAATGAGTGAATTACTTGAAAAATCTCCAGATATTAGAATAACTCCAGGAGAGGTAACTAGCTACAGATTTACTTATCAACATCCTACTGAAGCAGCTGATTGTCAGCTTTCCTTAGCATTTGAATGTCATTTAAAAAAAGATTCTGATTTGTCGAAGGTAGACCCTCAACTGATTAAGTGGATCATTCAGCGTAAAGTTGAGTCGATCGATTTAAACTTCCGCATCTACCTAGATCAAGCATTAGCTCTCTATGTCTGCCATGCGCTTGGGGTGCAGTGGGATGAATTAGAGCAAGAATTAGTGGCTCAGAAAGCTTTGGTGGATTATGCAAATAATCACATTAATAAAAGTGTGCGCATGGGTTGCTGTCAGGGGTTTCTTTCCCATCCCCTCTCTTTTGGAGAACTTGTTAGAGAAAAGAGTTCAGCAAGCTCTTTTTACGATCGTTCTCGCTTGCCTCCGATCGCTAAAGAAGTCTATGAGCATGCATTGGCTACTCATGAAGCCTACGATCAATGGTACCAGGCGATTTATGAAAAAATCGCCGCCTATAAGCATCATCATCCTGACGCTACTCTTCCCTTCATGAATATGGAGGAATTCTCCTTTTATAAAACTTTTGTCAGTAAGGATGACATACGGATTCCTTTGGTTGAGCAATTTGAAAAATGGACAGAAGAAGCAAGGGAAGTTTTTGAAAAAACGAAGGCACCAGCTAAGGTTCTCTCTAAAAAGACACTGAAAAAACGAAAAGAAAAGTTTAAGAAAAAATCCCCAGACGTTATTTCCCCTGAAGCTCCAAGCTCTTTAAAAGAAGAAGCAGTTTCTGGTGAAAAAGAAGCTCCTTCTCAAAAAGTATATACAGATCCTAGTGTCCCTGAAATAGCTCAGTCGCAATTTATCGATGAGCCCCTTGTTCAAACATCGATTCATGAACTTTTATTGAAAAGCTCCCCTTTTGCGGTCAAAAAACGGATCACCGATTGGTTTGATACCATCGCTTCAGTAAAGATTCTCAATGAAGAAAGTGTTTTTATTCACACGTTTGCCTGGGCCGCACAAGTGATTTGGGATGTCGGTTTGCGCTATTATCATTTCAATGACAGGGGAGAGTATCAACCCGCGATTGCGATCTTGTGCGATGTGGTACACCCTCTCTTTCCGAAGCCCGAACTTTTTCTAATGACTGTCACTTTTGACCACAAGGCAGGCAAATCTAACCTCGATCCAGATCATTTATTTGATCCTACATGGGAATGCTATCACCGGACGCTGACACGTCGAGAGCAAGCGAGTGAAGTAGTCGCAGATTACTTAGAAATTGCCAACGATTTTAGGGAATTTCCACCACTTCCTTCGCAAGCTAAGAAGATCGTTATTCGAAAAGAACTGGAAAAGAGAATCTATCCCGATCGAAGCTATATCCATTCTGTTGAAGGGGGAGTCATTACAATTCGAGATCCCAAGCATGACAGGAAATATACACCATGTGTTTTGCGTTTATATCCCGACCCATCAAATATTAGACTTCTAGCATAGCTCCATTTGATGGTTAAAATTGTTATTTTGCGTCTATTTCGCCAAATTTTTCGGCATATGTTTACATATGCCCTCAAAGTTTGTCGAAAAATCT
>PEQL01000024.1 GCA_002786175.1 Parachlamydia sp.
TAAAAGTAAAGAGATCACCTTAAGTCAAAAAGAAGAGCTTTTTAAAATTTATGAAAAAATTAAAAATTTAACGCTAAAGAATTTGCCAAGCTCCGTGACAGCCAGCGAAGAACAGTTGAAGCGGAAAGAAAAGCAGTTATACGGTTCTTTTGATGCACAATGGTTAACTCTCATGCCCAAGAGTGCGCCTGCGAGTACTGAAAATATTTTGACAAAAGCAATTGCAACAAGTGCCACTAAGAAAGAGATAGGTGAAATGAACGCCCTGGATTATCTATTTATGTATGCTCTGGTGCGTAAAGTAGCCTCTGCACAACCTAATGCCGAAGAGGAGTATCAGTCTTTTATTAAAGCCATGGGATTGAATGATGAAAATCTCTGGTGCCCATATAAAGAACGCTTAAACCCAGATACATCTGGTTACAATAATGGGATTTTTAATGCGTTGCTTAGTTGTTATCTAGATCGCGATGACTGCATGGGCATAGGACCGGATTTAGGTAAAAACAAAGAAAATGGATTAATGATTGGGAGCGAGGGAATTGCCTTTGGAAGGGGGGTGAAGGCTCTACATCCTATTGTGTATTTTCCAGTGATTGGTATAGCTATTAGTCCTAAGGAAGCAGCTGAATGGGTTGGCGAATGTTTACATCGGCTTGCAACATTTGGATTAGCTGAATCTCAAATTCCTTCTAAGCTTTTTATCCCGTTATTTTGTAAAAATAGCGATTTTGGCCATGTCATGCTGCTGGTAATTGAACCTTCACATTCTCAAGCGAAAACAGCGCGCATCACGGCGATTAATACAAGCACGGGTTTGTTTGATTTCGATGCATATAAAGAAAGTGCTATCCAGGCGGCGCAAGAGGTCTATTCTGCTAAGGAGACCGAAATTGTGCGCAATACTCAAACTTTCTTTTCGACAGGTAGGTCATGCGGAGTGGATGTCATCGAATTGATAAGAGACCTTTCCACTGCACCGAACGTAAAAGACTATGTCGCTAAAGAATTAAAGCGAAAAACTTCGACCGAATATGGGGAAGTTAGGGCCCAGCATGCGCAAGCTCTTGTGCACTTGTATCAACGGTACACTGATCATTAATCTTTTAGAGGTAAAAGACGATAGTGTCCGCCCCCATGAGTTTGGAAAATAGCGATGGGGGGAGTTCTTCCCACAAGTCTTTGGTGGTAAGGCAGGATGTTTTTGTGAGGATCAACCCAAACCTTTTCTGAAGAGGCATAGTCCTGGCCAAAAGCCAGGGTCTGCCGATTAAATATTTTTGAAAGGGCAATCAGCTCTGAGGTGCCAGCCCAATTAGTAGGGCGAATCGTGCGCGATTTATAGGGGGCAAAATTCATTTTGCAATAGTCAAATTTTTCTAAATCTGTTGCTTTGGCGGCTTGTTCGCGTATGTTTGCAAAAGTAAGGTGCTGTATTTCTTGGAGCATGTCTTTGTAGAGTTCTCGTATCCAGTCCCAATCATCGGGTTTCAAATCTTTAGAATCCGTGGGCAATGTATTAAAAAAGTGACTTTCGGCTTCTAAAGCTAAGGTGCGTAACAAATCTGCTTGTTGGTGCGCTGATAAGTTTTGCCAATCAGGGAAACTGCTTAGCAAGGGCTGCAGATGTGGCATGGCAGCGGCTTCGAGGAAGTCCGCTTGCGTGATTTGCGGGGCGATTGATAGAAATAGACAGCGGCCACCGCCTCCCTTATCAACGGGAGAGCTAAATCCTTGATTATTCAGCTGCTTGATGATGCTTGAGTCATCCATCGGTAAAGAGGATTTTTTTAGAGAGGGAAGCTTAGGTTTTGTCTCTCTGGATTTCGGCTTTTCCTCAGGGGGTTTTGGCTTGGCTTCGGGCAGATAAATAATCTGGAGTTTGCGTCCTTTAAGATTTTCGCGTACATTTTTTGAAAAGAAAGCAAAGATGCCCGCGCTGACTAGGCTTAGAATGGCACCTCTTAGTCTAAGAAGGCTAGGGGACGCTCCTTTAACTGAATATCTGCCTGCCAGATTATAAGCATTTGCTTGATGGGTAATGTGATGAGGGGATTTTGGGGCATCATCTATTTTCTTATAGTGATCTGGAATCGCTGAGCTTGATAAATAACTTATAGACATAAAGTTTCCTAAGAGAGCCTGCTAGTTTGTATAAAAAAAACGAAAGAAAGCAAAGAACTTATAAAAGAATAAGTTATTGATAACTTTTTTTAAAGCGAAAACTCTGCTGCTGTTTGCAAGGCTTGTGCGATGCAATCGTTTACTGAAATTCCATAAAAAGAAGAGCCGATGATTTTCAGGCGTGGATGAAAAGTTTGGATGGCCTCTACACGCTGCGCGTGCTTTAAAGTATACTGAGGAATCGCATGCGGTATAATTTTAGGCAGTACCACTTCTGGTGGAATCGCGATATTGAGGTGTCTTTGGACGGTTTCCAAAGCTATTTTAGTAAAATCTGCCGCAGTATAGGAGGTAAAATTTGGGAAACGGGAGCCGCCAATCATGACGCACAGGCGCGTTTGTTCTGCATGTGCATTTTGGCTAGGAAATACGCAAGAATCCCAGATCATGCCCAAAATAGGTTCTTTTTCACGCGCGGGAATTAAGTAACCAAATCCTTTGGGAGTTAAGACGTTTTGATTCCAGCCTAGATTAATGGATGCGATGGAGGCATGGGGAATGGCCTGTAATGATTCACTCAGTTGCGGGGAATGGTTGGCAATTAAAGGGGCTAAGGCATACGCGGGAAGAGTAGAGATCACTGTTTGGGCGATTATTTCGCGATTGATACGTACTTCATGCGGCTGGAGTTCGAGGGTTTCAACGGGGAAATTCAGCCAAATGTGTTCTTTCAGTTCAGCTTCCAGACGTTTGACTAAGACCTCCATGCCCTGATTGAAGGAAAAAAGTGTGGTTTTTTGCACTTGTTGTTGAAATGGCGAGCCGCTAGGCTGGGGCTTTTTACTGGCGAATATTCCTTTGAGCAGGGAGCCATGTTGTTTTTCCAGCGCATGAAAATGGGGAAGACAGGCTGAAAGAGAAAGGTTTTGGATATTTCCTGCGTAAATGCCGCTGATCATGGGATCGATGAAGGTTTCAGTAAACGGGAGGTTGAAGCGACGCGTAAAGAAAGCTTCAACTGTTTCTTCGTCCAACTCACCTCTGGGCTGCCAAAATTCACGCAAAACAGGCCAAATCATTCGACGTGTCAGCGGCGACGTAAGGAAGGAAAAAATACCAGAGGGGAGTGCTTGAAGCTTATTCTGAGTCCACAAGTAACGCTGATTGGCTGCAGGGTCTCCGAGGTGGACCTCATTTTCTAGACGCAAAGCTTCGATTAGCTGCAGCGTGGCTGAGCCACTGCCGGATGATCTGCAGCTATGCGGTCCCTGCTCAAAAAGAAAATTCTGCTGCTGACTGGTTTTGATCCATCCACCCACTCGAGGGGCTTTTTCCAGCAATGTTAGTTTGATGGCTGTGCCATATTTTTGCTTGAGGGCCCATCCAAGAGCCAGGCCGCTGATGCCAGTGCCTAAAACAACAATATGTGGTTCAGATCCCATTTTGCACTTCTTCTACTAAGGCTTGTACAGATGCCAAAGGCGTATCAGGGTGAATGCCATGCCCTAAATTAAAGATGTAGCCGGGCTCGCCTGCCATGCTTTTTAAAAGACGTGCCACATGCTTTTTAACGTTAACGGGGGAGGCATAAAGGATGTCGGGATCTAAGTTGCCTTGTAGTGCAATTGAAGCGGGAATCGTTTTGCGCATGGAGGATAGTTCGCAATTCCAGTCGAGGCTTATTCCAGCGGGTTGAGCGGTAGCGAGTAAGGGAGCAAAAACTGAAGAGCCGCGGCAAAACAGGATGAGCGGTACATTTCTTTGACGCAGCTTGTCGACAATTTTCTTCAAGTAGACGAGAGAGAATTCTTGAAATTGATAATGACCTAAAATTGAGGCCCACGAATCGAAGATCTGGATGGCTTGCACTCCGGCATCAACTTGCAGATTTAAATACTCGATCGTTAAATCAGCAAGGCGCTCTAAAAGCAGGTGAAAACTGTCGGGGTCACGCATCATCCATTGTTTGGTTTTTTTGAATGAGCGGCTGGTGCCGCCTTCGATAAGGTAGCTGGCTAAGGTGAATGGCGCTCCGCAAAAACCGACGAGGGGGACTTTGAGCTCTTTACGGCAAAGTTTGATGGCTTCTGCTACATAGTGTAGTTTTTCTTTGATATCAATGGTGGGAAGGTGTAAGACATCTTCGGCGCAATTTAAAGGGGATTCGATGATCGGCCCTTGCGTTTCTTCAAAACGCAATCCTACTTCAAGGGCTTCCGGAATGACCAGGATATCGGAAAATAGGATGGCTGCATCCATGCCAAAGGCATGGATAGGCAGCAGCGTGACTTCAGCGGCCAGCTCAGGGCGGTGGCACATCTCTAAAAAAGAATGCTTCTCGCGCAAGGCCCGATATTGAGGCATATAACGACCTGCTTGACGCATGAGCCAAACAGGGGGGCGCTGACGATTAGTACAGGCTAATGCCTGGAGAAATAACGAAGAAGACATGCAGCCTCTAAAGAATTTGTTCGAGAATAGCGTCTACGGTAAAGCCAAATTCTGTAGCAAGGGCGCTTGCTGGAGCCGAAGCGCCATAGCCTTCCATGCAAATGGCAATGCCTGATCGGCCAATATACTTATGCCAGCCTTGCTCAACCCCAGCTTCGATGCTGACGCGCTGTCCTAAATCGCCACCAAAAATGGATTCTTTGTATTCAGGGCTTTGCTTTTCGAAAATTTCCCAACTAGGCATAGAAATGACTCGGACAGATTTGCCGATTTTTTCTAATTCTTTGGCGACATCAAGTGCCAAAGATACTTCTGAACCAGTTGCCACTAACATGAAATTGGGAACGGAGGTTTCTTTTTTAATGATGTATGCTCCGCGGCCCACCCCTTCCGCATAAGGAACATTTGTGACAGCAAGGGTCGGGAGATTTTGTCTGGAAAGAACCAACGCTGTCGGCCCTTGATAGTTCAGTGCAGCAATCCAAGCCATTTTGACCTCATTAGCATCAGCAGGACGGATCACATGCAATTGAGGAATAGCGCGCAGGGCGGCAAAATGTTCAATGGGTTGATGTGTAGGCCCATCTTCACCCAAGAAAATGGAATCATGGGTAAATTGATAAATGACCTTTTGCTTCATCAACGAAGCCAGGCGCACAGCGTTGCGCATGTAGTCTGAAAAAGTTAAGAAGGTTCCCACAAAAGGCACAATCATATGTGTTTGCGACATACCGGTAGCGATGGTAGCCATTCCAAATTCTCTGACGCCAAACTTGATGTTGCGTCCTTTAAAATTTCCTGGTGTGACTAAGGGGAATTGCTGGATCATGGTTAAATCAGAGACTGAAAGGTCTGCCGAACCGCCGTAAAGGTAGGGGAGGAGGTCTGCTAGCTTTTCCAGCACAACTTGGGAGGCTTTTCTACCGGCAACCGGGCTTTTGATTTCAAGGGCTTTTAATTGCTCTTCTAGGTTAGCAGGGAGATGCTGGTGAAGCATGGTTTCCATTTGCTTGAGTAGTTGAGGATTTGTTTTCCCCCAATCATCAAAAGTTTTTTTCCAATCAAGCTCCAGCTGAGCTTGCTGCTTTTGTCTGGCTTTAAAAAAATCATAGACGGTTTGCGGAACAAAAAATGGATCTTCAGGAATCCCAAGAGCGATTTTAGAGGCTTTGACTTCATCTGGGCCTAGGGGCGAGCCGTGTGCTTGCGATGTGCCAGCTTTATGGGGTGAGCCTTTCCCTATGATAGTGTGTGCAATAATTAGTGTGGGACGTTTTTGATTTTCCCTAACATAGGAGATGGTCGAATGCAGCTGATCGAGATCATTCCCATCAATCGTATACACATCCCAGCCATAGGATTTATAGCGTTCCGCGGTATTTTCAGAACAACATTGGTCCAGAGGCCCATCTAAAGAGACATGATTAGAATCATAAAGCACAATGAGATTGTCGATCTGCAGATGACCAGCCAAGGAGGAAACTTCTGAGGTGACTCCCTCCATGACACAACCATCCCCCATGAGAACAAAGACTTTACTGTTTAAGATCTCTTGCTTGGGAGTATTCAAACGCGCTTCTAAAAGCTTTAACCCCAAAGCTTGTCCCACGCCATTGCCTAGGCCTTGCCCTAAAGGACCCGTGGTTGTCTCGACGCCATCAGTATCTAGGGATTCAGGGTGTCCGGGGGTTTTAGAGTGCAATTGCCGAAAATTTTTGATGTCCTCCATGCTGACATTATAGCCGGCTAAATGCAAGCATGAGTAGAGAAGCATGGAGCCATGGCCAGCTGAAAGAATGAAGCGGTCGCGGTTCAGCCATTTAGGATTTTTGGGATTTTGTTGCAAAGCGCATCCCCAGAGATAGGCTCCAATCTCCGCACATCCCATTGGAAGGCCAGGATGCCCTGAATTAGCCTTTTGCACAGCATCCATGGACAATCCCCGGATGGTGTTAGCAATCTTACTTAAAATTTGCTTTAGACTTGGATCTAACATTTTTTGCGGCGGAAGATTGGTTTGGTTTGCTGTGTCCATGTGGCCCCATTTGACTGATTATATTTTAAAAGTGTTTAACGATTCTACTCTAACTTCATCCTGCAAATCAAGCAAGTTTTTTGCCGTTCAGATTTGATGCTATAGCGTGGCCAATTGTGGCACTTTCGCGAACAAGCCAATCACAAAAGCCTGCTGAGATCTGTTAAAAATTAGACTGTATACACAATTTTGCGGATCCTCGCAAACTCGTTCAAGTTATCTTTCAAATAATCCTTCAAGGCAAACCACAAAGGCACAGAGACACGCAGAAGCTCATCAAGTTATTTCTGATTGTATCTTGAGTTATTTTTTCTCCTATGACCCTTGCAAATGCAAGTTTTAGTCACTGCCCATATGCATGCATATGGGCACTATAAACTTAAAAGTCTGATTGAATTGAGAATAGATCTCCTCTGTGCCTCTGCGGTTCCCCTTGTTCCAGGGGTCAAAAAACCGATTTTTGAATTCAATCGTGTACATAAAAAAAATTGATTTAAATTCGTAGACTAAATATTTTCTATACGAAAATTAAAATTTTAACATGTAGAGGAGGAGAATATGCGAAATATTTTAACTATTTTAACGGGGGCTTTGGCTTTGCAGGCAACGCATTTTGTTGTGGCAGAAGAACCTTGTAGGGTACTAAATGTTGTGAATGCTCCTAGCCAAAAAGTTTATATCTCCCCCAATGATTTAATTTTTCAAGATAATCGGTTCTTGGTCATTGAGGAAGACAATTTGCTTTATGTGAATAAAATTGAGCAAGATGATCTTGGAATCTTCTATTATAAGTCTTGGTTATATGGCTATTGTCCTAGAGGGCATGCTTATGGGCCTGAGGGAAAATGCAATGGAGACAATTGTCCATTTAGTTAACACTGGCTAATTCAAGAAATTTTAATGCCGCCCGTTGCGGCATTGCCTCTTTTGCTATCTGTGGGTTAAAGATTTCATCTGAACTTCAAGATCTTCCCCTAAAAAATAGTGAAGGGATTAACGCAAAGATGGCAAAGAGGGTGCACGGGTGGCTCTTGACATAATAAGGTAAGCTACAGTAATCCGACAGTCTAAACTTTTTCAATTATTAGGGCTCTCAGGAATTGTTCACGTACGATAATGATCTCTTGTTCATTGTAAAATTCTTCGCTAAAAAATAATAGAACTTGTTCTACCGATTCTTGTCCGGTGAAGGGTGGGAGGCGCCCCCAATAGTAAAATTGTCCACCAGGGGCTTTTAACCAGGCAGGACATACCTGTTTTTTTAGACCGGCATTAAAATTTCTAAAGAATTCGTTGAGATACTGATCATGCCATTGTTCGAGCGTAGGGTGATGGACGAAATAGCCATAGTGTGCACGCAATTTGTCGATTTCCGTTAGATTACCCCTGGTTGCAATAAGAGCGTCGCGCAATTCGAGGGTATCAACTTCACCCAGGTGTCCATGGAACATCTTATGCGGAATCAGAAAAAAAGGAGTATGTCTCCCAAAAAAGCGCTCGTGGGGATCTAAAAAGTCATTATATAAGCCGTAGCGTTTGCCGCTTTTTCCTACCACATACCAATGAATACGTCCTATGAAAGGGGTATCCCACCAGGATAGCTTAAGAGGTTGCCAAAGTCTTTTTTGGAGGAGCAGGATGACAAGCAGTAGTGTAAACAAAAGCCCATTTTCGACATTAAACAAGGTGGAAATTGTTTCTTTATCCAAAGTATTAAGGACGCAAAAAAAAGTGTATTGAACAAGAATCGACTGCCAGAAGAAAATACCTGTTAGTACAAATATCAGGGAGTGAAACCCTACCGCGACTAGGCAGAGTGTCTTAGCCAGTCCAAGGGAGAATCCAGCTAAAACCCAACTGCATTCATACAAAAGGGCGCCAGCTTGCAGCAAGCGATCGTAAGGCGCGATATATTCAATCCATCTAATTCTTTGTTTGGGGTTTTGAAATATCAGCCATCCCCACATATATGCTGAGACGGCAAGATAATGAATTTTGTTATGCCAAAGCCAGCTATACCACTGCTTGCCCAACTTAATTTTGGAAAAGCCAGAGTAGCAATAATGAGCAGCTAAGACCCACAAAAAGAGAAAGAGGGAAGTGGCTAAGTGAGGTGTTTGCGGGGTACCAAAGAATAATTGGACCGTATTGACGAGGGCGGTGGCGGCGAGGAAAGAACTAAACATCTGCAGTATCCGTAAGGCCATGAGCTGATGATGATACCAGGCGCGCATAAAATGGATGCCGATATACAGGAAGAGAATGATAAAGCCTGGATAAAGCAAAACTCCTAGCCAAGATAATCCAAAAAGGAGGCGATGCGAGCGGCTGGGTTTGTGTGTGACTAAATCCACATCCAGGGTGATCCCTTTCCAGCAGATAATTGCACTGATGATGGCGATAAAAATCTGCTGTGTCAATGTCGCGTCAATTTGCTTCCAATTCAAAAATTTCCAAAATAGACAGCTGAACGCCGTCAAAAGCAAGGGAATAGTCCAACGGCTGCCGAAGAGATAGTCCAGCTTTTTCAGATGTTCTTCCAGGCGTACGCGACGCAAATCAGATTCTGCATGTAATTTATCGAGATTTCCGTAAAAACTCAAAATGGTTCCATTAACCAGCGGAAAGAGAAACAAAGTCAGCACTAGGATTAGGTAGTCAAGTAGGTTCATTGGCGAATTCGCTAAAAAAATGGGTGGAAATATGCTCTTTGGCGAGGAGTTTTAAAAGTTGATCTAAAAAAGCAAAATCTAAATCGTCCATCATCGTATGATGCAGTAAGATTCCTAATGGTTTGGGATAATCTAGTTTAATTTTCTCTAACACAACGTTTAAAGGGATCTGCAGCTTTTGCCGAACGGAATGTAGATTAATGGAGACATCCAAGTTTTGAATCTCTGGCGCTGGAATTTGATTGGAAGCTGTGCTGCGGGAAAGAATGCGGTAGCCGATTTGCGGCAGTAAAGGGAGAAATCTGGCTGCTATATTATTCCAAGGGGGGGTGAAAGCTGGGAAATAAAGCAGTGGAAACAGCTCCTGTAAAAGGGTCATGCCTTGCGTTAACTCGGTACGCACCACCTCTAAAGAACGATGTTCATCAAATTCACAGCGTTTTCCAGTAGCTTTCCAGTTGATATGAGCATAACCATGGGTGTGAATTTGCAAAAGTTCTGCATAGTCTGCAAAGGTGCCTTTGACATAGTTTTCCTGACAGATTTTAGGAATGGCTGCCACGTTCAGCTTGGTATTATTTTTCAAGAACACTTGTAAAAGCATCTGGAAACGCTGTGTATCCCAACCTAGGTCATCATCGCGGAAGAATATTTTCATAAATCCCTTTTTCTCTGGTGCAAAATTTCGATGAGTTTATGCGTGCTATTGGCTGCGCCATTTGCATTGATGGATACTGCAGGATAAGGGGTTTGCATTTTCTCATGCATAAGTTGAGCTAATTTTGCCGGTTTTAAATCAGCCGGAGTTAACAGAGAGACAGCTCCTTTCTCCGCAAATTTTTGAGCGCGATAGAATTGTTCGTTGCTTTTAGCGGAAATATAGGGATAGGCTATCCCAGGTGTGCGTGTGAGGCATAGGTCTGCGAGAGTGCTTCCGGCAGTTGTGATGGCCAAGGCGCTTTGACAGAGAGTGTTGGTAAAGTTCGCGATGAACTCTGTCAGCTCGATATTTGAAGGTTGCACCATACGCTGAAGCATTTTTAAATCTTTTTGCAGCCCTAGCGGGGCATTAGGTCCGAGTGAAAATAAAAATTTATAGTCAGGAAAGTAAATGGACACTTCCGCTACCGCGCGTACGAGTTCTTCGCATACTCCACCCCCACCTGTTGAGATGAGAATCTGTTTCTCTCTTTCAGGAGGTGTTTGGCAGAGTGGGGCTGTGACATAACCTGTGTAAAAGCTCATGTCTTGCGCCTCTCGAGCGACAATGGAATAATCTTCCACGCGCATATATTCAGGATCGGCGTGAATAAAAAGATAATCAAAATAAGTATGGAGTAGCCGACTAGCTTCATGCGTATATTCAGGCTCGAGATAGGCAAAATCATTGACGGAGCTGATGATTACGCATGCAGGGTTGTTTTTTTTGAGCCGTTCTAACAAGGGCACTATTTCTGCTGCGAAACTGAATTTTCCAAGAGGAAAAGAGCCCACGAAGCAAAAGTCGTATGGTTCATTCAGAGCTGATTCAAGCACTTTTTGTCTTTCTTGAAAAAGAGTAGGGACTGAATATTTCGAGGCCAAGACACCAGTGATAGGTAATAGGTCATTATTTGAAATGGCCGGCAGATTGATTTTGTGAAAACGGGGAGAGTCGCAGGTGAGATTGACATCGCGCCCGCCTTGTAAAAAATCGAGATCAAAATAGTGTGTGAGGGATTGACTCAAGCGGAGACCTCGCATTAAGTGGCCAATTCCTAGAATGTACTGACACCAGAAAAGACCTTTCACTTATTGCAACCTTTCTTTTATTGTTTAATCCATCCATACCATTTTCGTGCAAAATCTGCTCTGAAAATATTTCCTTCGATCTTTATTGTTGAAGTTTTATAAGAGTATTATAACTATTGAATTAAAATATGATTTATATTAAAATTATTTGTATTAATCTTCAATTAAGGATTGTATATTATGGCTATTGTAGAAAGATGTGCAGGCTCTCTCTTTGCGAAAGAGTATAAATATAAACTTAATATTGAGAAAAAGTCTCAATCAGCGGCTCTAACATTTGTGAATAGTCGGATCAAGGCTTCAGGAATTTCTGTTTTTGCCTTGATCAATACCAGCTACGATTTGTTTTATATGGCCTATCACACTCTCGGTGCCCTGGGATATGCCGTCATTCATTTGTCTTCACCACTAAAATATTGTTCAACGACAAGAAATATAGCTGTTTTCGGAGTTGACCATTTTAGACATGTTCTTGGAACATTTTCAGGTTCATTTATCGGCATCATTTCTCCAAAACACGCTACGAAATGGCTTTTGCCACCGGATCAAACGTCAATGGAAACAAGAAAAGGAAATATGACGACCGACCAGGCTAAGCGTCTTTATGAGATGACAGGAATTGTTCATACTAAATTTGGAGAAAGTGAGATTCCCTATTGCATGACAGGAGGAACTCAACTGGGTGCAACTAGACATGGCGGATTGATACCCTGGGATGATGATGTGGATCTTTTTGTACAAGAGGCCGACAAACTAAAAATTGAAGCCCTGAAAGAAAGTCTTGAAAAAGAAAATATCGGCATGATTGCCTGTCATCTTGGGTATAAGTTTTTTGATTTAGCAGGAAAACCAATCAGTGAAAAAAATGGGGATTTTACTCTTGATTATCGATATCCATTTATAGACATTTGTTGTACGAAGAAAGACCAGAAAGGACGAATTACATATGTGAATGAACATTTCAAGCAAAACTATGCGGGTGAATATTTGCTTCAATCTGAATGGGATAACAGAGAATTGCAGACCTTTGGCCCATTGAAGTTGTATGGAGCTCCATCACCAGAGAAATTTTGTAAGCGTATGTACGGCGATAATGTTTTTCAGTACGGTTATCAATTATTGAACCATCGAACATTTAAAATTGAAATTCCAAGAAAGTATTATTTGCGTAAAAATCTTGATGGCAAATGTAATCATATTAAAATAAACAATGCTCCTACCTAAAATTTTGTGAAAATGGCGGAGTGGTGGAGTTAAAGCAAACTCTCTCCGCCTTGCAAAAATTAGATCAAAATAAGAATTGGCTCAAGTAATGCTTAGCGGCCAATTCTTAGCCCTTAACCCTCAGTATAGTTTATATTCTATCATAAAAATGCTCTAAATCCCGATTTTTTATTTTATAACATACAATTACATTTTATTTGTTCCATCCAATAAAAATACATTATTTATTTTTTTAACAAATTCTAGCGCTTTATTTGGCTAGGTTTTTTGAAAATCAGGGTAATTTTACAATTAAATCCATCTTTAGTTGATTTTTGATGTTTTAAAAAAAAATAATTAGACGTGTTGTCAAAAAAATATATTAATTTATGTGTTTTTGTGTTATTATTTGTTTTATTTAATGGTGTATTTTAGAAGGTTAATAATGATGCGTTTGAATAAGTTATTTTCTTTTCACAGAATTGGTGTTTCTAAAGTACCGGTTATTTTGGTTCCGGAGAGACCGGTGTCTAAAAAGACACAGGTTCAAAGCAAAAAAATCTTCAAAGAAAACGCTGTTCTTTTTTTTAAGAAAAAATGGGCCCTCTCACAGAGAAATATTGCACTGGGTAGATCTGTGGGCTCTTCAATCTTAAGAGGCCTTATTTTCAAGGTTACTGGCTTCATTTCTTTTCTTTTTTGTAAAACTTTTTCGATAAGGCAAAATCCTGCGTCGTTTGAACTTCTTAATGGCAACGGGAAAATTCTGGATTCACAGTTTGCATGGCATCTTAATCTAGCTTTAATGAGGGATGCCCATAAAAAAACTCAAGATCCTGATCTTAAAAAGCAAATCGAATTTCTCAGTACGAATTATCTAGATAAAGCAGCGACCACTCATCTAAATGCATTAAAGTGGCTGGATTGGAGGCTGCCACAAATGTTCCAGGATGGTCCTGAATCAAACTGTAACTATCACCGAATGGGTTCTAGAATGCAATTGGATGCGGGATCGAAGATAAACGAAAACTTAGCATTTGGCATAGAAAGCCCTTTTATTTTAACAGATACTAGCGACTTTGAAGAACTTCTTCCTTTAAAATTTACGGTATTAGACTCTAAAAGCAAACGCGCTGAATGGGCTGAGATTATAACTAATAAGCTTAAGATGCATTTCACGCAATTTTCTCCCAATTATAAAGATGGATTTGATTCCTTTCTTCATTCTGGATTTCTGATAGACATGACATCTGAAATGTCTGAATCAATCAAAACGCATCGTGATGCGCATAAAGAAGGATTTTTTAAGGATCAATACACTCAATTTACGCAAGACCTAAATGCCCTGATTGCCTTATCGGTAGAAAAAGTCATGGAAGAAAAACCAGAACTAAAATTGTCGCGACGTCGACTAAGAAAATTTGTTCAAGAAAATACGATCACAGTTTGTCGTACACAGATAGACCAAGTGACAGGGATAAAGATTTTACCGATCTTTCATCATTTAAAAGGTGATAATCTTGCGAAACATCATGCAATTCTTTTAGATTTTATGGATCTTACAGGCATATTTATAGGTGCGATAAATATGCGCAGATACATCCGAGAAGATTTTAATCTCAGAAGAGATATTCATTATGCTGTTAACGGAGTTAATCCCCTGTATTTTAAAGATCCGCAAGAATTCACTCAGCTGGCTGTTTTCAGAAGATTCTCAGAAAAGGTTAAGTCCGAAGCGTTAATCAAAGCCAAACCCCATGTGACTATTTTAGGAAAAGCGATCCTGCAATTAACCGAAGGATTAGCAAGAGAGATTTCTCCAGATAAGTGGGAAAGTCTAAATCAAGATCCTGCTACTCGCGAAATCGTACAATCTTCATTGTTCAGGTTAAAAGAGCAGCTAGCTAATGCCGAATTATTCATTGACGATTATAAGAAATATGCTCAAGCAGTGGAGCTAGCGCACTATGAAATTGGAACCCTTCTTGAATTGACGCGTCCTTTTACCCCGGCAGATTTCCCCTCTATTTATGCAAACCAATTAAGGGGAGTCCCTCCTTCGCTCAGACCGTATATTCAAGCTAGTCTTGGAAAAACAGCTGTTAACACATTTGCTGGATTGAATGCCGCCTTACTTGAAACAAATCGAAATCCTACATGTGTATATGGAAATGGGTTTTATTATGAGCAAGCGGCATTTGTAGGAATAGATCATACTTTAAAGGAGGCCTTAGAAGATCCCCGAGTTGAATCGATTGATTTTTATGGGTGTCAATTTAATCCGAACTTAGAAATCTTGACAGATCATTCTCACTATGAAGCAGGACAAATTGAAGCTGACATCAGAGAAATATTTGCTAAAAAACCTGCTACAAAGCATTTAACAGTGACGATAGACTGTACTATCGATTACTTTAACTCTCCAAAATCTCAAGCCCTCTTATCCGCATTTGAGGAGGAAATTAAAAGCGGAAAATTAAACGTGGTTTTTTTCCGCAGTGGGCAAAAATTTGATATGCTTGGTGTAGATAATTACTATGGGTCTCCATTTTATTTGGTAAATAATGGTTCTCCACAATGGGATGCCTATAATGCTCTTTTAACAAAGAAGTCTCATCAAACAGATTTATTAAGTCTTCAGTGGTTTTGTCTGTCTTCGCGGTATGCCTCGGATGAAATTGATGATTATCGTCGCCTAATTTTTGCCAACACCAAAGAAATTTTAAAAAATGTCCCCGATGTTTTGAAGCCACGTGAGACTGTGCAAAAATTGAGAGTAAGCACTGTGGATGAAGCGATGGATCCTTGTTTTGTTGATCTTAAAGTTTTGGGAAAATTTCACAAATTGCGGAGTTATTTATTAGTCGGTCATTTTTACAAAAAATGTATTGATTTTGGTGTAAAAATTCATTCAAAAGCTAGTTTCGGATTTACTCATCCAAACATTTTAATTATTAGTTTAAATTCACAGTCGACATCAAGTAGCATTCGCATTAATCCGAGTTTAAATCCGGAAGAAAATGCAGTGATCATAGAATATCTTAAAGATTTAACGAATAACACTTAGAGACAGTCTCTAAGTGTGCAATTATTTGATTTATTAAATTATTTCAGCAAAGAGTGTTGTTGAATATTTAATTAAACTAATATAAAATTACGTTAAACTCTTAATTAAATTTTAATTTAGATCAATTAAATCATGGTTAAACCAGTTCTATCGTCTTTTGATCCACTTGCTTTGCCAAGGGCGCCAAGTGCTTTTCTGAAATGGAAGAAAGTTTCGGCAAGAAATATAGCCATCGGACATATGGCTTTAAAGTCTATTTTTGCAAGCACTTGCCACAAGATTCGCGGGGCTGTGGAGCGTATTTTTGGCATCAAAAGGTCCGCTGATCCGTATCATTTACTTAAAGGAAATCGCGTAATTACCCAATCTCAGTTTGCCTGGCACCTCAACAGGTGTTTACTGCAAGAGGCTGCTAAATTGAGTGAAGATCCTGAAGTGACCAAGCAGTCAAATTTTTTCACTGTTAATTACTTAAATAAATCCGCACCTATTGACTTGAAGATATTAAGATTACTAAGCTTAAAGTTTGATAAATTATTCCAGGTGGGACCTTTTTCAGATTACTTTTATCACCGCATTTCATTTTCCGAGCAGATGTCTTACAAATCGGAATGCAGCCAGAAACTGGCATTAAAAAAGAGCAGTCCATTTATTCTGACAGATGCTTTGCAGTGCAGCGAACTTTTTTCCCTGAAATTTAAAGTTTTTGATGCCAAAATTGTGGAGCAGGAGCCAGCTTTTTTCGCCAACTTGAATGAGCATTTTGCCCAAAATCCTTTAAAAAAACTGAAAGAAGAGCTCCCTCAAGCTTTTTTGTTCGATTTGACTTCTGTATTAGGTGATTTGATTCGGACTGACGGAGATAAAACCAAAGAAGTTGCCTTTGAAAATGCTTTAAAAGGCTTTAGGCACCAACTTGATCAAGTCATTGAGGCTTCTGCAAGGAAATTATGTGCGCAAATTCCCCAACTGCGTTCTAAGCGGAAAAAGGTCAAAAAATTTATCCGAGATAATATCACAGCTACATGTCAAGTGCACACTGAGCAAGCTAAGGGGATTAAGATTTTGCCTCTTTTTGGGTCTTTGTCATACAAATATGTGGAAAAAAGAGCTGCCCAGTTTTTAAATTTCATCAGCCTATCAGGTTTATTTGCCTCGGCAGTTCAAATTAGAAAGATGGGGGCTCAGGTTTTTTCCAAAAAAGAAAAGTTTAGCTATGCGGTCAAGGGAGAGAGTGCTTGTTATTTTAAGCATAAAGAAGACTTTCTCCAAGGAGCATTATTTAAGCGGTTTTTCGCCAAAATGTCTTCTCTCGATTTTGCTCAAGCTAAACCTCAGTGTGCGGTATTGGGGAATGCCACTGCCAAGATTCTTCAAGGGCTTTTGACGACTATTTCTGAGGAAAAATGGACTTCCTGCCAGCAAGATCCGGCCCGCAAAGATATGTTGCAAACTTCATTATTCAAAATTGCACTTTCCTTAGCAGATGCTGAGTTGTATGTCGAAGATTTTCAAAAATTTGCCCAAGCAATAGAATTAGTGCATGCGGAAATAGCGACTCTACTAGACCTGACGCTGCCATTCAAAGAGGGGAGTTTTGCCCCTATCTATATAAGTCAGCTGAGTCAGGTGCCCGAAACGCTCAAACCTTTCTTAAAAGCTGGCCTTTGCCGTTCAGGCGTGAACATCTTTGCGGGGATCAATGCCTCTCTTGCCGCGGTTAATCCATGTCGCGCTTATGGAGAAGGATTTTACTTTGAGCAGGCAGAGCTGGTCGGTAATGAAAATCGGCTCGACATCATCCTTAAAGATCCTTCGGTTAAACAAGTAGATCTTTATGGAGCTCAATTTAATCCAGGCATCCATATCTCCAACGTGCACACGCATTACAAAGGGTGTCCAGTGGCAGAAGATCTTAAGCAGCTTTTGCAGGCAAAGCCTGAGATGCAGCATCTCACCGTCGCCATCGACTGTACGATAGGTTACTTGAATGATCCCAAAATTAATGTTCTCTTGGAGACTTTTGAAAGTGAAATTAAAGCAGGTCAATTAAATTTTGTCTTTTTTCGCAGCGGACAAAAATTCGATATGCTAGGAATGGATAATTACTATGGCGCTCCTTACTATTTTGTGAATAATGGCGGAGCTCAATGGGAACGCTTTAATACATTAATAGGTACTGATGCGTTTAAAACGGACGAATTAAGTACACAATGGTTTTGTCTCGCTAATCAATGTGCTTCTGATGAGATTGACCAGTATCGCCGCCTTATCTTCCAAAATACGCAAGCCATTTTAAAACACATTCCTGATCCCTTAAAACCGCAAAATAATCTCAAGCAAAAACTTAGAGTGAATACGGCGGATGAAAATCTGGAATCTGGTTTTATTGATATCAAACTGACGGGGCGCTTTCATCGACTTAGGGGGCTTGCTTTATTGGCGCATTTTTATAAAAAATCTCTGGAAAATAAAGTTAAGGTGCATTCTCGATCCAGCTTTGGATTTTACCATGCCAATTGTGTGATTTTTTTGCTTGACCCCGAAAAAGGGTCGAGCACAATTCGCATCAACCCGGGTATAAACCCCTCGGAGAATGCATTCATCATTGATTATCTAAAAGATCTAGTCTATAACACTTAAATGTTAGGCTTCAAATCAGGATCTTTTTATGTCAGACTTAAATTCGCCTTCCCATTTTAAAGGGAAAGAGGCTCTAGATCACGTTGTCGAAGCTCAGGTTGAAGGACTCATGGCTTCAACGGAGATTCATGGGGAAGAGATGCCCGGCCACGTTTCAGCAGCGACAGATGCTGCTCGTGAAACTGCTCTCTTGCTCCTTTTAGGCTGGATTATTTTATCCCTTGGACACTTTTCGCCACTTCAAAATCTTCAGATTCTTGGCATAGTGGCACTAGCTTGGATGATTTGGAAGGCAGGCCGCAGTGCCTGGCTAGGATGGTCAAGACTTGAGCGTTTGCATCGAGTTCTTAAGCAAGAAAAATGGGAAATTGAGCATAATCGCGCGCAAGAAAGATCTGAGCTGGCGGATCTCTATGCAGCCAAAGGGTTTGAAGGGCAGCTATTGGAAGATGTTCTGGATGTTTTGATGGCCGATGGCGACCGCCTGCTGCGTGTCATGGTGGAAGAAGAGCTGGGCCTTTCCTTAGAGAAAACCGAGCATCCCCTTAAGCAAGGACTAGGAGCCTTGCTTGGCGTGAGCTTCAGTGCTGCCCTCTGTTTACTCTGCGAATTTTTGTTTCCGGGTTACGGTCTTCCTTTTGGGAGTTTTTTGATCGGAGGTGCAGCCGCAGCCTATGCAGCGCGTCAAATCGGAAATCAACTGATTCCAGCAGTTGTCTGGACGCTTGGACTCTTTGCCTTAAGTGCCGGCTCGCTGTTTTTTTTAATGCAATATGTTCTAAGGTAGCCTATTTATGGATGCTCCCTCGTTATCTCAGCGATTTAGACGCCCAATTGTTTTTGATGATTTTTTTGATTCCGATGAACAAGAATCTGCCAGCCCCTTTCTGTCTCCTCAATCGCGCAAATGGGCGGTCAATCTCACTTTAAAAGCTTCCATTTTTGCAGCTTTCTTACTCGTTCTTTCCTTTATTTTTTTATGGTTTCCCTCCCTGGTCCCGTTGTCGCATCTTCTTTTAGCCGCTGTTTATTTTTTTGCAGGGATTCCAGCCTTAATTGAATCGATCCAGGATTTAACGAACATGGATATCAACATCGATATCTTAATGACGCTTGCTGCCTTTTCTTCGATTTTGATTGGTAGTGGCATGGAAGGAGGATTGTTATTAGTGCTCTTTGCCTTATCAGGAGCCATGGAAGACGCAGTGACCAATCGCGCCAAGGGCGCAATGAGTAGTCTATACAAGCTTTCTCCTACCCTAGCCTCTGTGGTAACCTCCAAAGGAACTTTAGTCGAACGTTCCGTTAAGGAAATCTCAGTCGGAACCAAAATTTTGGTGAAAGCCGGGCAAGTCGTGCCTTTAGACGGCACTGTGATTGATGGAGTCTCTGAGGTAAATTTAGTGCACCTCACCGGCGAAAATTTCCCTTTAACCAAGAGAGTAGGCGATGCTGTACCCGCTGGAGCGCGCAACTTAGATGGATCGCTTACGTTGGAGGTGACGCATACTAGTAATGACTCGACTTTAGCTAAGATTATTCAACTTGTCACCCAAGCTCAAGAAGCGCGTCCTAAGCTGCAAAGATGGTTTGATCAAGTGAGCCAGCGCTATGCGATTTCCATTATTGCCGCTTCAGCTTTGTTTGCGTTGTTTTTACCTCTTTTGTTGAAGATTCCATTTTTCGGAACTGAAGGCTCGATTTATCGCGCCTTAGCCTTTTTGATTGCCGCATCTCCCTGTGCGTTGATTATTGCGATTCCCATCGCTTATCTGAGCGCCATTAGCAGCTGCGCACGGAACGGCATCCTCCTGAAAGGGGGAATTTCGCTTGATGCTCTGGCTGCGTGTCAAGCCATTGCTTTTGACAAAACAGGTACTCTTACAACGGGTGATTTGACTTTTCTGGATATTGAGCCCATCGAACACACAAGCTTTTCTACACTAGAAGCCTTGACTGCGGCGTATTCGCTGGAAATGAATGCGGTGCATCCAATTGCAAAAGCCTTATTAAAACATGGACACCAGACAGAGGTAGCTCCTTTAGCCGTGAAGGATTTTAAAAATGTTCCTGGATATGGTTTGGAGGGGACTTTACAAACTGCAAAAGGCAGCGTAGAAGCTTATATAGGCAAACCTGATTATGTGCTGCCAAGGGTATCAGAACGGCGTGCCGCCCTTTTGAAATCCAAAATCGAAAATCTTCAGGAGGCGGGAGAACTCCTCGCTGCGCTTTTAATTGATCAAGATCTATTTCTGTTGCGTTTTCGCGATACCCCGCGTAAGAATGTGCAAAAAACTTTGCAGCTGCTAAAAAAAAATTGGAACTTATTGCTTGTCATGCTCACAGGAGATCATCAAGCCAGTGCTCGCAGAGTTGCCCTAGAATTGGGGATCGAAGAATTTCATGCGGATTTAACACCAGAAGATAAATTGCAATATGTCAATAAGCTGTCACATACCAAAGGGTTAGCCATGATCGGCGATGGCGTCAATGATGCCCCAGCCTTAGCGCGTGCTACAGTCGGCATTTGCATGGGTAAGGTCGGCAGTAGCAGCGCTATTGATGCCTCTGATATCGTTCTCTTGCAGGATAATATTGAACAATTGGACTGGTTAGTTAAAAAAGCGCATCAAACTCAATCGATTGTTCAACAAAATCTGCTTTTAGCTGGTTTAGCAATTGTATTGGCGAGTTTACCTGCACTACTGGGTTATATTCCCTTATGGCTGGCTGTGATCTTACACGAGGGTGGGACCGTGTTGGTGGGTTTAAATGGCTTGCGCCTAATTCGCAACTGATCGAGGACCCCGATTAAAAAGTATTCGAAAAAAATTTTAACATAAAGAGTCCATTGGAAAGCGTAAAAAGCATATAAAAAACTTTATTCGGTAAAAAGATTAAATTTTAGTATATGCTGTCATTACTCTTTTAGTTTCAAAAAGTTATGTTTAACTTTTTGTTGAGTTGAAAAAGGGTCTTAAAATGCATTCAAGGTGCTAATTTCTAATTATTTAAACATGAATATCCATTAAATTCATCTGCATAGATTAAAGTTTATCTTTAATCCTTTTGCTTTCTAATATATCTAAATCCTGATATGGTTTTGTTGTTTTACTAATTAAAGGATTTACTATGACGAACACAACGACTACGATTAAAGGACAATACCGCGACAACCAGATTTTTTTTGCATTGAAAGGCGAAAGCAATCCTTCAGAAGGTATTAAAGTCCATCATCGATTAACAACATTTTTTGTTAGCTCATTAAAGGTACGAATTAGAGATGGTGATGATTTTAGAACATTTTATTTGGACAAACAAAGTTTAAAGGCCTGGGCAGAATCAAAAGAGATTCAGCTTGAGAAAGATCTCAGTAAAAAGCAGCTTTTATTTCGCGTTAAAGCCTATCTGAGTCAGCAAAATGGCAAACCCCCTCTCTACTTAAATGCAGAACGTAAAGATAATATGCTTACGCTAAGCCCGTGGGCTGATAGCAGTATTAAATTGACGAATGTGTTTCAAAGGTTTTTCCGTCGCGGGATAGTCTTGACTGTGGTTGTAGAAAATCGATTGCAAAAAGTTCGTGTGACTAAAAATTCTTTTAAAGAATGGATTGCGGCAGAAAATATGTCTTTTGCTCAGGAACATTTGACCAACCGCGAGTTAGTTCAGAAAGTATTTGAAGAAGGAAGAAAGATCGCATTTCAAAAAACGCCACCTCCAAAGCATCAACCCCCAAAACCAAAAGAGGAAAAAACTCCCAAGAAGCAACCAGTTCCTTCTCAGGAAGGAAAAAATAGCACAGGGGGGCAAAGGCCTATTACAAAACCCATAACCCCTCTTCCAGATCCTTTTAAAGGATTTCCAAGCTCATTGCTGCAGCAAATTTTAACGCCGGAAGCCATTAAGTTTTTTACAGAGTTTGCACAAAGAGATCACAGACGCAGCCCCCCCACTTCACCCCGTGCAAAGATAGTACCGCCGGCACTCACTTCACATGATAAAATTAAGTCTTCCCCCAATTTAACCACGCCCGTTAGTGATGCTGCGAAACTGATTCATAAACAAAATACTTTTAAGCCTGCTCCAGTGCATGCTGATACAAAATCAACACCTCAGCATGTGCAAGCACCTTTAGCTCAAGTAGGGACACCTCCGGGGCAGGTTAAAGTCAATATTCCACCTCTAAAGATTCCTAAAACGGTCGACGATGATATCCCAGTCACAATTTCTCAGACCGATGGAGTTGCCCAGGATAAAGAGGGAGTCCAAACTGAGGATGACAGAGAGCTACCGATGACTGATCATGCAGTCATAGAAAAAAAAGCGAAGGATGCCCAAAAAATCCAAAATGGAGAACAAGCTCTCGAAAAAATTTACCAAAATCATTACGAACTCTGCAAAAAACTCGCAGAGGAAATTTCAAATGCCATGGCTTTGGGACCTAAATTAACATGTCAGTACGATTTTAAAACACATTCATTTACTGATGTAGAGCTTACCGCGAAAGACAAGACTCAGTGGCTAAAAGTGATGAGAGACCAGCTTTTTATCAATTTTACACACTTTGCGAAAGAACTTTGTGCAGCCGATCCAACTGCATGCATTGATGAAATAGTGTGTTATTTGTTCTCAAATATAAGAGATTCTGAAGATCAAATACTCCCTGAAGGGCTGCAGGATTTTATTAATAATCCTCCTTGTACACAGATTGTATTGCAAGGGTTCTCATGGTTTATAGGTTTACTGCAAAGAATTCGAAGAAATGAATCTCTCAAAATCGAACCGATTCCGTCTGCAACTCTAGAAATGGGCAATCAAAATGAACCTATTGAATCTGAGATCTCTGGATTGAGCCTTCAGTTGAAGGAGCTTGGTTTGCAAAGCAATGACACTCTAGAGAAACTCAAAGGCCTTGAAAACCAGTCAAGACAGATTCAAGAGAATATCCTCATTCTTGTAAAATCAATTTTTGAGGCATTGCCTCGCCATCCCATTACACCAACGGATATTGGTTTAAAAGTTCTTGAGGAATTAAACCGTTTAAATAAATTGGTTGATGAGAAAGCGGCAGTCATTTTTTCTCCAGGTAGTATATTAGAGGATGCTGAGATTGTGAACTGTATCGATCGCGAGTTAATGCAATTCATCACTGTGTTAAGGCAAAATTTAAAATTTACAGATACTATTTTAATCGAAAAAAGTTTTCTAGAGGCACAGCAAAAAAAAATTAATGCAGACATTGAAAAATTGAAAAAATCGCTATTAGAAGCTACAGCTCTTTGACCCGGCTGGCGCTTCCTAAAGTGCTTCACTGAGGCCAAATTGCCTGCACAGGATTTTTGTCACCAAGACACAGAAGAGCTAACATTTTGAAGATAAATGTTTAGCATCTTCTTGTGCCTTCGTGATTTCTTCGACGAAGAGAAAAAGATTCGATCTGCCTGCATTCGTAAAAAAATCTATTTCCAGGGAATGATTGATCAAATTACCCCGAATACTTATGATCCGCTATAGGTGAATAGATCATAAAAAGCGCGATCGGGGGCTCTCATGGAAAATGACAAACACGCAATGCTGACGCATGAACAATTAGCTGTCGCTATTCAAAATGAAAGCCAAAAGTTTCAAGGGTATTATCAATGGCTTGAAAAAGCCATGCCCCCAGCCTTCTTTGAAGAAATAACTCCTGAAAATATTATGTTGATTACCCACAGTCTAATGGGATTTCATGTGCAGGAATTTTTCTCAACGATCCATTTAAAACACGCTGCCATTGTGATGTGTCTGGATAGTGCGGATGCCGATTTGCGCATCTTGAAAGATTATGCGTTATATGGAATTAAGAATTATCAAACGTATGTCTCTAAGCTTCCTCCTCCATTTATAGGCGTGACTTCTCCGTTAAGGATCGCTTCGATCTATTTCACCGAAGCGATTGAACCCGATGTCAGTCCCTTTCCGCCTAAAGAACAGCAGGAATTGCGCGCGCTCGTTAAAGAGCGTAATCCTCAAGTGTCCGATCGAGAGTTTGAAAGGTTATTGTCTGGCATTAATAATCGTTTTTTACGAGCCTTGCCAGTCGATCGCTTAATCTTGGCTTTGGACATGTTTTTCAGAGCGCAAACACGCGATAATTGCCAGTATGAAGTGCGTTATAATGAAGATTGGCAGGAAAAGGGCTCTGCTTCCATGCAGATTGTCTTAGCTTGGCGCAATACTCCCAAGCACAACTTTCTTTATCGACTTGCGCGTACAATTCAGCGCCACGGATTAGTCATGAAGCGGGTTAATGCCTGCTATATTGATCCTTACAGTAAGGACAGCATTTTATTGATGGTATTGGGACTTCATGGCAGCAACGGACAGGCGGCATGGGATGTGGCTGATATTCCCAACTTTTTGCGGGAATTAGTCACTGTCAAATACTTTGCCAGCTTTGATACGATTGATCAGCAGTTGATTAGTAAGAGTGTCGTTTCAGGTGCCATGGGAAATTTCCTGCGGGCGGCAGTGAATTTTATTCATCAGGGTTTAGTGAATTTAGATGCGCATTTGTACACTCCTGAAAAGATCGAAGAAGATTTATGCCGTCATCCAGAGCTGACAGAACAGATTTGCCAAGCCTTTCACTATAAGTTCAATCCGGACTTTTGCAATGTGGAAGAGTACCTGAGTATCCGCAAGAAGTTTCTTTATGATGTAGCGAATCTGGATACAGGGCATGAGGAAAATGACATGCGCCGCAAAAATGTACTGCGTCAGGGGATGAATTTGGTGCATTACTGTTACAAGACCAATTTCTATCGGTTGAATTATACGGCATTAAGCTTTCGTTTAGACCCCCGTTATCTCGATGATATTCCCTTTGACCGGCAAAAAAAATTCCCCGAAATGCCTTACGCGATTATTTTTATCAAAGGGATGCATTTTTTTGGCTTTCATATTCGTTTCAAGGATCTTGCTCGAGGGGGATTGCGCACAGTATTTCCTTCACAGGCGGAACATATGGTCACCGAAAGAAATAAAGTCTTTGCCGAATGCTACAATTTAGCCTACACCCAACACAAAAAAAACAAAGATATTCCTGAAGGAGGGGCTAAAGGGATTCTTTTTATTAAGCCTTATGATCGATTAGATTCGGAAACGCTTATCTTGAAAAAAGAATTGGAGGCTTCGCAAGCTGATCCTTTGGGGATTGAGGAAAATCTGGAAATATTCCGCAAAGAGCAAAAAACTGAATTTTTGTACCAAGCGCAACGCTCTTATATCGAAAGTATGTTAACGATCGTCAATTGCAATCCCGATGGATCCATCCGTGCTAAGTATATTGTCGATTACTGGAAGCGTCCCGAATATATTTATTTGGGGCCTGACGAAAATATGCACGATTCGATGATTCAGTGGATCGCCTCGTTCAGTAAGCGTTATGGATATAAGCCTGGCGGGGCTTTTATTTCCGGAAAACCCATTGTTGGCATTAATCACAAGGAATATGGAGTCACATCCTTGGGAGTGAATGTCTATATGGAAGCACTCCTGCGTTTTGTGGGAATCGATCCCACTAAGGATGTTTTTACGGTCAAAATGTCCGGGGGGCCTGATGGGGATGTTGCGGGCAACCAAATTTGCAATTTACAGAAGTATTTCCCAAAAACCGCTAAGCTTTTAGCACTCACTGATATCTCTGGAACTATTCATGATCCTGAGGGATTAGATTTAGACTGCCTGGTGGAGCTTTTTCATGAACGTAAGCCGATTCGTTTCTATCCTCCAGAGAAGTTAAATGAAGGGGGATTTTTAGTTGATAAGGACTCTAAACGCAGTCAAACGGCTTTTACTCAGCAAGTATTATGTTGGAAAAAGGTGAATGGGGCATTGGTAGAGGACTGGATTTCCGGTAGCGATATGAATCATTTAGTGCGCCATAATGTGCATCAAACAAAAACAGATGTCTTTATTCCTTCAGGCGGGCGTCCACGCACTTTAAACCAAAGCAATATTGAAGACTTCCTAGATGGAACTGGCGCTCCCACTTCGCGGATCATCATTGAGGGAGCCAATTTATACTTAACACCGCAGGCCCGACGTTTTCTTGAAGAAAATGGCGCGCTGGTGGTCAAGGACAGTTCCGCCAATAAAACAGGGGTCATCTGTTCCTCGTTTGAAATTTTAAGTGGTTTAGTTTTAAGCGATGAAGAGTTTATTGCGAATAAAAAACAACTTGTTTCTGAAATTTTGGAGCGCCTCAAGCAGTGTGCCGCGAATGAAGCGAATTTATTGCTGAGAACGTTAAAGGAAAATGGGGGCTATTTAACGGATATTTCTGAATTGATCTCGAAAAGGATTAATCAATTTACCTATCAATTGCTCGACTTTCTCGACGAGATAGAATTATCTAAAAATCCTAACGATCCGCTAATCCGCGCTTTTTTGCGTTATTGTTTGCCGACTTTACGCGAGAAGTACCAAGATGCTTTACTGCGTGAAATTCCTGATCATCATAAGAAGGCCATTATTGCCTGTGCGATTTCCTCCCATTTAGTTTACACGCGTGGGGTTTCCTGGTTTCCTTCGATCGTCGATATCTTGCCTCTGTTGCTCGATCATAAAGAAGAAGACTTGTATCCTCCTCGAGAAAAAGGGGGAGAAGATACAAAAATCAGCACTTGAAGCTTTCAACTGCTAATTTTCTTGACTGGTTATTCTCCCTCGTAGTAAATTGGTAGTAACCTGAAGTTTGGGTTACAAGGGAGAAGATGTGAAAGTTCCTTCTAAAAAAAATCATAAATCGAATCGAGAAAAGCAAGTTTTGCTTGGCTTGGTAGAATTCTATCTGAATACTGGCAAACCGGTAGGCTCTCACACACTGCAAAATGCAGGCTTTGAAAACATCAGCTCGGCCACTATTCGAAATTATTTTGCCAATTTAGAAGAAGAGGGGTACTTATCTCAGCAGCATGCATCGAGTGGTAGAATTCCCACACCCAAAGCTTTTCGGTTGTATGCGGAGGAGTATGTCGAGACGACCGTAATTTCCCCCGAGGATGAACAAGCTTTGCGCTCCTTGCGTACGATGGAATCTCGTGAGATTGCAGCCTATTTACAGCAAGCTGCCGAGATGCTTTCACAGCTAACTCATCAGGCTGTTTTTTTATCTGCACCACGTTTTGATCAAGATTTTGTGGTCGATCTCAAGCTAGTGGCGATAGACCATGCGCGCTGCCTGGGAATTCTCGTCACCGATTTCGGTGTCGTCCAGCCTGAGATTGTTTTTGTGGATAAAAAATTGAATGCATTTAGCGTTAAACGTCTCGAGCAATATTTCCACTGGCGTTTAACAGGCCATGATAAGCCCGCAGCTATCACCAAGGAAGAAGAGCTTTTAGGTCAAAAAATCTACAACGAACTGATGGTACGCTACATTGTAGGGTATTCTAATTTCACGGATGAAGAAATTTTCCGCACTGGTTTCTCAAAGTTGGCTGCTTATACCGATTATCAAACACCCTCTGCACTTGCTGTCAGCCTAGCTTTATTTGAAGATGCGCATAATATGCGTCTGTTGCTGCGCGAGTGTGCAAAGCATAATCGCTTAAAGGTATGGATAGGAGAGGACTTGATGCCTTTTTCCAAAGAGGTTCCAGCTTGCAGTGTGCTGGCGATTCCCTATAAAATTAATCAGCATAATGTCGGCTCGCTGGGCCTACTAGGGCCAATCCAAATCCCTTATCGCCGTTTGTTTGGAATTTTACGGGTTTTTTCAGAATATATCAGTGAAACCCTGACGCGCCATGTTTTTAAATATAAATTGAGTTTCCGCCAACCCCATCGTGCGGCTTCTCAGATAGAAAAAGAACTCCCGCTATTGACGCACCCCAGCTTTTTTTTGCTAGAGGACAAGCGGTAGAGTTGTAGATTAAAGATTAAGAAGAGGAGTTACTAATGGTAAAAGCCGATAAAAATAAGCACGAGGATGAACCTGAAATGAATGATGATTTCAAGACGGAGTGCATGTGTTCGCATGAATGCACACCTGAACAAGAAGAAATGGATGCCTTAGGCACGGAAGCAGCTCCTCTGCCAAAAGTGGTCTCAATTGATGAAAGCGAACTCTTAGCCCTAAGGCAAGATGCAGCTCAACACAAAGATAAGTATTTAAGAAATCTTGCCGAAGCTGAAAATCAGCGTAAAAGATTGCAAAAAGAACGGCAGGAACTGATCCAGTATGCCATTCAAAATGTCATGGCTGATTTTCTTAATCCGATCGACCACATGGAAAACGCCTTAAAATTTAAAGATCAAATGTCTGCGGAAGTAAAAGGCTGGGCTTTAGGTTTTGAGATGATCTTAAACCAATTTAAAGATGTCCTCACCAGTAATGGTGTGACTCCTATTAATTCAGTGGGAACGCCATTTGATCCCCATGTACATGAAGCCATTGAAATGGTTGAAACCGACGAATTTCCTCCAGGAACGGTTGTGGAAGAGAGTATCAAAGGTTATAAAATGGGGGATAAAGTGATCCGCCCGGCTCGTGTCAAGGTAGCAAAAGCCATCAATGGCAAATCTTCCGAATAAATTAACAAAGTATAGTGTAAGCGAAGAGGTAAAAGGAGAATTTTATGAGTACAAAAAAAGGTAAAATTATCGGAATTGACTTAGGCACCACCAATTCCTGCGTGGCCATTATGGAAGGAGGAGTACCTAAAGTAATTCCTTCGGCTGAAGGGAGCCGCACAACGCCTTCTGTGGTTGCATTTAAAGGCGATGAAAGACTAGTTGGAATTCCTGCTAAACGTCAAGCTGTGACAAATCCAGAAAACACGATTTTCTCTTCTAAGCGATTCATTGGACACAAGTACAGCGAAGTCGCGAGCGAAATCAAAACCGTGCCTTTTAAAGTTACAGAAAACGCGAAAGGCGATGCTGTTTTTGAAGTGCAAGGGAAGATCGTCACACCTGAAGAAATTGCGGCACAGATCCTCATTAAAATGAAAGAAACAGCTGAAGCTTATCTAGGAGAAAAAGTGACTGAAGCTGTGATTACAGTGCCAGCCTACTTTAATGATTCGCAACGTCAATCCACTAAAGATGCAGGCCGCATTGCAGGCTTGGACGTGAAGAGAATTATTCCAGAGCCAACCGCTGCTGCGCTTGCCTATGGACTCGACAAGGAAAAAACAGACAAGAAAATCGCCGTATTTGACCTGGGTGGCGGAACATTTGATATTTCCATTCTTGAAATCGGTGAAGGCGTATTTGAAGTGTTGTCCACAAATGGCGACACCCACTTAGGCGGCGATGACTTTGACTATCAAATCTTGAACTGGATGCTGGAAACTTTCAAGCAAGACACAGGTATTGATTTGCGCAATGACAAAATGGCCCTGCAGCGTTTGCGCGATGCCGCCGAAAAAGCTAAAATCGAACTGTCCGGCACTCAATCCACTGAGATCAATCAGCCATTTATCACGATGGATGCTTCCGGCCCCAAACACTTATCTCTGAACCTCACCAGAGCTAAATTGGAAAGCCTCACTGCTAATCTGATTGAAAAAACGCGTGAACCTTGTTTAAAAGCTTTAAAAGACGCTGGATTAACCAAAGATGATATTGGTGAAGTGATTCTTGTCGGTGGGATGACTCGTATGCCTGCTGTCCAAGAAATCGTGAAATCGATCTTTGGAAAAGAAGGGCATAAAGGGGTCAACCCCGATGAAGTTGTGGCTATTGGAGCTGCTATTCAGGGGGGTGTGCTTGCAGGTGACGTGAAAGACGTGCTATTGCTTGATGTGACACCGCTGACTTTGGGAATTGAAACGATGGGTGGAGTCATGACCCCTCTCGTGGAAAGAAACACCACGATTCCCACACAAAAGAAACAAGTGTTCTCAACGGCAGCAGACAATCAGCCTGCAGTGACCATTCGCGTCTTGCAAGGTGAACGTAAAATGGCTAATGATAATAAAGAAATTGGCCGCTTTGATTTGGCTGATATCCCGCCAGCGCCAAGAGGCATGCCGCAAATTGAAGTCGCTTTTGATATCGATGCAGACGGAATTTTACACGTTTCCGCCAAAGACCTTTCTTCTGGTAAAGAACAAAAAATCCGTATTGAAGCCCAATCTGGCTTGCAGGAATCTGATATTCAGAAGATGCTGAAAGATGCCGAATTGCATGCTGAAGAAGATAAGAAACGTAAAGAAGCAGCTGAAATTCGCAACGAGGCCGATTCTCAGGTTTTCAGGGCATCTAAAGCACTTGATGAATATAAAGACAAAATTCCTCAAGAAGTGGCTGCTGAAGTCCAAGGAAAGATCGATGCCGTTAAGAAAGCCCTTGAAGGGACAGATAATGCGCGCATTCGCTCTGCTAAGGAAGACCTAGAAAAAAGTATGCAACACATTGGCGAAGCGATGGCGAAGGCAGGAGCTGGCGCAGGTGCGCAAGGGGCTCCGCATCCAGAGGAACATGCCCAGCAGCAGTCTTCCTCATTCCATGGCGGTGGAAGTCAGCCACATGGACAGCAGCAACATGAGCATCCTGCAAATGATGATCAAATTGAAGAAGCTGAAGTTGAAATTATCGATGATAACGATAAGAAATAGTCCTGATTAAAAAAAAGGCTCGCTTAATCAGCGAGCCTTTTTTTTATCCTAAAGTTTGGTGATTTTCTGTGTTTTTTTGATCTATCCTTTTGATATTCAGGTGGTTTGTTTCAGGTATAACATTTGCTGATCAGGCTGAAACAATGTAAGGATGATTCTTCAGGTGTATCCAGTGGCATCCTCTTGCTTCTCTCTGTGTCTCAGTGGTTTGTTTTACAACGTGGAATTACAGAAGCTATTGGCAAACTCAGTGGTTTTCTTTGCAATTAGAAATCACATAAACTATATCCAGTTAATAGTTTACAGCTATAGAAAGCTTATTTAAATAAGCTGATTTTTTTACTACAATTTAATCTTCCATAAATTTATTCTTTTTATTTCTTTATAAGAGGGGATTATGGGGTTTGAAATTAAAAAAAATAGTGACGCCTTCAAAGAAGTTGCCCAATCCTTTGCAAATCTGAATCAAGGCCCGCATTCCTATATAAAAATCATCGGATTGAACTCGTCCGATTGTCAGGTTGTTAACCGCAGAAACGCCTCTTCGTTTAAAACGGTGACGGCATATGTCATTGAAACCCTTTCTAGTGCTTCCTTGGCGATTGAAGAAAAAAAAAGCTTAGCAAATTCTTTTGAAGCAATCCTCAAGCCTTTTGTGAAAAAGAAAAAACTGATTCATTGGGTGTTCTTTTTTATTTTAATCAAAAAACAACGACAAGTAAAAACGGCCAGGCGTTTGATCGAAGAATTCAATCTCTATAGTGCACAGCCTGGAGCTGCAAATTTTACCTTTACATTGTCACCGTCAAAAAAAGCAAATGAGGGGAAGCATCTGCAGGGTGCAAACAAAAAGACCGTGGAGGATCTAAAAGAAAAGGGGATTTTTAAAAATCCTGCTCTATTACACTCTCATCTGAATGAAAGCCCGCTAGGAACTTATGTGGTATGGGAAGATCCCTTAAGCAAAGAGTATATTTTTTTCCAAAAAACGGCGTATCGAGAATTTTTCCCGTCTGACTTTAACAAAGCAGGTCCTGTTGGCAGTGTCACCATTGCTCAAACGCAGGATTTGGCTAAGGAAATCGTGCGTTTAACGTCCCCATCCTATCTCTTAGAAGTTTTTAACAAAGAAGGGAGAATTTTTGAGAATTATGAAAGTGCTGCTGCACGCTTAGAGCTTTCGACTTCTTATGCTTTTTTTTACGAAATGGAAGCTGGGATTCGGCAACTTTACTTCATTCAAAAAATTCCCGGGGTTATTTTACAAAAAGCTGCAGCCTTTCCGGTTAAATCGACTGAGTTAAATCTTCTGGAAATGATTAAAGAACAAACAAGTGAGAAAAACCAACTTGCCATTCTAAAAGTTTTTGAAAAGGTATGCGCGGATGGTGTTGAAAAAAGTAAAGCTGAAGCGCAATTAAAAAATCCAGGAGATTTCTATGTCGATCCCCATGGATCCAGGCCCCTGGTTTATTACATAGATCTCAGCGGCCAAAAGCAACACAAAAGCTTTCAACATCCTGTGGATTTGTTTTCTGAGATCAATAAATTATTAAATGTTCTTTATCAAAATGGAGAAATTTATAAACAACTTAGCCGGGAGGGGAAAATTTTTCAGGAGATGGATGCTGCCATGATCCATTTGGAGAAAGCTCCGGCCGGTTCTTATGCCTGTGTCAAAAGCTCGCATGCAGATCTTATCCGACTCGTCTTAAAAATCCCCAATTTGAATAAACTAGAGACGAGGGAATTTACGCTTTCAAGCGATAAAAATCTTTCGCAGGAAATTGACGATTTAGTCTCCCGGCTGCACATGCAAGGGATCTTAAAAAAAGAAGGGATGTTTGTCAGAAACCTGGAAGAGGCGATCAGAAGGTTAGCGTATAAGAATTTTGGAGAATATGCTATTTGGCAAACCCCTGCAAAACTCCACCAGATGCTTGTAAAACAATCCGATGCGCCTTTTTCTAAAGCTCAAGTTATCGATTTGGATGACTCTCTTAATTTATTTGCACATATTGAAAAAAACTTGCCAACCCCTCTTAAGTATGTTGGTTATGCTTTGAATAAAGACGCCGCTAAAAAGAAATTGCAGGAGAATCTTGAATTTGGAAATTTTGTCTTTTATCCAAAAAAGAATTATTTGGGAGAGACTAAGTATAAACTTTTTATAAGGCTTTCGAAAAATACTTACGAAAAAACCAGCCTAACCTTGAATAGATTGAAGCCATGCATCGATTCCTTGAATACCAGCACGGGCCTCTGGGAATATTTATGTCGTTTGGGATATGCCTATAACAGTTTTCAGGAAGCCCAGCACAAAAATCAGCAGGAGGGGGCAAAGGACTACATTTTATGGAAAGGGAGTACCGGAGAGGTTAACTTTGCGCCATGTATTAGAGGCATAGACTTTGCTAAAGTCACGCCCCTTGTCATCCCTGCTGATTCCTCTTATGAGAGCATGAAAGAAAAGATTACTCACGGAATTTACCCCGCGCGGAAACAGCTGTTGAGTTGGCTTGAGGAGTCTGGGACCTTGGTTTCTAATGAAGCCAAGGCAAGAGAAAAACTGGCCACGTTGCCTCTGGGATCTTATGCGCTTTGGCGTGAAGGTTCATTGCTAAACTTTTTGCGCAAAGATGAAAACTCCAGCCCCATCCCTTCGACGCCGATTTGTATTCTTAAAAATGAAGATTTAGCGCAAAAAATTGATGCGTTAGTGTCTAATGCAGTTCAGTTAGAGTGGCTGAAAACACATCCACGTATGGATAAGGGAGTATATGCGGAGGTGCCTTTGGCTCCCGGAGACTATAAGTTTCTCAAAATTGAAAATCAGTACTACTTCTATCAACAACCTTTTTCGCCTGACTTTGGCTTTCTCCCTCGGCTGACTCTGCTTAAACAAGAAAATATTTGGGGGCAGATCGATCGCTTAACTTCACCAACTTTCCAATGGAAAACCCTTGAGGAGGGAGGTGTCGTTGTCGCAGATGAAACACAGGCGGTTAAAGAATGTCCCATTGGAGGATGGTGTTGCTGGAGAATGGCGACTGGAGAAATTCAAATGCTTGTAAGGGCTTCTCCGACATCTTCCCGTAAAAATATCATCTCGCCAGGAGAGAATCTTTTTAAAAAGATAGGAGAGTATGCAGGATTTGCATCTTCGGCTAAGGGGGCTGCGAAAGCTTCCACTTTTTATTCCACCCCCACGATCAGAGCAAGTGTCGAAAAGATAAAAAACGACTTTTTAATTTTTATAAAGCCGGATATTTCTCCAGAAATTTGTGAAACGATGTCTTTTGTTCAATGTGTGGAAGTATATAAGAAGGCTCAATTCGCCACTCATCCTGATAAAGTTCCCGAAGTCGGCAAAGCCCAAGCCGAAGCACGATTTAAAGCTTTTGAAGAAAAAAAAGGAAATTTTTTAAAAGAATTAAAAAAACTCCTTTCAAAACAAATTAATACCTCTGATTTAGTCTTTTCTAAACAATCTTTCGCTATTATTGATGCGCTTTTTATAGTGAATTATTAAGTGCTTGCTTATAATTAACTGCAAATGATTTAAGGTAAGCTTGTTTAATTGAGAGTGATGGATTATGGGCGATCGAATTACGCTAAATGTTAGAGAGGGTTTTTCCTTTGTTGCGGATTCTTTTGATGAGCCTAACCATAGCTATTTGATCGTTTCAAAATCGACAGGAAAAGTCGGTGCCTCATCTCAGAAAAAAAATGCCTCATCTTTGAAGAAAATCACTAAATATGTGAAAAAAATTAATAGAGATGCGACGATTGCGCAAGATCAAAAAATCAGCATGGTGCATTCGTTTGAGCAAATCACAAACACCATCGCGGCTAAAAGCAAGTTAATACATAAAATTTTTATCATTCCAATGATGATCAAGAATTATAGAATTAAGCAAGCGCGTTGCGAAATTCAGCGCTTTACGTATGATCTTAATTATTCTCTTTCCGAGCCAAAACCTTCGATGACTCCAGATCATGCCTTTGAGCCTCAGCTTGAACGTGAGCGCATAGAAACACTTTGCCCAGAGCATGTGGTATCGACCTGGGAGGATGTGTTGAAAAAATTTGCACGTTTTAACACCGCCATTATGTTTTACGATCATGCTTCCAAGATAGCTTTTAAGATTCCCGGAGGAGAAATTGCAAAGCACAGGATACAGCCTGGACAATCTCTGGAACAGCTATTATCCAACGAACATTTATTCGGAGTTTTAAAAGATCTCAATAAAGTCGTTTCTGGGCCTTCCAAGGCTGCTATTCTAAAAAAAATAAATAGCCAGAAGGGGCAGTTTTTTGTTTGGGAATCTTCTCCTGGAAATTATGCAATGGTGTCCAGGCGTTCTAAACATGCCCCTTGCAAGGTGGAAGATATTGTTCAGTTAGACCCTTCGACTAATCTCTTCGAGCAAATTGCGCAGGTTATGGATCACACATCTCGGCGAGAGAGCGATATTGCCCGACTCACTAAACAGGGTGTTTACGTCGCTGATAAGCAAACTGCGGATGTTCAGCTAAGCACGAGTGGGAAGATTGGGGATTATCTCTTTTTTGGTCCGGAAGAAAATTTATCGATATCGGTAAAAATCAGCCAAAAGAAGATTGTGACACGAAGTGCACATTCGACAGATCCTAACATTCATCAGTTGTTAAGGTTTTTCAAAGAAAAAATTTTTACCGAGCAAGCTTTGGCTTTAGAAATGTTGCAAAGAAGAGACGCAGATGGCTATGTATGTATTACACAACCAGACACCTCTTATCATCTTTACCCAAAAATTCCGGGTCTTCTGTCAGCCAAAAACTTTGATCCTATCAGATGCCAGGCGGAAAACCTTTTTATTAAAGTTGAGGAATTGCTGCATCTGACGAATACGCAAGTCGTGGCTTATCTAAATGCTGCCGACAGTATCGTGACATCGCAAAAAGAAGCAGAAGAAAAATTGCTGGCCTCGCCTCTTGGGTCTTACTTTGTCTGGAAAGAAGGGGATCTGTTTTACATTTTGCAAAAGATCGAAAATAATTCCCCGTTTGGCTTCGCAACTTTTACCGTGGATTCTGAGGAAGAAAGTTTGCTAGCAAAGTTAGAGGCGATCGCTTCTCAAGAAGCCATGGAGAGATGGCGGGACAATCCTAAAGAGAAAAATCACCGTGTTGAGAATTATGAAGAGGCTGTCAAATTGATGATGAATGCTCCAGCTGGCAGCTATTGTTTTTGGGAACAAACAACAGCTCAATATGGGCATGAGTATGGGGTCGCTTTTAAAAAACCTGATCAGCAAGCCTTTGAATTTAGCGGAAATTATTCCAAAGCCGCCAAAGATTTATGGATCACTCTCGATAAAGTTAGCTCGCGTACTTTTCAGTTAAATACTTTGAAGCAAAAATTTTGCCGTGATGCTGCTGAAGCACTCTCCAAGCTAGCCTATTCTCCTGTTGGGGAATATGTGCTATGGCGAGAGGCTTGTGGGAATGTGCGGATGTTGTTTAAAGGTTCCTCCCCATTAAAAAGCGCAGAGGCTGAAATAGTTCTACCCACAGAAAACTTATTTGAAAGAGTACAGGAAATGATCACCAAGGGGAACCTGGCAGTTAAAAATGCAGGGAATAAAAAGTTAATTATTTCTCAATTGAAGGAATGTAAAGCGCATTTCGTAGATCATTTAATTTCTTTACAAACAGTTGATAAATACGATTTGAAGAATGCCACACCGAAAAGTTTTGCGGAAATCTTCAAGATCGCGTTTCTTTCTCGTTCCGCAGCCCATCCCGATTTAGGCGGAGATGAAGAACAATTTAAAAAAATCGTCCAATTCATTGAAGATTTGGTCGAAGAGCTTTCCGGAATTCTTGGAAGGGATATTCCTTTTTCACGCGCGCAGTTTGTTAGTTTAGATACTGAGTATGCGGTCTAGTTCAAGCTGTTGAAGCATCCCACCCCCCTTCGTTCGTTTACAGCATCCACATTTAGACCATTGTCTGGAAATTGTGATTTTTCTTTTAAAGACATAAGATGTATTCTTCGACAGAACCAACGTGGAGAAAACACGAAATGCTCTGTTTTATACTAATAAGTTGTTTAGTGCTTTCAGTCGTGGGATTTGCGATCACACCTGATGAAGCAATTGATCGTTTGCTTGAGGGGAATGAACGTTATGTGAGAGATCAATTATTGCATCCTAATCGCAGTGTCATCAGACGCGAGGCGATTGTGGCTAAACAAGAACCTTTTGCCATAATTCTTGGCTGCTCCGATTCACGTGTTTCTCCGGAAATAATCTTCGACCAAGGAATAGGAGATTTATTTATTGTGCGTGTAGCTGGCAATGTGGCTGGACCGGTAGAGCTGGATAGTCTTCAATTTTCGGCAGAATATTTGCATTCATCCGTAATTCTCGTGCTTGGCCATGAAAACTGCGGAGCCATTCATGCCGTGTTAAATAAGCAAACAAAAGATATTGAAAATGTTGCCGCCTTAATTGAGCCTGCCATTTTGCTCGCTCGCCAGACGGAAGGCAATATTTGGGAAAAATCGGTCAAGGCAAACGTGAGGGCTATTGTGGCGCGATTAAAAGTAGCTCCAGTCATTAAAAGTCTGATAGAGCAGGGGAAAATTAAAGTCATTGGGGGATATTACGAATTAGCGAGCGGAAAAGTAATTTTGATAGACTAGATTGACAGATCAGCCCTCTCAAAATTATGAGAGGGCCGCGCTAGTTTTAATGCGAAGTATGATTATCAGTTGAAGTTGAGGAATGAGAGTCTTCCGGGGCTTCATTCTCTTCTTCTGGAGTTTGACCAATCTCACTGTCTTCTTCAGTGGCTTCCTCTACAGCGACTTCTTCCTCTGGCGCTTTCAGAAGGGTATCTTCATGAGCTGTTTCGAATTCGAAAAGTTCGTTTTCCGGTGTTTCTTCTGGTTTAAGCTCTTGGCCGACATCTAGCTCTTGGTTGATATCTATGGATTCTTTTTCTGGGTAAATGCCAAAATCTTCTTCCATATCTTCATCCAAAGAGGGGAGTGTGATTTCGAGCTGCTCGAGATCGCGAAAGGGATCCCTCTCGAACTCGTCTTCCTCCGCATGAGAAGTTTTTCTGTCTGATTCTGGGGCTTCCAAGGGGATTTTTTCCTCGGTGCTAGCTTCTAGATCGTCTTCACGTTGATCTTTTTTGGGTGAAAAGAAAACGTTTTTGAACAACTCATTTTCTTTGTACAGCGCGATCGTTTCTGAGATCAGGGTCGGAGGTGGAGCTAAGAGAGAAGAGAATAACGAAGTCCCTTGAGATCCGGTAGATGTTCCTGAGAGATTTTCACCCTCTTCTCCTAAGTCTAGAGGAGCTGCCAGGGCAATACGTTTTTCTTCTTTTCTTTCAGTCTCCTGTCCCTCTTCTTTTTCATCAGAAGATTGTTCATCTTTAGGAGAACCCTCTTCTTTGCCGCGTTTGCGGCGGTAGTGACGGCGACGATCTCGCTTTTTATCCAAACGAGCTTCACCACGAATAGCGGTCGTGGGCTCATCAGTTTTTGGCTCGCTCGTTTCTTCGGCAGCAGGTTCAACGATCTTTTCTCTGTCAGCAAGATTTTCACGAGGAGGTTTGTTGGACTGTTCTTTGCCTCCGCCAATTTTAATGGAACGATCCATTCCCACACTTTTAAGAACCATGCGGGTTTCACGGACTTCTAAAATTTCATAATCTGAAGCAGGCACTAAAAAGGCTTTTGGTCTTTCAAGCGAGCGAAAGAAAAATGAGCTGCCAAAAGAGACAACTTCAACGGCATCGACAAAGTATTCTTCTTGTCCGATGCTTTTACTGCTGCGGACGACGATTTTGCACCCTTCTTTAGGGGTGATTACTGTTTCAATAATTGGTTCTCGTGTAAAATCCACGTATATATTCCATCCATATTTAAGGTTTAATCATCCAGAATGATTTTAGAGAAGAAGAGGTAAAAGAGTTCTCAAAATTTTCTGAAATCTAGTTGTTGTCGCAACTTTTGGGGTTGCGGTTGGCCTGGTTGATCTTAACGTGCTGTAGGTTCTTTTGATGCCATATACAGAACGAGATCGACAAGACGTGAGGCATACCCCATTTCATTGTCGTACCAAGCAATAATCTTATAAAAAAATTCGTTTAAAGCGATCCCAGCGCTTTGATCAAAAATTGCAGAATAAGTGCTGCCAATAAAATCGCTAGAAACAACTTGTTCATCGCAATATGCTAGAATACCCTTCATTTCATTTTCTGAAGCTGATTTCATGGCTCTGCAAATTTCTTCATAACTTGTGGATTTGCTTAAGCGTACAGTTAGGTCGACCACTGAAACATCAGCTGTCGGCACGCGTAAGGACATGCCTGTTAATTTTCCCTTAATTTGGGGCAGGCATAAGGCCACAGCTTTCGCTGCTCCGGTAGAGGCTGGAATGATATTTTGACTCGCTCCGCGTCCGCCGCGCCAATCTTTTTTCGAAGGTCCATCCACCGTAGGCTGACTGGCTGTCATGGCGTGGATAGTGGTCATCAGACCTTCTTCTATGCCAAAATTGTCTAGCAGCACTTTGGTAATAGGGGCTAGGCAATTAGTGGTGCAAGAAGCGTTTGACACAATGTGATCGACATCAGGCCGGTAGTTTTTTTCGTTGACGCCCATCACAAATGTGGGGATATTGTCTTTGGCTGGAGCTGAAATAATCACGCGCGAAGCTCCAGCAGTCAAGTGTTTGCTAGCAGCTTCTACTGTTGTGAACAAACCGCTGCACTCTAAGACATAATCAATGTGTAGATTTTTCCAAGGAAGTTTCTCTGGATCTTTTTCAGAAAGAACAATTGTGTGTTTAGCACCATCGATAATGATTGTATTGTTTTCGACCTTGACATCTCCGGCAAAACGGCCGTGAGTAGAGTCAAATTTTAGAAGATAAGCCAGATTGTCTGCGGGGACAATATCATTAATTGCGACGATTTCCACATCTTTAAGTTTTGAGGCAATTCTAAATGCGAGCCGACCAATACGTCCGAAGCCATTAATTGCGATTTTCACAGTCATAATTTTCTCCAAGATGCTATAATTTTGCTTTCAAGCACGGAATGAGAGATATAATGTCTCCTTGAAAGCTCCGCTTCTAAGAACTCTTATTTACTAAGATAATAAAGGACTAAGGGGCATAATGTAAAGGGAAAGATAGATACAATTTTCAGCGCTCGAAGGACTCCCTTGCAGAGAGCCGGCGACTAAAAAAAATCAAGCTTTTCTCTGGACCGTAAAAATTCTTTGCCTGATTTAAGGGAGAGCATTTGAAATCTTTCTCTCAAAAGAATTCGAAAATTTTTTATCGCAAACACGCCAAACAAGTAAAAGGGAAGTAATTGGATAGGAGGAGATGCCTCCTTGTTGGCAAAAAAGAGGCAATCTTCTAGCATGGCTTTTTTCTTTACTCAGAGCTAGATGATCCAAGAATATCATCCAGCGCTAAACATTCTAAAGGTTTTTATGACATCCTATCAGCAAGAATTTAGTGTAGTTGGACAAAAATATTTAGATTTCGAGGTGACCAAAGTCATGCCGATTAAGGAGATCAACTGCCTCCTCACTGAATTGGTTCACATCCCGACAGGGGCAGAGGTGTTGCATTTAGGCAACGACGATCCCGAGAACATGTTTTGCCTCTCATTTAGAACGATTCCTAAAACTTCAAATGGAGTCGCACATATTTTAGAACATATCGTGCTCTGCGGTTCCAAAAAATTTCCTCTAAAAGACCCTTTTATGAGTATGACGCATCGCAGTTTGAATACTTTCATGAATGCTTTTACAGGTTCTGATTTCACCTGCTATCCTGCGGCGACTCTTTTGGCAAAAGATTTTTATAACCTATTAGATGTATATATCGATGCGGTTTTTAGGCCCAATTTGACCCCGCTGAGCTTTTTGCAGGAAGGGCATCGTTTTGATTTTAGCGAAGGAGACAAAGGGCAATCTCTCGAATTTAAGGGGGTTGTTTTCAATGAAATGAAAGGGGCCATGTCTTCTCCATCCTCGCGCTTATCGGAAGCTATGTCCGAGGCCCTTTTTCCCACTTTGACCTACGGCATTAATTCTGGGGGGGATCCTAAAGAAATTCCTCAATTAACGCATGAAGAACTTCGCCAGTTTCATCAAGAACACTATCATCCAAGTCGCTGTTTGTTTTTCTTTTATGGTAATATGCCTTTAATTCCTCATTTAGATTTCATCACTAAGAATGCTCTAGCCGATTCTAGCAGAAAAGAAGCGCTGCCGCAGATCCCCAAAGAGAAGCGTTTTACAACGCCTAAAAAAATCGAAGCTGCCTACCCAGTGAGCCAGGAAGAAAGTCTCGAAAAAAAAACTATGATTGGACATGGATGGCTGACAGCACATATTTTAAATCAGAAAGAATTGTTAGCTTTGACCATTTTGGACATTGTTTTGATGGATACAGACGCTTCTCTCTTAAAAATGCCGCTATTGAAATCGGGCCTATGCACCCAAGTCAGTTCTTCCATGGATGCGGAGCTTAGCGAAGCCCCCTATATCCTCTTTTTTAAGGGATGTGAGAAAGAAAGTGCGGATCAAATTCTCCAATGTCTTGAAACCAATCTCAAAGAGATCAAGAAGCGAGGAATCCCTCAAGAGCTGATTGAAAGTGCGATTCATCAAGTGGAGTTCCATCGGACAGAAATTACAGGGAATCAAGCTCCCTATGGGCTTTCCCTCTATTTTCGCAGTGCCTTAATGAAACAACACGGAGCGGCCCCAGAAGAAGGCTTGGTCATTCACTCCTTATTCAAAGAGCTGCGAGAAGACTTAGCGGCCAATCCTCACATGTTAGTAGATTTAATCGATCGTTACTTCCTGAACAATCCCCATTGCGCCACCGTGGTGATGCAGCCAAGCAAGGATTTAGTCACAGCAGAGTTAGAGGAAGAAAAAGAAGTGCTGCGAAAAATTCAAGAAAAATTGACGGAGGAAGATAAGCAACGCATCCTCGAACAGGCTAAAGAACTTGCTGCCTATCAAGAGCTGGAAGAGGACCTGAGTATTTTACCTTGTGTGTCGATTTCCGATATTCCAAAAGAAATTCAAACCTTTCCTTTGGTTCAAGAACAGGTTGGTCATTTGCAGGTTTTTTCTCACCCTTGCTTTACTAATCATATCGTGTATACCGAATTGGTATTTCCGCTGCCCAAAATTGCTCAAGCAGATTTACCCATTTTGCGTTTACTGACCTTAATGATGCCTCAACTAGGCTGTGGAGGACGTTCTTATGCGGAGAATCTTGAGTATATGCAAGCGCATACTGGCGGGGTGGACGTCATTCTTTCCTTTTATCATCAAGTGCACAATTCGAAAGAATTTGTTCCTAGCTTGATGCTGCGCGGCAAATCGCTTGCACGTAAAGCCGACAAGCTTTTCCCTTTGTTACATGATCTTGCGCGTACAGTAGATTTTAGCGATGTGGAACGTATTAAAGAATTGCTGGCGAAGCATTACACCGGACTTGAAAGCGGCTTGAATCAAAATGCGATGAAATATGCTATAAACCTCTCTAGCAGCGGCCTTGATATTTCTGGAAGCATGTCCTCTTCAATGTATGGCTTGGAGTACTATCGCACCATTAAAGAGCTGGCCACCCATTTTGATCAAAATGCAGCTGATTTGATCGCAAAATTAAAATCGTTGTTTGATCAAATTACCTGCTTGCAAGGTCCTCAACTTGTGCTAGGATGTGATCAGGAGATGTACGATGAATTAAAGGCCAAGGGATTTTATGGATTAGCTCAAATCGAGCAAAAATCGTATACCCCTTGGGATGCTTCTGCTTATCACGTACCCAAAGTGTCTTCTCAAGGTAGAACCATCACCACACCCGTGGCGTTTACAAGTACTATGATGGATACATTGTCTTATGTAGACCCGGAAGCGCCAGCTTTAGCGATTGCTTCACGCCTCTTTGATAACCTGATTCTGCATCCCAAATTGCGAGAGCAGGGAGGGGCCTACGGTGCAGGCGCATCGAGTAACTCGCTCGCCGGCAGATTTTACTTTTTTGCTTATCGCGATCCTAACATCGCCAGTTCTTTAGACGCCTTTAAAGAAGCTGTCGACACCATCTTAAAAGGAGATTTTGAGGATTCCGATATTGATGAAGCTAAATTTGAAACCATTCAGGGGATGGACTCACCCGTGGCGCCAGGCAGCCGGGCAAGCTTAGCTTATGAATGGTTGAGAGAAGGTAAAACCTCAGAAATGCGTCAAAAATTTAGAGAACGCCTACTTGCCTTGACAGGGGAAGATGTAAAACAAGCCATTAAAAAGTACATCGTTCCTAAATTAGCCTCTGCGACAACCGTGGTTTTTGCCTCCAGAGAGCTATTAGAGCAAGAAAATGCGCTGCTCTTAAAACAGGGCAAGCCCGCATTGCCAATCGAATCTGTTTAGAAAAAAAACAAGGTGCGTTTTTTGGGGTTGACGATAAATTTCAAAAAACGTACCTTATTGTTTCTTTCTTT
>PEQL01000025.1 GCA_002786175.1 Parachlamydia sp.
GGCACCCTCTAAAATCAAAGCGTAAGCCCAACTAAAAGAAAACATACCATAGCAATCGGCTATTACGAAAGTTCTATTGGGAAAAACTTTTACCAAAAAATATTCTTCAATTAATACTTCTTGAAGTAAATCACGTATAAATAATTAGCATGTGTTCACAGTGTCAGCTGTCATGGGTATCCAAACTGCTCCGATCATTCAAACAGTCTATAGCATCCTGCAAGCTTCCGAATAAACAAACATTTTCTAACTTTTTCGCTAGTGGCTCTGGTAAATCGTGCTCGCGTTCTTTTAAGTCTTCCAGGAGCTTTTTCACTTTTTGTGCTTCGTATAAGCCTATTTCTTTTGAGTTGTAGACATTTCAATTCACTTGACGTATTTCAGTTAAGTTATTTCGTATCTTTCTAGTATAGGAGTCTGGGATTTCACTTTCGCACTCCTCTAATGCGGATTTCAGAATCTTATGGACAAAAGCAATCTTGGGCATCAAAGGTAACATTATAACGAAAAACATTAAAGTTATTTATAGATAATCGACCATTTGTAGGTGAGAACATATTAATCTCCAATAAATAGAAAAAATAAACATAATATAAATAGAATTTAATTAAAATTTAAATTAAAAAAATATGTAGCTTGCTGAGTAAAATTTTAATAGGATTTAAGAATAACATAGCTTATCGAAGATTGAGACTAGAAATCTGATTAAGCCAACATTGATTACACTTAAAAGTGCCTCAAAGCTTTTAACCATGTGCAGTAAAATTTTCCGGAGAAAGCAAATGTCAATTAAACAATTAAAAAGTAAAGGGCTATACAAAATTGAGTGCGAGATCACCTCTCCGCAGCAGGCCCATATCACAATCAAAAATAGTGAAAGAAATCTACCATAACAATCTACTACATGAAAGTAATATCGAATTAATTGTTGGGCATAAATCCCCCTTGGTATATGCTACAGCCCAGGTTAATCATTTGATTTTTCATATAGCCATTCTTAATTATTACCTAACTTCGGAGAGATAAATTATGCTCGTAGAGAATGCATCAGCACATGCTGAAACTTCAAGATGGGAACTAGCAAAACGCCTTACTAGTCAAGATAAATTACCGGAAACAATGCTCTATGCTTTTTTTAAAGGAGTGATGCGGAATATAGAATCAAGACAGACAAAAAAGATGGACAAATCGCTCAAAGAACGAGCCTGGAATAATGCCTCAAATGCAAAATTAAAATTACTCAAGGAAACATTGGCTCAGCATGTCTCTAAGATCGTCCTTAGCGATTTCAATGAAACACAAATTCAAGTCATGTTAGAAGAACATAAACAGACTGGCGCCGTAAAAACACATCTCCTTGAACTTCAGATACTTATGCAATTGAACAACGACCCAATCGTGGACGCTGTTTACGCAAAAGCTGAGTCTATCACTCCAGATTGGGTTCCTGAAATTTTTGAGTGTGTCGAAAAGGAATGCCTTAAAATTTCGGATATACGTGACATATATAATGGAAAGCCGACCAAGCCAAATCATTGATTGCACTTAAAAGGCCTCAAAGCTTTTAATCATGTGCAGTAAAAATTTCCGGAGAAAGCAAAATGTCCAAAAAATATACAGAGTATTTAACGGCTCAATTAAACGATTTAAAAAGTAAAGGGCTATACAAAATTGAGCGCGAGATCACCTCTCCACAGCAGGCCCATATCACAATCAAAAATGGGGGGGAAGTTTTAAACTTTTGTTCTAATAATTATCTGGGCTTAGCGAATCATCCTGAGATTCTTAGAGCTGCGCAAGAGAGTTTTGCACACTATGGCTATGGGCTTTCTTCCGTGCGTTTTATTTGCGGCACTCAAACCATCCACACTCAGCTGGAAGATAAACTCTCAACTTTCCTTGGCACTGAAGATACGATTCTCTATTCCTCCTGTTTTGATGCCAATGGCGGTTTATTTGAAACGCTTCTAGGACCCGAAGACGCTATCATTAGCGACGAATTGAATCATGCGAGTATTATCGATGGGATTCGCTTGTGCAAAGCTCAACGCTTTCGCTATCGCAACAACGATATGCACGATTTAGAGGAAAAGCTTAAAGAAGCTAAAAATGCCCGCTATCGTTTAATTGCAACTGATGGAGTGTTTTCCATGGATGGGATTATTGCTAATCTCGAAGAAATTTGCCATTTAGCAGATCGCTATGATGCCTTGGTCATGGTGGATGATTCCCATGCTGTAGGTTTTATCGGGGAACATGGAAAAGGCACTCCTGAATACTGCGGGGTCATGGAAAGGGTGGATATTATCACCGGAACCCTAGGGAAAGCGCTTGGAGGCGCCTCTGGAGGTTATACTTCAGGCAGAAGGCCTATCATCGAATGGCTGCGGCAACGCTCCAGACCCTATCTATTTTCCAATACGTTATCCCCGACTATCACAAGCGCCTCTCTAAAAGTTTTGGAGCTTTTACACTCTGCCTCCAATCTAAGGACGCAATTGCATCAGAATAGCCAATATTTTCGCGAAAATCTAACAAAGCTAGGCTTTAAATTAATTCCCGGCCATCACCCTATTATTCCAGTCATGCTTGGTGATGCTAAACTAGCACAGGAATTTGCAAGCCAAATGCTTCTTCATGGCATTTATGTGATTGGCTTTTGCTATCCTGTCGTGCCTGAAGGAAAAGCCCGCATTCGAACCCAAATGTCGGCTGCTCATAGCCGAAACGATTTAGAGCGCGCACTCGATGCCTTTACTAAAGTTGGTCGTGCTTTAAAGGTTATTTAATAAAAAAATAATTTATAGCAATAATAAACCATTGTTTTTTAAAATTAATCACCTTAAACTTTCTATGTTAACTCGACTGTTTCGCATCTATTTTAGTTCTTAAACAAGAACAGAGGTGCCAGGAGATCGAGTTAATAATGCAGTTTTTCTTACCGAAGAAAAAAATGTTAATTTCGGCACTTGTTGTGCAAGTGTCGAACTAGCTTATTATTAGCTGAATTTCCAGCCCAGCCAAGAAGACATTTAAATAGATTCGTAGCTAGTGAAATTCGCTAAGCAAAAAATAGCAGCCCAAGAGCATACTAAAAGATCAAATTAGATAGGAACCCCATGATGAAAGCTTTAGTGAAGAAAAACCCTACTGAGGGAATTTGGTTAGAAGAAGTCCCTATTCCTCAGATTAATTCTAATGAAGTTTTGATCAAGATTCGCAAAACTTCGATCTGTGGAACTGATGTCCACATCTACAAATGGGATGCCTGGGCCCAGAAAAACGTTCCGCTCCCCCTTGTAATTGGACACGAATTCGTCGGAGAAATCGTGGAGATCGGCAGCAATGTTCAAAACCTTAAGGTTGGACAACGCGTCAGTGCAGAAGGCCACATTACATGCGGACACTGCAAAGCCTGCAAAATGGGAAAGAAGCACCTCTGTTTTAATGTGCGTGGATTTGGCTATCACCTTCCCGGGTGCTTTGCTGAATACGCCAAACTTCCTGCGGAAAACATTTTTATTCTTCCCGAAAGCGTATCCGATGATTTGGCTGCGATTTTTGACCCTTTTGGCAATGCCGTGCATACTGCGCTTACCTATAATTTAACTGGCGAAGATGTTTTAATTACGGGTGCCGGACCCATTGGAATTATGGCTGCTGCGATTGCCCAGAAAGCGGGTGCGCGCCACATTTTTATCACCGACATCAACCCCTTTCGACTCGAATTAGCCAAAAAAATGGGGGCAACATGCGCCGTAAATATGACAGAAGAAAGCTTAACTGCCAAAATGCAGGAAAAAGGCATCTTGGATGGCTTCACAGTTGGCATGGAGATGTCCGGTAATCCCGCTGGTTTAAATACGCTTTTACAGTCAATGCAATATGGAGGCAATGTAGCGTTGCTAGGAATCCTGCCGCCGCACACTCAAATCGACTGGGACTTAGTCATTTTTAGAATGTTGACTCTCAAAGGAATTTACGGCCGGGAAATTTTCTCGACCTGGTTTAAAATGACGAGTCTGCTGGATGTTGGCCTCAATCTGGAACCTCTCATTACACATCATTTTCCTATGCAGGAGTATCAAGAAGCTTTCGCAACGATGATTTCCACGCATTCTGGAAAAATTATATTGAACTGGGAATAGCGGCGATTCCCCTATTCCAAACTGTATGAATTGCGTAAAAGGCACAGGTCTAAAAAATTGGTAGTGCAGCATCGTTTCTGTAAATTCGAATTTGGCAGTCGAAGGGATTGATTATCAAAAAATGTCTGAGACCTGATTCTCTTTAATCATGATCTCAGACATTAAAAAAACTAGTCAGAGAAGAAGATCTCAGATTTTACAGATAAATTGTTACACCATCAAAAAGTTGAGCCACTTGGGCAAGAGCTCCATTATCTTTTTGGTAAACAGTTTTGAGTATATCTAAGCCAACTCCAAGCTGATTCTGGAGGGCATAAACAGAGATCCATTTGTGACTCAACTCCCGCATTTTTTCATAACACGTTTTATGAAGATCTTTGTATATACACGTTAATAGCTTAAACATGAGCTCCTGATCTTCCTCTGAGTCTAACTGTGGTTGCATGACTTCGAGGATTTTCTGCAGTGCATCATAATAGTAGTGAGGTTTTGCATGAAAACCTCCGGCCATGACACATTTTTCCAAAAATGACAACATCTCCTGATAATGCACACGAGCGTCTTCACAACTCATTCCAGATAATTTTTCCTTTTCGACCAAGGTTTTTTTACCCTTCTCACTCTTGCTAGTGATTTTTTCAATAAAGTCTTGCATATTACTCACATCTTTCAGCAAGTCTTGCACTTGATTCATATCTCTCTGAAAATTCCGATGGCAGAAAAAGCTCTCGAAAGTGAGTTTACACAACTCGCTGGCTAATTCTTGACCTTTGCGACTTCCGCTTTTAGCCACATAAAAACCTTGGCGATTAATCAACATTTTTTCTACATATTGCCACAGCTTTACATCGCCAAACGGTTTCATTGCATTCAAAGAAAAATCTGTTTGAATGTGCTGGTAACAAATTAAAATCACATTATACCCTTGGGCGTTCAGGGCCTCTTCTCCTTGGTCGAGGATAATTTTTTGCACAACTTTGACTAGAAAGAAGGCATGCATTTTAGGGATTTGAAGACCTAAACAAGAAGTCATCAAATGGATCAAATTAACAAGGGCCTTTTGTTCCAGAAGGTTTAAATTTCCACTGCAACTTCCAGGAGATCCTCCTTTTTTAAGTCTAACCTCAAGCTCCGAAATTTTTCTTGTAAGCTGAACCGCGTTAATTCCTTTGACTGCTTTTGGCAAAAAGGGAAGCGAGGCACTTAGCTTTTGTAATCTTTGCATCCAATAATCCAACTCTTTGATTCTGACAACTCTTTGCTGATCGGTTAATTTTTTATCTAATCCAGCAAGCAGTACGACAGGAAAGAAGGGGCAGGTAGCTCCCATGGTGTTATCAGGATCCTCAATCCATCTCATTAAAACGTCGCCCACCAGTCTTAACCGTTTATAGTATTCTTCAAAGTGCAATTCAAAACCATTGGCATGGAACATAGCCCTTAAAAAATTAGCTCCATGGTGGCAAAAAAAGTAAGGCTCATCCTGTGCATAATATTTATGTAAAGCATCAAAAAATTCATAACCCAATTGGAGAGCAAATTTCTGTCCTTCGCGAGTACCGTCAGCCCCTACCATCCACAAAGTCTTAACTTCTTTCTGGACAGCTTGTCCATTGATTTTGCAGAGCATGTTCTCTAAAATAATTGCTTTTGTTAAATCACCAATTAATCTATGACCTATAGCTACAGAAAGAATTTTTTTAAAACAACTGTGATAACTTTCTAAAGAATGTTGTAAGAGTACCCCTCCATGCCGCTCAAATAATTTAATAGCCATTTTAACCGCTAGCTCAGATTCGAAGTTAGCGTGATGCTCAATTGCAGCCCTCGTAATCGCGGCCTTTTCTCGAAGTGGCAGGGCGCTGCTCTCTGGCAACCACTTGCCTTTTAAAAAGAAATTAATTTCAGCAGCAAATCGACTGTCTTTCGATGCAATCTCTTGTTCCATGATGCATTCATATAAATAATTGCAGCGATTTAAATGTCCAGGCCAGTCTAGCGCTAATCTATAAAAAACAAATTCCCTCATTAAAGAGGAAATGGTTTCTCGATCACCCGCTGTTTTATTTTTACGGGCTGCAAATGTTTGGATCAACAAAAGCAGTAATACATTGATGGTTTCAGGATAAAGCTGATGAGGCGCTGCTTTAAGAAATGCGCGCAGCATCGTTTCAAGAAAAAAACAAGCCCGTTCCCCTAGGACCTCATCTGACAAGTCTGGAATGGAGCCTGTTGGAATCACTTTCTTTAATTGAGTCGAAGCAACATCCTTAGAAGAAAAAAATAGCAGGCTTGGCAGCAAATGTCTTCCACAATGCTCAATCTTCCATGCTAATGGTTCTGTTAAAGAATCTGTGATCCAGATTGCGAAGATTTTGTTCGTGTAGAGAATAAAATTCTCAGTTTTTTCAACTTTGGCATAATTAGTTACAATAATACCGATCACTAGCTCTAAGCAGGCTCTTTTTTCTTTAGGAAATGGCTTAAGTGCGTCAAATTTATCAATAAAGCCGCTAATAGCAATAATATCTTTGGAGGCTCTTAAGGAAGCTTCTAGCATTTTAACTTGCATCACAGCATATGTCTCTTCTAAAAAATGAGGGGCTTGCGGATGGTGAACAATTTCAAAAACAATTTCTCTAACTCTGGAAGACTTTGAACTTAAGCCTTTCATAATCAGTTCATGGAAGTACGATCCAGATTGTGTCTTTTCATTTTCAGTAGAGAAAAGATCTAAAAGAAGGGCAAAGGCTTTATAAACAAATACCTCTTGAGAATGAGCTGCACATGCTTCAACCAATTTAAAAGGAATCCTTCTTCTGTTTGTCCAAGCAGCCTCTAAAAGGTCTCCAACCCTTTCAATTAAATCGGGCTTCATTAATTTTTTGTGTTTCTCAAGATTAGAGAGCAGTTGAAGTAGAAGGTTTTCAGCAGTATCCACAAATTGAGTGTCATTTGATTTTAAATGTCTGATAAAAATTTCACAGCCATCTGTAATAAACTGGGCATTTACACTTAAGATCATTCCTTTAATGACCTTCATCGCGACAAGGCTGCTTAACTCTTCACTGACGAACTCGCTTAATAAACAAAGCTGCGGCTTGTTTGCTAATAATAATTTAACGTCATCTATATCCGTTTTGAGAATGGTGTCTAGGAAATGCGCACAGAAGTTTTTTTTGTGATCGATGGTAGAAGGGTCTGTAAAACACTGAAGCGGCGGGTTTTGCAGCCATTCATGCAGAAGCGGAGCTCTAATTTCCCTTAGAATACGTGCACAGAAGACAAGGCCCTTTGCCCTTCCTTGCGGATCGTTAGCGAAATCCTTCCCTTTGACAACATGTTCATCGAAGGCTTCTAAGACTTGCTTAGAGATCCCTGCATTTCCAAATCCTAAAGTTTTTTCAAGCATATCCAACCAGTGGAAAGATTTGCTCAGTTCAGAATGTGCAACCAACCGCAAATAAAGGCTTAGTTCTTCCGTATTCTGACATGTCGAATCCACTAGGGGTTGCATTAGTTTTTTAGCATGTGCTTTTAAGTCAGGCAGCACAGCCTTTTCCTTGCGCAAAGTAAACCTATAGACAATAGCGTGGAATTGATGTTGAACGAGTTGTTCAACTAAATAAACCCAGGCTTTGGAGCCATCTCCGCGCAGCCATCGTTTCTTATAAAACATTTCCAAGATCGCTAGCGAATTTTTTGGCTGGTCGGCATCTTTCATGAGGCTCAGAGCGACCCACAGCTCGATAAATGCATCTGACGGCACATTTTTAGCATAATGGGTCGTCATGCTCTCGACTAACTCTTTTTTCGATATGTATTTAAATGCGGCATCGATTAAATGAGCATGGAAATATTGCCGCTGCCTTTGGAGGGCTGGATCAGCCAAAAATTTAAATTGGGAACTTTCCAACCATTTTCTAAGAAGGGGTGATTTTACTCTTTCCAGAATGCGTGCAGCTAGCACTAAACACTTGGCTTTTGTCAAGGGCTCGGATGTCAAGGCAGTGCCTCTGACAACGTGCGCATCAAATGCATCCAAGATCCGCACCGAGAGATTGGCTTGGCCAAATCCCAAAGTCTTTTCCAGTAGATCTATCCAGCAGGCAGGGGGTTTAATTTTTCCATGTTCAAGCAAGCGTGCATAAAAGGCGAGATCCTCAACATTCTGACAAGCAGTATCGACTAAAGGTTGGAAAAGCTCTGCGGTATACTCTGTTAAAGAAGGAAGGATGGCTTCTTCCTTACGCTCCATAAAAAGATAAACGATTGATTGAAATTGATGTTTGAGGAGTTGCTCAACTAAATCAACCCAGGCTTTGGAGTTATCCTCTAAAAGCCATTTCTTCGTATAAAGCATTTCAAGAATGGCTAACGCATGGTGTGCCTGATCCTGCGCTATTTCCAAGCTCAATTGCATAAAATGTCTAATAATCTTTGCTGAGGGTGCCGCGCATTGGTTACTCCAAAATAAAGCAAAGGGTATCTGCTGGCTTTGAAGCAATTTTGCGAGAAGACTTTCCACTAGAGCCAAGCAATCCTGCTGCGCTAGAATATTTTCTTTTTTCTTGGTTTGGATACCCGTTTGGATGTCTTTCCACATCTGATGCAAAGCCAACAAAACTGTGGGATCAATCCTGGCTTGCGCCAATATTTCCGTCGAAACTTGCACATATTTAGTCATTACAGAGTGGTCCAAATTCTCAAATCCTTCATTTGTTCTTAAGTAACAAATAAAATTTTTGAGTCTTTCTCGATCTGATAATAAGAAACTCGCTTGAAACATGGCTCCTCGATATGTGGCAAAATCGCCTTCGAAAGCACTCGGCAATTTTGCTGAAGTCAACAAGAAATCTAGACAACAGCGCGCTTCATTCAATTTCCCTTCAATTTCTTCGCTGGCAAAAACACGTTGCACTAAAATACCCAGCGAGTCTTGGACGGCACTTGAGCATAGTTGCAGCTGTTTATCACCCTTCATTTTTTTAATACATTCGCAGAGCCAATAAGAGGCTAAGCTTCTCTCAATGGGAAAAAGAACGTAAAAATGGATGTTTTTATAAATGTCATTGATCTGAGGCAAGAGTGGTGCTAAAATGCTTTCATCTTTAAGAATCAACATTCCAAAAACTTTATGGATAGCCTCTTGAATTTCCGCGCTATAGGTTTCCGACTGCGCATCCAGCAATTGCTTTAGCAGAGTCAGGCATTCAGCAAGATTTTCATGCGTAATTTCATATTTCAAAGCATTCAAATGAATAAGCCGCAGATCTTGTGCGGGTAAATAAGAAATAAATGATTCCGGTAATTCGTCTCTCTCAGCCTTTGTTGACTGAGTTGCGAGATGCTGCAAAATCAGACGGCGCACGCGAGGCAATTCTTCTTTTTGATGAGGCAGCTGGCAAAGATCCACTAACATTCTTTTCCGTAGATCCTCAGATTTTTCACCTGACGCATAAAGTGATTCAAGAAGAAAAAGAACACTCGTAAACTGGGGTCCAGGAAAGTACTCTGAAGACCAAATTTTAAATTTTTTTCCTTGCTTCCACATCGAAACCCGCTTTTCAGCTTGTTGGGGATCATTTAGGATATTTTGAAAGCAAACGACCCAGGCACTTACAACCTCTCTATCATCGCTTGAAAAAATGCCAAGTTTGATTAAATCCACTAGAAGGTTTCGCGCCTTGGCGAGTTCTTTACGGTGAATGTAAGCATAAGTCACCCATAAAAAAACCCTGCGACTGGCTGCTTGAGGTGTTTCTATGTAAGCCTGCAAGGCAGAATCACTTAAAAACAAAGGCAAGGCAGAATCAAGCAAAAACAAAGATGCGATTGAAAGGAGTTCTTCCATAGCTTCCCAATTCACGCTGGATTCAGATTGCAATTTGCTTGCGAAATTCAAAAACATCTCATAACGCTTCTTAAAAGGCACTCCTGTCATAGGTTCGGCTTCTTTAAACATTGTAATGGCGATTGTGAGATCATGTCGAGCGATCATTAAAATCAAGTTTAATGAAAAATGGTCGTCATATTCGGAAGAAATTTCACGTGTTTCTCGCCATAATTTGACTGCCATACGAAAGACTGTTTCATTCCGGCAAGCCGCTAAGGTTTCCATCCAGGCAACCAGAGGGGTTTTTTCAACTTCTGGGGGACAATTCTTAATTTCTAAACGTTGCTTAAAAAGTGTAAAAATAGCTTTACCATATTGACTCCAGGGGGTTGCTTTTGAATGAATAAGTAAATTTTCCACACTTTTTAATAAGCGTTCGCGTTGTTCTTTAGACAAGATCAGTCCCATGATAAAAGGAAGGGCTTCTAGAGTAAATTCAAGAGAACTAGGATTGCTTGTTTGGCATCCTAATAAAAGATAATAGCTTACTTGCCGCATCAAGGGATCTTTATGCTTCACTCCTTCCTTCGCAAGATTGCACAATGGAGCAAGCCGTGAAGATAATTGGTCTTTATAAGGGGAAAGTTGTGATCCCTGTTTCGCCTCAAAGGAATTGGTCGGAAGATAGGCTTCAAAAACTTTAGTTAAATAGGTAATTATCTTAAAAGTTTTTTTCGAACCCACTAGTTCCATTAATGTCGTAAAACTTTCAACGGTTTCAAATGGCAGCAGAATCGTGGTGCCTTCCTGAATTTTAATGGCGGGCTCGCCATCGTGTTTCGTCAAAAAGACGCTGCGTGGAAATTCAAATTCAGGTTTTTTTACACTTAACGAGATTAGTGCAAACAGCTGATGAATATGAATCACTTGCTTAAAAAGCAAATTGCAATCTGTTATGCCCTGCGCTATTAAAGAAAAAACTGAAAAATCATTTTTTGGAAAAAAATCTTTAGGTAAAAGGGTTTGCCATAGAGTTTGAAGAGCTTGATCCTCCAAAAAAGGCTGAAGGGTTAAGCACCCATTGCAGGTCATGGCAAATCTCATCCATAGATCAGTGAAATAGTGCTGGTCAAGATGCTTGGAAATCAATTCAGCGATTAAATCGATTTCTTTATGCACCACTTTGTTAGTAATGCTTGCGACACACCCGGGTTCATAAAAACGTCTATTTTTAGAAAGGTATGCCAAAAGCATCGACCAGGTAAATTCATTCATATTTTCGATATTTCTGACATGAAGCACACCGGTCATGCAGTCAATCAATCCCTGAGATGCCTTCTCCCCTCCATGTCCTTCAGGAAATACATTAAAATAATAGCTTGCAGGGATACCGTACAAATCAGGCTCAGTCAACTGGTCGCATAGAAAGTCATTGAGAGGAATACAGAGCCCAGATTCTACAAAGCAATCGCTCGCGCCTGCCGGCTTAAAGACCAAATCAAAACTGCGAGGAAGCTGGTTGTTCCATGAAATTAACGAAAAGTTTTCCAGAACAGTTCTGTTTATTAAACAGCTAGTGCGGATCATGTCATAATTTGTGATCGTTTGCCTTGCAAAAAAAACAGTGGTGTTATCCACCATTTTTTCTAAATCTGCAGCGCCTGGATTAAACATCTCCTCCAAAACAACTTGGAAATCATCATCACGTGCTCCTTGACTTAGCTCATTCCTTGTATAAGAGCTTATAGTCAAGGTGTTACGTGAAAGTTCTGATAAAAAGGCTTGAAAATAGTCTGCACCTAGCACGTCCTTTTTGCATCCTCCGCCGACATAATAGCACAAGGCCCTTCTCGCTATGTGTGCAAGCAGAGCATAGTCACTCGAATTCTTTAGAACGTGATTAATATTAAAAGGATAGCCTGTCGTAAAATTTTCCAACATCATCGATCGATAGAGGATATAGCAAAGGGCTGAAAACTGAGTTTTATTCAATGCTGGGGGTCTAATAACTTCTGTGAGCCATCCTCCTGCATCCATTTTTTTTAATTTCATCAATGTCAACACCTTTTTATCTCCTTCATCTTCTGCCGGAAGAAAAAGAAGAGGTCTTTCCTCAGCAGAGGGTGAGGGTGGATGAGGAGCGTGATTTCTTCGCGGGGGGTGAAGAATTGCTTGAGGAGCTAGAATTGCTTGAGGAGCTCTTGGTGAGCGTAGGCGACTGCTATCATTTTCTACATTGTACATAGTATCTAATCATATTTAAATTTTAACTAGCTGAAATCGTATTTATATTTAGAAGTGTCGGTTTGATTGAGGAGGTAATTAGACTTTTTTTAATTGATAAGTAAAAGCTCTCATAAAAAGTTGTAATTTAAAAGAAATAAAAAGTCTATCAAAAATTCCATCACAGAAAACAAAAAATGAAAGGCGCAGACAGGTGCGTGAACACCTTAATGAAAATAAAAAACCCTGAACTTGTGCTAATCAAGTTCAGGGTAAAATATTAATTATTATTAAGTTAAACTATTTGTTATCTTCGTATTTAATATTTTTATTATTATCTAATATGGCTCTCGCGGTTAATTTGACAGTTTGCAAACCGTCATTAAATCCAAGTTGTCTCATCATGACATCCAACTGGAACATCTCTTCTTGAAGGACTTGGTTGACAGCTTCTAAATAGGCTATTTTTTTTAGTATTTGTGCGATCGTCATACCTTCCTCCTATCCCTTTCGAGATATGTAAGATGTCTTGAATTGCCTTAATAAAACCATCGAATTGTTAATGCGAAATAAAGAACAAATAGGTTTTTGATTAATTTATTCTTATGAGCCTTTGGGTTCCTCTTTTTGAATTTGAATCATCTCGCCTGCAATCCACTTGGCTGAGGCAACCCCCTCAGGAAACCCAATCCCCCGTAATAATTGGTCCAGATCTTCCACCTCTGTTGTCAGCTGATCGTTTACAAACTCCAAGAAAGCTAATTTTTTGAGTAATTCTTCTTTAGTCTTCATTTGTCACCTCCCCGCAAGATCTGATAAAAAAGATGCAAAATCCATGCCAAAATCCTTGAAATCGTTCCCCCGTAGCCGTAAAGTAGAGATTCAAAAAAACCGCAAAATTCTATGATAACCACAGGCAGCCAAGGAATGAATTCACACTTCAAAGACTATTTATGGGAGGAAGGAATTCCTAAGGGGCTCATTCCTACGTCTCCTCTAAAAAATGAGATGACGTATAAAATTGTAATGGATCCTTATCGCAAGCATATTTCCATCGAAAAGTATCAAGGGGAAATGTTCCTAGATACCACCTATGACTCTCGCTTACTGGACTTTAGGGATATAAAGAGGGGTGAGCAGCTGGCTTGGCAAAAAATTCCGATTGAAGAAAATATAGCGCGAAGTGTGTGCCTCATCCGAAATCAGGATGATCGGATTGTGTGTAAGGAAATCTACGCCTTCACCCAGAACCGCTGCCGCAAATGTGAGGGTTTTTCGCCTCAAAATATTCCACTTTCAACCCAATATCTCTTCTATAAGGATCTAGGGGACCCCTTTAATGGCGTGATCTTAGTGGATGCCGAGCACAAATGTGTTTTAGTGAAAGAATACGCACTAGACGCTGAGACGCATGAGTTTTCTGAACTGATTAAAGAGGACTGGAGGCCTAAAGCTTTGGATGATTGCTTAGGGATTACGCTTCAGGAGCATTTGATAAAATTTTAGCGCCAGAGCCCAAAGAGGAACGAAAGCTCCTCTTTAGCCCTGGCGATTCGGTCATTGGGTCGCCAAAAGTTCGTAATTGACTTTGCTGGTTGATTTGCCCTTGTAGTACCAATCCGTTTTTTGGATGTCCCCTACATAGGTAACAGCTGGCCCATGTTTGACCCCTTCTTTCCAAGATATTTCTTCAACGATATCAGTTCCATCGCGATAGCGTCTTTCCACCCCATTCTTTTTGCCGGCTGCGTAAGAAATCTCGCTGATTTTTTCCCCGTTTTGGTAAAAAGTTGTCAAACCATGTTGCTTATTCTCTACCCATTCTTCGATAGAATGGGGCTCTCCTCCAGGATGGAATGTTTTGCGCAATCCATGGACCTTATGATTCAAATAAGGGATGACTTCTTTAGGTGTGCCGTCAGCGTGGGAAATTGTTCTCGAGATGACATCCCCATGTTCAATGGTATCTGTCGATAAAAATTGCCCATACTGATCTCGGTTAATGCGGGTTCCATTGCCGCTGTCAACTAGGGATTCAACTTGATGCATTGGATTAAAATACTCTGCTTCGATAAGGAATGAATCTTTATACTTTTCACGAAGCTGCGGTGAACCGGTTTCATACCAGACCGTGACATTTTGAAATACAGGCGAAATGTATTGAATTTCTTTCATCGGAATTCCAGAAGAATAATAAGTCAATTCAGTTTTCAGATTGCCATCCACATATGTTTCCATTTTTTCAATGGTCTCTGAGTGTGGAAATGTGTAAGTTGTCTCTCCGTTCAATGTACCCATTGAATAGTTTCTAGTGACGACTACGCCATTTTTGAGCGTCGAAACCACTTTCCCATTTTCTCCGCGTTGTGACCAATCTTCAGGAGGAACCGTCACGCCATATTTGTGGATATATTTGCTATCTACAATCTCTTCCCCATTCATACTTGGATAAGAGGGGGATCTCGAACAACTGCTTCCCAGTAACACGGCTCCAGTAAGGGCTAAAAATAATATCTTGCGCATAGTCGTTACCTTAAATAATTGAAATTTTTATGCTGCGGAGATCATTCGCTCAGTGACAAACTCTATAATGCGTGCATGTTCCGCATCTACCTTCTCCTGCGCGATGGTCTTTTTCATATCGCGATATGTAAAACGAAATGTCACATTTTTTTGATCTTTGCCTAATTTATCACTTTGATAAACATCTAGCAAAGCAACTTCTTCTAACAAATTCGATGAAACCGAGTGAATCCACTCAAAAACAGTGCGAATCGGAATGCTGTTTTGGAGGGTAATTGTCCAGTCGCGTTCTGAAGAAGGATAAATAGGAAGCTCTCTCATTTTTGCTTCTCGTTGACGGACTTTCAGCAGGTCTTGCAAATTAAGTTCTGCGAAAAAAATCCGTTGTCCAACATCCAATCGACGTCCAATGGAAGGATGGATCTCTCCTAACGAACCAACTTTGAGATCTCCAACCATTACCGAAGCCCGGCGTCCAGGATGGAAAATATCGAGCGCAGACCTTTCAAAAGTCGCGGCAGGAAGACGTAATTCATGCAAGAAATTTTCCACAATTCCTTTAAGGTCAAAAAAATCGACATCTTCTGGTTTTTTATCCCAATGCTGCACGCGGTTTTTGCCGCAAAGCACAATGCCTGCAACATAGTCTTCGATGTAATGGTTACCCTCTTTAAAATGGATTTTTCCAATTTCAAAACCATTGGTTTGCCGGTTTTGCCGGTCCCAATTATGTTTGATGAGCTGCAAAATGCCGGGGAGTAAGGAAGTACGCAAAATAGACTGTTCGATAGAAGTTGGATTAAGAACCTTTACCTGAGCTTCGTCGGACATGATTTTACACTCAATAGTATTAAGCAAACTCGGCCCAATCAGATCGCATGTCAAAAATTCCTGCAATCCAGCTGCCAACAATTGTTTGCGCACTTCTTTTTCAAAAAGGTAGATGGGTGAATGAGGTATTTTTGTGCCATGGTAGCGAGGTGCGTGCTTTTCAATATGATCGTAGCCATAAATCCGTAAAACTTCTTCGATGAGATCAACTTCGATCGCAATGTCATTACGGTAGGTAGGAATTTGCACGGAAAATACATCTTTGCCATCATAGTCTACAACAAAATCTAAACGCTTAAAGATCGATTCAACTTCACTCATGCTCAAATGAACGCCAAGCAGATAATTAATACGCGAGAGTCGGCAAGTGACAACTTTAGGCACAAAATCCTTGGCTTGAACGTTTACAATTCCTTCTGCAATGACCCCTCCGGCCAATTCTTGAATGAGAGTTGCGGCGCGATCCAGAGAAGCTGTTAACTGATTGGGATCGGTTCCTCTTTCAAAGCGCTTTGAAGCATCTGTCAACAATCCAAGAGCCTTGCTCGTACGGCGGATCCCGCGCGGTTCAAAATAGGCGGCTTCCAATAAGATGTTGGTGGACTGCTCATTGACTTCAGAATTCTGCGCTCCCATGATGCCCGCAATAGCAACCGGTTTTTGGGCATCGCAAATAAGCAGCGCATCCTTCGGCAATACGCGTTCTTTGCCATCTAAAGTCGTGATGCGCTCATTCTCGTTAGAACTCCTCACATGAATTTCTTTATTTGCAAGCAAATCAAAATCAAAGGCATGTAAAGGGTGACCCATTTCAAGCAAGACATAGTTGGTAATATCCACGACATTGTTAATAGGCCGAATCCCGCTCAAAGTCAGCTTTCGTTGAAGCCAGGCCGGGGAAGGCATGACTTTAACCCCTTGAATTAAGCGGCAAGCATAACGCGGGCAATTTTGTGGATCCTCAATGTGTACTTTTACCTGACTATGAATCGGATTTCCCTGAGCATTTACGTTAATCACCGGATAATGCACCGGCATACCAGTTGTCGCAGAAAGCTCACGTGCCACGCCTAAAATGCTAGCACAATGCGCCAAGTTTGGTGTCAACGAGATTTCGAAAACCGTATCTCCATAAATGGAAGCCAAATCGGCACCTTCCTGGAAGTGATCAGCGAATTCCAAAATCCCCTCATCGGCGGCTGATAAATTCAACTCCGCCCCTGAGCACAGCATTCCGAACGATTCTACTCCGCGAATTTTCGAGGCTTTGATTTTGAAGGGATTCCCTTCCTTGTCTTCAATGGTTGCCCCTACCATCGCAAAGGCAGTCTTGATTTCAGGACGGCAATTGGGGGCGCCGCAGACAACCTGATACTCTTCAAGCCCATCACTTACTGTAGCCACGCACAATTTATCGGCATTAGGATGTTTGTCCACTTTAAGGACACGCCCCACAACTACTTTTTGAAACCCTGGGGCTACAGGAATAACTGCATCAACTTCCAAACCTGCGCCTGTCAGTTTTTTTTCAATTTGATGAGGAAGAAGGGTGACATTTACCCATTCTTTTAACCAAGACAATGGAATCTTCATAGGATATAAAATTGTTAAAAGTTTGACCAAGACTACTTATTTTACCTGATATGGAATAGAATTCAAGAGATCTGTCATATCAAAATGCTTCATCCCCTTCAATGTAGCTTTAAAGAAGAAAAACCCCTCGACATTAAATTTTTAAATACTTACTTGAGACTTTCTGTAAAACGTAGCTGATAAAATTTTCTTACAGCCAGATGACGAAAATCCTGGAATAGGACAATGAATCTGAGAATCAACGGAAAGCTGCGATTCGTTATATCTTGAAGAAATTAGGCGAAACAGCTATCTAACTTGACAAAGATAATGCATTTTAAAACGAAGGGACTCCCATGAACCAAGATGATCAAACAAAGTGTGCAGGATGCCTTTCGCAAGTTGATCATGATCGCAATTTTCCCGATTTCGATTTATTAAGTCCTTTAAAAATCCGAGATGTTCAGTTAAAAAATCGTATTGTAGTTTCTCCCATGTGTCAATATTCTGCTAAAGAAGGCATGGCTAACGATTGGCATCTGGTACATTTAGGTTCTAGAGCAATAGGTGGGGCCGGTATAGTATTTACCGAAGCTTCGGCCGTACAGCCTCAAGGCAGAATCACGCCCTTCGATATGGGGATATGGGATGACAAGCATATCGAACCTTTGGCTCGCATTACCGATTTTATTCATCGTATGGGTTCTATCGCAGCTATCCAACTCGCTCATTCAGGTCGAAAAGGCAGCTGTGACGCTCCTTGGAAAGGAGGAGAAAGCTTAACTCTTGCGCAAGGCGGTTGGCAGGTCGTCGCCCCAAGCCCCATTCCTTTTGCAGAAGCAAATCCCCCGCCCCATTCATTGGAAATCAAGGAAATCCTGGAGATTATTAAAGCCTTTGAAAAAAGTGCGCTTAGAGCTTTGCAAGCCGGCTATAAAATTATTGAGATCCATTCAGCCCATGGCTATTTGCTGCATGAATTCCTTTCCCCGCTTAGCAATCAGCGTACAGATGCCTATGGCGGCCCATTGGAAAATCGCATGCGTTTCGTCTGCGAAGTCGCCGCTGCCATTAGAGGGGTCATACCGAGCCAAACACCTCTTTTTGTGCGCATTTCTGCCACAGATTGGGTTGATGGAGGCTGGGACCTGGCACAATCGATTGCTTTAGCCAAAAAGTTAAAAACACTTGGAGTCGATCTCATTGATACTTCAAGCGGGGCCATCGTCCCTAAAGCCAAAATTCCCGTTGGGCCCAATTTTCAGGTGCCATTTGCTGCGGCAATTCGCGCTGCTGCAGACATTCTAACTGGCGCAGTAGGGCTTATCACTGAAACACATCAAGCAAATGCCATCATCACTTCCGGCGAAGCAGATCTGGTGTTTATCGGTCGAGAGTTCTTGCGCTCCCCTTACTGGGCTCTGCATGCCGAGCAAGAGCTTAATCAAGATCCTCATTGGCCAATTCCCTACGGATATGCTGTACGCAGACATAAATAATACATAAGGATATTTTGTGAAATTCATTTACTTTTTTTGCTTTTGGATTATTTCCACCTCAATGACTTTACATGGATCATCTATTGAAGAGGTTGATGTGGAAGAGGCCGCATTTATCTGGGAAAGTGGACTTATCGAGCGAGCACTCCCTGAAGATTTAGATCAGTACATCCTCCCTGCAAATCATCCAGCTAGATCTAAATTGGACAAGCTCTTTGCCAAAAGCGGCGTCCTTGCCTCGCACAAATCCATGCGCAAAAAAGGATTCAGAAAAATGTTTAAATGCAAGGCTGGCATGGTGGTTGCTAAGCATCCAAAGCTTAAAGGCTATTTAATTAAAACCCACCTAGATAATTACACAGGAGAAGAATTATACCCCTTCTTACGCCGAGCCAAAGGAGCGCGTTTGGTCAGAAATAGCATCCAAGCGCATGGATACAACCATTTGTTAAAGGTTCCTCGAAAATGGCTTTATCCCCTTCCCGCTGGAGCAAGTCCCAAAATTAAGTACCTCTTGTTAGTTGAAGATATGCAAACTTTTGGTTGGACGATCAATTTAGATTGTTTTAAAACTCATATCACAGCAGAAATGCTGCAAGCTCTCTATGTTATTATCAAAGAAAATGTATTAATCGATTCTGTCTATCCCGATAATATTCCCTTTTCAAGCGACGGCTGTTTAAACTTTGTGGATATTGAACATTTTCTTTGTACAACCCAGCCTGTCCACTATCATCGCCTGACTCCTCACCTCGCACCTGAAATGCAAAAAGTTTGGAAGAAGATTATTAAGACAAACTAAAACTTGCAGTAAAATACGCACTCTTTTAGAACGAAGTTCACTGGGTTTGGACTAATTTGACTTCTTGAACCAGGAGAACCACAGAAGCTAGTGAAGAATGAGAAGTGGAATAAACTCAAGTGTTTCCTGTACAGGCAGGTTCTTTTTGATCGACACTTGCCATACAAGTGTCAAAGTCGCGAGGAGTTTTTTCTCAAAAAAACTCCTCGGAGATCTTACAGCATAGAAATACAGAGGGAGACGCAAATAGTGCTGTGGTTAAGCATTCTCCTTTTCTCTGTGCCTCTATGGTTCCCCCCTGTTCAAGAAATCAATTAGTCCGAAGTCCTAAGCATGAAGTTCAATGAATACAGCTGAGGAAGTGTCTACAGTAATCATTACACGCCTCAAAGGGAGAAAATGTGGTCAAAGTTGAGACACCTGCGAAGATAGAGATAGAAAATTTTGATAGAGCACAAGAACGTCTATTAACTCCTGAAGCTTTACTATTTTTAACGCAGTTGCACCAGCAATTCGACCCCAGAAGACAAGCTCTTTTGCTTAAAAGACAGCAGAAGCAAGAGGCGTTGAATGCAGGTCTTGTACCAGGCTTCCTGCAAGAAACCGCTTCGATCCGACGGGATCCCCTGTGGACTGTCGCATCTTGTCCTCCCGATTTAGCCAAAAGGTATGTCGAAATAACCGGTCCGGTTGAGCGCAAAATGATGATCAACGCCCTCAATTCAGGGGCTAATGTCTTTATGGCGGATTTCGAAGATGCCCTAACGCCAACATGGAGCAATGTGATTTTGGGGCACAATAATCTCATCGATGCCGTCAATCGCACCTTATCTTTCATCTCCCCCGAAGGGAAGGCTTATGCCTTAAATCCAGAAATTGCAACCTTGATGGTTCGCCCAAGAGGGTGGCATCTGGAGGAAAAACATCTGCCCATTAATGAAGTGCCGATTTCAGCAAGTTTATTCGATTTTGGCCTCTACTTTTTTCATAATGCCAAAAATTGCCTTAAACAAGGTTCCGGACCTTATTTCTATTTGCCCAAATTGGAAAATCATGAAGAGGCTCGTCTTTGGAATGATGTATTTCTATTTGCCCAAAAAACTCTGCAGATTCCTCCAGGGTCAATTCGAGCCACAGTTTTAATCGAAACCATCCTAGCTGCCTTTGAAGCTGAAGAAATTCTTTATGAACTTAGGGAGCACTCAGCTGGACTCAATGCAGGACGCTGGGATTATATTTTCAGCATCATCAAAAAATTTCAGAATCAACATGATTTTCTCTTTCCAGATCGCGGACAAATCACAATGCAAGTCCCTTTTATGCAAGCGTATACAAGATTGCTGGTCGAGATTTGCCACAAAAGAGGAGCTCATGCCATTGGGGGAATGGCAGCGTTTATTCCCAATCGCAAAAAACCCGATGTGACTCAAACCGCTTTAGCCAAAGTGACTGAAGACAAGCTCTTAGAGTGTCAAATCGGTTTTGATGGCACGTGGGTAGCCCATCCCGATCTCGTTTCTTTGGCAAAAAATATTTTTAAAGGATTCCTAAAAGATCAACCCAATCAAATTTCTCTTAAAAAAAATTTCTCCATCACTTCTGACAGTTTGCTGGATTTTAAAATCCCCGGTGGAAAAATCACGGAAGCAGGCGTCAGACAAAATATTCAAATCTCTCTCTTGTACTTGGCATCTTGGCTGCGAGGAGTAGGTGCAGCGGCTCTTTTCGATTTGATGGAAGATACCGCTACAGCTGAAATTTCTCGAGCCCAACTTTGGCAATGGCTGCACCATCAAGGAAAGCTTGCAGATGGAAGGCAAATAACGCCTGGACTTTTACGTACTTTTTTTGCAGAAGAATTTGAAAAAATTCGAGCAGAGAATCAGCTCGACATTGCAGTCTTAAACAGAGCGCGCTGTCTAGTTGAATCCCTGGTGCTTGACAAGCATTTTACAGATTTTTTAACGTTAATTGCCTATGAACAGCTGAACTGAGGCACCCATGCACACGCACAAAGATGTTGCGGCCCTAGAAGCCGATTGGAAAACAAATCCACGCTGGAAGAATATCGAACGACCTTACAAAGCCGAAGAAGTGATTAAATTACAAGGCTCGATTCGACTTGAACATTCCCTAGCTCGTATGGGAGCAGAAAAATTGTGGAGGCTGCTAAAGTCCAACTCCCTGACCAAAGCTCTTGGGGCCTTAACCGGAAATCAAGCAATCCAACAAGTTCAGGCTGGCTTAAAAGCCATTTATGTCAGTGGCTGGCAAGTAGCTGGCGATGCGAATGATGCGGGACAGGTGTACCCTGATTTGAGCTTATACCCCCTTCTTAGTGTCCCGCACTTGATCACGCGCATTAATAATGCCTTTATTCGTGCTGATCAGATCCAACATCTTGAAAAAGAACCAAATCCTATCGATTGGTTTGCTCCAATTGTAGCAGATGCTGAAGCTGGTTTTGGAGGCCCTCTCAATACCTTTGAACTTGTTAAAGCCATGATCGAAGCCGGTGCCGCAGCGATCCACCTTGAAGACCAACTGTCTTCCTTAAAAAAATGCGGACACATGGGAGGCAAAGTCTTAGTTCCAGCCGGACTAGCCGTACAAAAACTCGTAACCGCACGTTTAGCAGCGGATATCTTGGATATCCCCACATTGATCATTGCACGTACCGATGCTGAATCGGCAACAATGATTCGCTCAGATGCCGATCCTGTCGATCAACCTTTTTTGACAGGCAAACGTTCGTATGAAGGTTATTACTATTTAAAAAATGGCTTGAAATACGCCATTGCACGCGGCCAGGCTCTTGCCCCCTATAGCGATTTGGTGTGGTGCGAGGTCAGCAAACCAGACATTGGTGAAGCCCGCGAGTTTGCAGCTGGTATCCACGAAAAGTTTCCTGGTAAATGGTTGGCTTACAATTGTTCCCCCTCTTTTAACTGGCAAAAGCATCTGGATGGAAAATCAGCTAGAGAATTTCAAGAAAAATTGGCCGAAATGGGATACAAATTCCAATTCGTAACCTTAGCTGGTTTCCATACACTCAATGCGGGCATGTTTGAGCTAGCCCATCAATATAATAAGGAAGGCATGGCTGCCTATGCCCAATTTCAAATGCACGAATTTGAACTTGAAAAAGAAGGTTACAAAGCCCTTAAACATCAAAAATTCGTTGGGGCTGGCTATTTTGACGAGGTTTTACAAACGTTAACTTCAGGCCAGTCCTCGACTAATGCCCTCAAAGATTCTACGGAAGAAAAACAATTTAACTAACAGCTTGGTAGCTAAAATGACATCCATATTACAATGAAAAAAACTGACAAATGGTTTGCTGCTTTTTACTCTCCCATTCTTTTAATTTTTGGTTCTTTTTGCATTTACTTAATCATATGGTTTTTAGCTGCGATTGGAACCCCAGTATGTCAGTGCTGGCCCTTAAAAATTTGGGCAACTTTGCTTGGTGTTGCAGGTTACTACCTTTTTGCTTTTTCTCTATTGTTATCAACGCGTTGGAAAATACTGGAGAACTGGTTTGGAGGCTTGGACCAAATCTACCACCTTCATAGAAAACTTGGGACTTGGGGCTTCTGCTTAATTCTTCTCCATCCGTGGATTGAAGCCCTTAAATGGCTTCCTAATCGTCTCGATAAATTCATTTTTTTTATACTACCTATCCATGGCAGACTCTCAGTAAACCTTGGCTCCTATGCATTTTGGCTCATGCTGTTAATCCTCGGAGTAACTTTTTTGAAGCTTCTGCCCTATGATAAATGGAAAATTCTTCACAAATTCATGAGCCTTGTTTTTCTTTTAGCCTCACTCCATATTATTCTATCGGATAAGAGGGTTGGATCAGAATTCGCCCAGTCGCTTCTCTACATTCCGATGGGGGTTGGTTTTTTAGCAATTTTTTATAAACAAATCTACACCCCTTTCTTAGCCAAACATGCGTCATTTGCAGTCACTGATGCCAAATATATAAATGACAATATTGTTGAAGTGATTTTAAGTCCTAAAGAAGCCTTCTCAAATTTTATTCCGGGCCAATATGGATTCTTTACTTTTTATGGCCCCTCACTAACTACCGAGTCCCATCCATTCACCATCATCCAGTCAGTCGAGGGTGCGTCAATATCTCTTTTGATCAAAGCGCGTGGCGACTATTCGATTAATTTATATCACCATATTAAAAAAGGTGTTTCCGGTATATTTGAGGGTCCTTATGGACGTCTTGATTATACTCAAGCAGACACTTCGCAGATATGGATAGCTGGCGGCATCGGAGTCGTTCCATTTTTAGCTTGGATAAGAGCATTAAAAAAAACGTTACCCCAGGGAATGAAGATCGACTTCTATTACTGCATTCATAGAAAAGCGGATGCGGTATTCTTTCAGGAATTTGCGGAATTGAGTAAAACTTACCCTGACTTTCGTGTCTTCTTATGTTGTTCTGAAGATGGGAGTAGACTTGATATTCATAAAATTATTGAATCCAGTGACAATATCAGCAGTAAGCAAGTTTTCATGTGCGGTCCGCTGAAACTAACAAGTTATTTTAAAAAACAATTTCAGGCTCTTGGAATAAGTAAGGATAACATTTTCATGGAAGACTTCGAATTCTTTTAATAAATACCTGATATTTGTCAGATCCAGCGGTCGCGAGACAACTTCTTAACTATTAAACTCTTCGAAAGCTTTTAAGGCTTCGGCAGCAGACATTAATGAAGGCCCTCCTCCCATGTAAATAGCCATGCTCAAAGTTTCAAGAAATTCTTCGCGTGTTACTCCTAATTGAATCAACGCCTGTGTGTGAAATCCAATGCAGCCATCACAATGGGATGCAACACCTAATGCAAGTGCTATCAATTCCTTTGTCTTTTTGCTAAGGGCTCCATCTTTTGTGGCGGCTTGTGCTAATGCACTAAATCCACCCATTACATCGGGAATTTCCTTGCGCATTTTGGATAATGATGCTGAAATTTCTGTAGTAACTTCTTTATAAATTTTTGACAATTGTTCCTCTTATCTTGCTTAATGATTTATCAAATGACTTTTCATTTTTTTCTGGATCAAATAGCCCCCATTTTAGGAGCAATTGATTGTAAGTGCCATTTTTCTTGAGAGCTTTTAAGCCCTCATTAAATTGTTCGAGCAATTTTTTAGATTCCGAATTGTTTTTTGCGATAAGCCGCAACCCTTCATTAGTGAGTGGCTTAGAAGCTATTTTTAATTGATTTAGGTAAATGCCGTTCTTTGTATATTCATGAGCGGGTATCACATTCAAAATCATGCCATCAATAACTTTATTCCTGATATCATCAGCAAGCTTAAAAATATCTTTATAACTGTAATAAACAAAATAAATAGAAGAATATTTTTCTAATGCATTAATCGACTCCGATCTATTGATAAGCCCGATAGTTTTTCCTCTTAAATCATCTAAAGATTTAACGCGAGATGACTTTGATACGACAAGTACCCTAAATTTTGGTTTATTTCCTATGCCAAGCCTTTAGTCACGACGAATCGCTGGAATACGAATGTTTTGATTTGATCCAAGTAAAATCATAAAAGCAACTACAGAAGAGGCCAGGAAGAGTATAAACTCAAGACTGAGCGGTTCCATGAATATTCCAAAATACGCTAAAAAACTCACAATTAAAATATCTGCGATTATGCTTATCAAGAGAAATTTACCAGGACGTATTTTCCAGAAATGATCCCGAGTGCGCACTAAATATACTGTTGCTAATCCACTGAATAAAAACATTAAAAACATCAACGTTTGAGTAGCTGGCAAAGGAAGTTTAATAAAATCTCTTCAATAAAGAATACTGCAAAATAAAAACTTAGCCAGTATACAAATTCCAATTTGTGACCGTAGCTGGTTTCCATACCACTCAATGCGGGCATGTTTGAACTAGCCCGCCAATATAATAAGGAAGGCATGGCTGCCTACGCCCAATTTCAAATACACGAATTTGAACTTGAAAAAGAAGGTTATAAAGCCCTTAAACATCAAAAGTTCGTTGGGGCAGGCTATTTTGACGCAGTTTTACAAACGTTAACTTCAGGCCAGTCCTCGATTTAATGCACTTAAAGATTCTACGGAAAAAATCAATTCAGCTAAGTCTACCCTAACAGTTCAGATACCTTTCCTTGTCGGAGCATCTGAACTGTCACCATATATCCTCTTCACAGGACTTTCTTTTAAAATTGTTTGACATGTTTTTTGACGAATTGCTACTATGCCCTTCAGAATATCCCAAACTCAATATCTCAGTAAATAAATAATCCAAAATATACCCAATCAATTTAGGAAATATGGACGCTCCATCAAGCTACCCACTGCAAGGAACAGAAACGATTCCTCTTCCAACACACAATCCATTATTTACTTTAGGAAAAAGAAAAAGAGAGATTCCAAGTATAAATGTGGATGAACCGACTGCATCCAAAAAGTTAACAGCTGCGGAAGCCATAAAGAAAGCCAGATTGGTTAAAACTAGCGAGATGAATAAGACGCAAGATCTAGCATTTCATGGTGAAAATAGTGTATTCAAAGCCAGCTTAAAACAATCCCCTTGCTTTGAACCTCTTAAAGAGCTTTTAGAGGAGGAAAATGAGAACCCCTTAGATAAGATTCATGATCTTACTGAGTTTTCAAAAAACTCAATCGAGCTGCTATCGAATTTTTTCAATGGTAGGGAATTCTCTCTTGAAAATGAAAATATAACGGACTTAATCCACTTATACCTTTTGACAGAGCGTTTCAAACTTGAAAATGGCATGGAGATCTCTAAGAAATTTTGCAAAAAACTTTTTGAAAAAGACCCTAAAAATTTCCTAGACGCGTTAATGTTTACTTATAAAAAAAGTTTAAATCTCATCGATTTAAAAGGAAAAGAACAAGAACCCTCATCAACTCAAACTCTTTTGCTTTTTATACAGAATTATTTTTTTCATTTAGAAACAGCTGAAAGAAAAAAACTAGTCACAGCCGAATTTATTGAATTTATTCAAACTCTTGCCGATCAAAAAGATGGCTTTGGCGTGACTTGTTTAGCCGATTTTTATCTATATGGCACAGGTGTTGAGCCGAATGCAGAAAAAGCCGTAGAATTGTTGATGTCATGCGCAAACTATGCACCTGCCCAGTTTAAACTTAGTGCTTGCTACTTCCATGGAAACGGTGTTGAAAGCAATTTAAACGAAACTGTTAGGTTGTTGACATGTGCGAGCAACCAAGGATTTGCGCCTGCTCAATGCAAGCTCGGTATCGTTTATTGGAATGCAGATGAGGCAGAGAAAGATATCGAGAAAGTTGTTGATTTGTTTAGATTGGCAAGCACTCAAGAAATTGCAGAAGCTCAATATTGCCTCGGTATTTTATATAGCAGAGGAGAAGGTGTTGAACAAGATTGGCTAGAAGCTGCGAAGTTGTCTAGGTTGGCAAGTGATCAAGGATTTGCAGAAGCTCACTATTTTCTTGGCTTCTGCCATGAAAATGGGGCTGGTGTTGAAAAAGATTTGAAGAAGGCTGTGGAACTGTACAGTTTGGCCAGCGATAAAAAAATTGCAGAAGCTCAATACCACCTCGCTAGCTGCTATGACAGAGGAGTGGGTGTTGAAAAAGATTTAGCGCAAGCTTTGCAGCTATACAGATTGGCAAGCGATCAAGGATATGCTAAAGCTCAGTATCACCTCGGTAATCACTACCTCAGAGAAGGTGATATAGAAAAAGCCATTGAGTTGTATGCATTGGCAAATAGCCAAAAACATCAATATGCAAGCAAACTAGCGATGCTGATAAGCGATCAAAGACTTACTGAAGCTCTATCTTACCTTGGGATCTGCTATTTAAAAGGAAAGGGTGGTAAACAAGATATAGAAAAGGCAATTGAATTACTGACATTGGCAAGTAATCGTAGAATTGTAAAAGCTCAGCATTACCTTGGAATGTGCTATTTTGAAGGAAAAGGTGTTAAACAAGATATAAAGAAAGCTGTTGATTTGCTTACATCGGCCAGCGATCAAGGATTGGCGCAAGCTCAATTTAACCTTGGTATTTGTTACGAAAATGGAGAGGGTGTTCTACAAGATGCAAAAAGGGCTGCTGAGTTATTTGAATTGGCAAGTGACCAGGGATTAGCAAAGGCGCAGTTTCAACTTGGTTTTTGCTACTACTTTAAAAAAGGTGTTCCAAAAGATCGAAAAAAAGCTGCTCAGTTATTTAAATTGGCAAGTGACCAAAGATATGCGGAAGCTCAACTGTACCTCGGTATCTGTTATGAGAACGGAAAGGGTGTTCCACAAGATATAGAAAAAGCTTATCAATTGTATCGCGCGGCAGGCAATCAAGAGAATGCGAGAGCTCAATATCACGTTGGGGTCTGCTATGAGCAAGGAAAGGGTGTTAGAGAAAATATAAAGAAAGCGATTAAGTGGTACATGCTTTCAAGCAATCAAGGATATGCACAAGCGCAATATTACCTCGCTAACTATTATCTAACAAAGGGGATGAAAGAGAAAGCTGTGGAGTTGTATAAGTTAGCGGACAATCAAGGACATAGATTTGCGCGCGCGCTCGGTCAGTTGGCAACCTATCAAGGACTTGCAGCAGCTCAATATCGACTCGGTTCGAACTATCAAAGCGGCCTTAGCGTTGAAAAAGACCCAAAGAAAGCTGCTGAGCTGTATAAGCTAGCAAGCGATCAAGGATATGCACAAGCTCGACTTGTTCACAGTATTTTGACAAGGAGCTCGAATATTCAGGCAAAAAGTTCGACTTTAAACGAAAATCATCCCCCGAAATCCCGAAATTGCTTGATTTCGTAATTTAAAGAATCCTTAACTACTAAATTCTTCGAAAGCTTTTAAAGCTTTGACGGCATACATCAATGAAGGTCCACCACCCATAAATAGCCATACTCAAAGTTTCAAGAAATTCCTCGTTTAAACTAAGCAAATAAAAAATTGTGATTATTAACGTCTTTAGAATTTGTGCTTAAAAAATGCTAAAGTCTCAGTCCCTAGAATTTTAGCTCTGAGCCAGTCACAATGCTTCTGTACCACTGATTAGAGTTTATAAAGTTGCGGATCATAAGAAAGATGCTCATACTGGCTTGCCGATTAAGAGCAAATGACAATTCTAAGGGCACAAAGCGGTTTTGCGTAATCTTATTTGTATCGAAATGGTAATGAAGTTCGTCATAGACATGAATTGAGGTCAATGCCCCCCACTCACGTATAGGGAACACGGTCATAAATCGATGTCTAAAAACAAATTGAATATAAGGAATCCCCTGTGCCTTAATCAGTTGGAGACGATTCCGCCATCTCAAGGTTATGCCGTTTTTAAAACGAAATAACGGGTTAATTTCAAGTTCCAAACGATTTGATTGATGAAAACGAGGCGCCCCTCGCGGTTTGCTGTATAGAAAACTATAGTGAGCTTCCAAATCTAAGTCTGGTAAAGCTTGATAGGCAAAATTTTCAGATATTCTATAATAATATAATTTTGAAAAATCTTTATTAATACGAACGTCTCCTAATGCATAGAGCTTACAAGAACCTTTTTCCCATTGGTTTAAGCGCACGTATTGCCAATATTCGGCATCCCATTCCACAGCATCTATGACACAGACTGACAGTAGAAAAAATAACCCTAAAAAACTTAGCACACGCCTCATGATTCTAGCTTGTCCTTCCCAAGTTTGACTTGCTGCATTTCGGGGGTCAAGATACAGCGAAAACCCAAATGATTCAAACTAGTATCTGAGCAAGTTTTCATGCGTGCTGTCATGCGGTATCCTTTACAATAGCTGTGATGGCACAGGAATGAACCTCCACGATTCACATGCTTGGTAGCAAAGGGTTCTTCAGGATCATAGCTTGTGACTGAACCTCTGGGATTGAGGGAAAGTTTTTTGGCTGACTCCTCTTGATAATATGATACATGATAAAAATCGGCGCACCATTGCCATGTATTCCCTGCCATATCGTATAAGCCATAAGGATTAGGTTTAAAGGTCTTGACAGGTGTTGTGCCCATATATCCATTAATTTTGTGCTTTTATAGGGAAACTCCCCTTGCCAAATGTTAATTTGCGGATTGTCTTCTGAAAACTTCCTCATATAAATTTATTGATTTGATACCACGTAAAAGTACATATGTTCAATAGACAAATATTGTTTTTTGATCCCTTTTTATTTCAACTATAACATTAAACAAAATCCCTTTGAAAGAACGCCCATTCAAAAGTGGTGAGAGGGATCTGGCGGCCACATGGATGGCTTTTTTGCCAGAGAATTTTGGCGATTTGTGTTTGTCCAGGATATGGTGGCAAAATTAGGAGACTTAAAAGAAGTGGATCATTGTCAGTATGAAGAACGGCTGGAATTTTTTTTTCCCTGGCAAAAATCGCCACCCATCTTTTCTAAAATAAATTGAGGATTCCTATAATTTCCTTATACTGTTATATTTATTGCACATTCACACTATAAACATAACGGAGGCTTCATGGCTATCGAACAAACACTTTCTATTATTAAACCAGATGCAGTTGGTGGTAATCATATCGGCGAAATTATTGCAAGATTTGAAAAAGCCGGGCTTAAAGTGGTGGGAGCCAAAATGAAACACCTCAGCCAAACCGAGGCTGAAGAGTTTTATGCGGTGCATAAAACACGTCCTTTCTTTAAAGATTTAGTCTCTTTTATGATCACTGGACCTGTTTTGATCATGGTTTTAGAAGGCGACAATGCCATTCTCAAAAACCGCGACATCATGGGTGCGACCGATCCATCTAAGGCCGCTCCAGGAACAGTCCGCGCAGATTTTGCTAAAAGTATTGATGAAAATGCTGTGCATGGCTCCGATGCTGTTGAAACTGCTAAGCAAGAAATTGCTTTCTTTTTTAAAGCAAATGAAATTTGCCCACGCACACGCTAACTGTATCTTATGCTCCTTCTAATTGATCACCTGGATTCATTTAGTTATAACCTCGTGCAATCATTTCAAGAATTGGGAGCTTTTGTACATCTTGTGCGCAGTCCTTTTTTTAATTTGCAGGAATGCCTGGATCTTAAGCCTGATCACTTAGTGATTGGGCCAGGTCCGGGTTCTCCTAAAGACTACCCCTACCTTACCTCTCTAATAGCTGCATTTTGCGACAAAATTCCTATTCTAGGCGTATGTTTAGGGCATCAGGGGATCGCTGAAATTTTCGGAGCAGAAATTATTCGCGCCACCAAACCCATACACGGAAAAACCAGCCTCATTACACATCATGACAAGGGAGTATTTAAGAATCTTCCGCCAAAATTTGCCTCTGTGCGTTACAATTCACTTGTCGTCAACCCGGATCGATTTCCTGCATGCTTAGAACCAACAGCTTTTTCAGAGACGGGCGAAATCATGGGATTTAAACATCGAGATTATCTCGTTGAAGGGGTGCAATTTCATCCGGAATCGATTCAATCAGAAAACGGCGCTGCCCTTTTTCAAAATTTTTTGAACTACTCAGTCTAGAGGTTATTCTCAAAGATGTTCTTTTTGGAATTATTTCGGCTGCTTTCGATTTAAATTTTAGGATTAATAGACTTTGTTGATATTATCCCTGTAATTCAAGTCGAAAATCGAAGAATCCGAGAAGCGACCATCCCTTAATTTAACAACACCTTCTAAGGAGAAATATGAAAAAAACCCTATGCATTTTTTTAACTCTAATGAGTTCCTTGCTTTTGGCAGAAACTCAAAAAACATTATCTATTATCAAACCTGATGCGGTCCAAGCCCAAAATATTGGCAAAATTCTCACCAAATTCGAAGAAAACGGGTTGCAAATCGTTGCAATGCGCATGATAAAATTAACCCCGGAACGAAGCGGAGAGTTTTATGCTGAGCACAAGGGGCGCCCATTTTATCCCGATCTGGTCGAATTTATGAGCTCAGGTCCGATTGTCGCTATCGTCTTAAAAGGTGAAGATGCGATTGCCAAAAATCGGCAGTTAATGGGGGCAACAGATCCTGCAAAGGCTACCCAGGGGACGCTACGTGCCTTATTTGCCCTTTCCACCACTAAAAATGCCGTACACGGCTCTGACAGCCCTCAGAGTGCTGAAAGAGAAATTTCTTTCTTCTTTACACCCGCTGAGATTTATTAAGTTATAGAAATTTTGATCCTAAAATCAGCCCACATGGATTTTAGGATCAAATTAATCTCCAGTAAAAACTTATGTAGAAAATTATTGACGACAATTTCTTAAGCTTGATTAAGTATAAAAAGGATCCGATTAAGCCCTAAAAACCAAAGTTATCAATTCTTAAGAGATTCATGCTTTCAAAACTTATTGCAGGGATGAATTACATTCAGGGGAAATTTACCTATCATCAAAGATTTTGGTTCTTCTTTAGTGTCTTTATTTTTCTCATGCCCATTCCCGCCTACTTAATGTATTCAGCGCATAATTATTTGATCAAAAATATTGAATGGCAGATGGCTGGGTATCAGTATGAACCCGAGTTGGAATCCCTTTTACATCGTACAATAGAAACATGGATATATGCCGTTCCTTTTTCAACTGAAAACGCTCATCAAAGGCAGCTTAAAGAGGAACTTTTGGAAATTAATGAAAAGAGTATGCAAAACTTCCTGGAGATCAAGAAGAAAATCGGTTTCAACGCCTCCCCTCCTAATAGCTTAGGAGAGGGATTTTCCACCCCTTTTGTTCCTCATATCGACTTTAACCTCTGGCGCCAGGAATGGGAAAAGCTAATCACACACCCCCTTTCCTCTGAAAAAGAGCAAAATGCTTTTTTTAGTTCGCTTACTGCTCTAATTTTAGCGCATTACACGACCATCGAAGACGCTTACGGAATTTGCTGCGATTCCACGGCGTTAGTGAATGATATTGGCAAACTTTTATTCAAAACGATTCCTCAAAGTGAGATTTTGATTGCAAAATTGTTTCAGCTGAAATTTCAATCCTCTCCCAATAGTCAATTAAATATTATTTTGATCCTCAAAAAACTTACGACGATCTTGAATGATGTGAAATATGTTTTGGAGCGTATTCCTGCGGGTGAAGAAAAACTAAAAGAATCTTTTCATGCCTATATCCGCGCACTTGATGAAATCACTCAGCTTGCAAAAACGACATCCTTTTATCCGAGTTCGTTGTACTTGATGCAGAGCACACGTTTTAATTTTTTGAACATGCTGACAGCTAGCACAATGCTCGAAAAAAACTGCAATAAATGGACTCTTGAAACCCTTAAAACCCGTTTAAGCACCGATAAGCTTAAACTCAATCTCGCCTTGCTATATTGGATGGTTTGCGGATTAATTCTTACAGTTTTTGCTCTCACACGAACATTTACACGACATCTTTCCAAAATTTTAAGGCATCTGCAGAAACTAGCGCGCGGAGAAGTTGAATTGACGCCGGATTCAGATTCGCGCGACGAATTCGGACAAATTGGCTTAGAAATTAATCACATGGTCGAATCCGTGCAAGACATTATGTATAAGCTGCAAGAGCTTGGTAAAAAACTGCAGAATTTTACAGAAGAAATTGTTTGGTCGGCTAAAGAGCAGGAAGAAACAATCTCCAGCCAAGAAAAGAGTGTGAAGGAAATTGATTTGAAAGCGCAAATGATTGTGATTGAAGCCAAACAGCTTGCTGATACAATGAATGCTCTCAGTCTGGCCTCTAAGCAAACCTCTCTGGCCAAACACGCCAATCAGGGACTTGAACGCATGAAAGAAAAAATGCCCCTTTTGATGGATGAGATCAGCAAAATTTCGCAAGTGCTGCAAAAGATTGAAGAGAAGGTTAAAGACACTTCACGCCTCCTCTCCTTTATTGCCAACATCAGTGACGAAGCCGATATCCTCTTTTTAAATGCAGCAATTGAATCTGAATCGGCTGGAGAACATAAACCCAGCTTTACTGAATTCACGCAACAAATCCAACGCTTTGCCTATCACACTCAAAAAGCTACAGATGAGATTTTGCACATTATCAATAAGGTCTCAGTGACTGTTTCAGCAGTTAAACTAGATGTGCGGCATGGTCTTAATAAAATTTCAAGCGGAGCCTACCGCTTAAGTACCGTCAGCTCGCAGTTGTCAGACATTACACAGCATGTGGAAAAACAAGGCGCTAAATTTGAAAATGTCAGTCTTCTCATGCAACAACAAGCTGAAGATGCCGAAGGAATTATTGGAGCACTCACCGCTCTGCTTGAGTCGACCAAAAAAAATTCGCCGATTATTCGGCAATTGGATGAAACCATTTTACAACTTGCGACTTCAGCTGATCAACTACAGCAAAAACTGCATTTCTTTTTTCGCACCCATGAGCCGCCATTATGAAGCAACTCGAAGAAATCCCCTTAGCTTACTACCTAGAGAGATATACATACTCTCAGAAAATCATGGTCTCGTTTATTCTCTCCTTTATCTGTGCTATTATGCTCGTCGCGATGCTGATTCTGGCTCAAATGCGTATTCTGGAGCATCTGAAACCGCAGATCCAGGGAACCAAAATTGCTTTGGAACTGAATCAATTAGCTCAACAGATCGCTCAACATCAGGACACCTCAGCTGTCAACATCGCCTTACCTGAATCTAAACAAATCCAAGAGCAAATCTCTTCCTCGATTTTTTCCATCAAGAATTTTTTAATGTCACATCCCCATCTGAAGTTTTTACAAATGCAAAAAATCTCTTCAGATCTGGAACAAATGGATGCGCTATGGTTAAACATCTTAGAACCTAACGCTTTTCCAGACCGCGACAAGCAAAATATCCTAAAAGATGAATTATTAAAGAAAATGATGCTCACTATCGAAGATGTCTACGATTGGTCAGGCTTATATACTACTCAAGATTTCAGTACACATTTTTTAGTCGAAGGGGCGCTCGAAAATCTCAATCTGATTCAGCTTATTCTAAGTGAACTCTTATTAATGAATCATCGCTCTGCCACCCACGTTCCTATTGAAGAACAGGCGGCTTTTTTAAGCCTTAAAGAAGAGCTGATAACTTATTTACAAAAAATGCAAGAAGGTATCGATAAAAGCCAAATCAACAATGAGTTGATCTTGCAGAAACTTAATTCCAGCTCGTGGAAAACTACCTGGAGCACCTTTAAAACTACACTGGACGATTATCTGCAACAGATGAACTACCCGCCGCAGGCAGCTCCTTTAACAGCTTTGCTAAACCAGAGTTTGATGCTTAACCAGCAAAATCTGGAAGTCGTAAAATCCATCCTAGAAACCCAATTAAGCACTGTTCAAAAACGGCAAGCATTAGGGACCTTATGGACTGTTGTGGGGCTGTCGCTTGTTTTAGCTTTTTATGCGACACGTGTCATCCGACGACCTATTGCAGATCTGAAAAATGCCGCCAAAGAATTAGCCGCGGGGAACATAAGCATTCGGGTCTTCACCTCCAATAAAGACGAAGTCTCAGCAATGGCAGACGCCTTTAATGAAATGGCCAATTATTTTGAAAATGTGATCACCGGGGCTAAGCAAATAGCAAAACGCATTGTCAATTCAGCGATGCGCGTGAACACGATTTCTAAAGATTTAGAAACGCATATCACCACCCAAAAAGACACTGTCAGTTTAATTTTACCGCATGCAAAAAGGATTTCCCAAAGCGCTTCCAATTTTGCCCTCTCACTTAATGATGTAAGCCGTGTCGTCGCCCTGACCTCGAACCTGGCGATTTCCGGCCTGAAAGATTTGAATGAAATGAAAATGATCATGCAGCAAATGGAACAAGGGTCCTTTAATATTGTGCAAAAGCTATCAGAGCTGCAACTGATGGTCGATCAAATCAATGGAATCATCAATACGATTGCAAAAATTGCCGATCAAGCTAACCTGCTCTCCCTAAATGCCGCCATTCGCGCCAATAAAACAGGCCCCACAGGACTTGGATTTTCCGTGATCGCCAAAAAAATCCGCGAGTTGGCGGACCAAGCCGCTTTTTTTACCTTAGACATTGAAAAAAGCATCCACCAGATTATTGCTGAAATTGCTCTCACAGAGCTTTTTGTCAAAGAATTTTCGGCTCAAATTCTTGCGCAAGTTAATGGGGTAACAGAAACCAGTAACCAATTAACCCAATTAATTGAAAACACGCAAAATCAAACTCAAGCATTCGACCTTGTCAATCAAGGAATGCAAAAACAGGCTGATCGCGCCGCTCAAATTCACGGAGAAATCTACACATTGACAAATGCCGTCCAAGCTACCACGCAGACCGTCAATAAATTTTATAAAGAAATTCAATATCTCGATTACACGACTTCTCATCTCGAAACTATGACCAATAAATTCATTTCCTCAAAGATAAGCCCTGAGTAGGGAAATCTCTTTTTCTTTACTATTTCTTAACAAGAATCAGTTATTATTTTATCTTTATAGAGTAAATACTTTATTATTTAATGAGATTCTTTCTCAATACTAGGAGTTTCCACATGAGTCTTTCAGATAATCTTATCAAATCCATTCAATCTTCAAATCTCGATAACTTTCCTGCTATTTATAGAAAAGGAAGTGATTTCAAAACCTTTACCGGTAAGCCTGCCAAAGGATATAAAAAAGTATCCAATCGCCAGCTCGTTACTTTATTCACTACTTACTTGAAAACTAAACCAGCTGCCGAAGTTGAAGCTCCTTTAGTCAAGAAAGCCATTCAGCACCTTGCCAAGCCCTCCCCTAAATCAAAAGGCATTTTAGCCAAGATCGGCCGAGCCATTTCCAACTTTATGTCAGTTGTTAAAAATGCAATGACTTTTAAGGGATTTCATACAACTAATCACTTAACAATCAAACGCGCTGAAACACTTTTAAAAAACCCTAAGCTCGCCTCAGACCCTAAAGATGACGAAGCTCTTAAGCAAAAAGAAGCCCTAGAAAAAGCTCAGCAAGCCGCTAAAGAAGCAGCAGAAGCCATAGAGGCTGCTAGAAAAGAAAAAGAGGAAAACGATAAAAAAATTGCTGAGACGAAGCTTAAGGAAGATCAAGAGCTGGAAAAGCAAAAGCAAATCGAAGCCGAACGCATCGCCGCTGAGCAAAAACTTAAGGAAGTTGAAGACAAACTCAAGGAAGCTGCAGACAAAATTAAAGGGAACGGGGCCCCTGTCGATGAAAAAGAAGCCGAAGCCCAAGCCTTAGAAAAACAAAAACTAGAAGCCCAAAAATTAGAAGCTGAAAAAGAGCTAGCAGCTAATGCACAAAAGGAAAAAGAAACTCAAGATGCCTTAGCTAAGCTAGAAGCAGAAAAGAAAAAAAATGAAGAAATTCAAAAAGAGCAAGCTGCCGAGGAACTTAAAAGACAGGAAGAGAAAAAGAAGGCAGATGAAGAACTCCAAGCTTTAGAAGCCAAGCAAAAAGAGCAAGAGCAGAAACTAGCCGAAGAAGCAGCTGATGCTGAAAGAAAAAAAGCAGAACAAGAAGAGGCTAAAAAGAAAGAACTCGATGCTGCAGAAAGAAAGAAAGCAGAGCAAGATGAACTAAAGAAGCAAGAAGAGCTCGCAGCTGCCCAACAGAAAGAACTAGAAAAGCGCCAGGCAGATGAAGCTGAGAAAAAAAGGGTTGAGGAAGAAGCCAAGAATAACACCAAAAATGATGGAACGGCTAAGGAAGACGGAGAACCTAAGAAAGATCCAACTGTGGTAATTACTCCAGTGCCTGAAGGCGGCGACCCACTCTCAAAACTCAAACAAGAACCTCTATCACCTCCCCCATCACCTGTAAAAGCTCCGGAACAAAAGCTCGAAGCTATGACTGTGGAAAGCCTAAAACAAAAGCTTTCAGGCTCAAAAAATATAAAACTTTATGAGTTTTATTTGCAAAACGGAGAACGCATCCTAGGAGTAAAGAAGGAAAAAGTAGAAGAAACCAATACACAAATTATCCATACTCTTGCAACAAATTTAATCCCTGAAAGTCAATTAGAAACCAGCATTCGAAGCTTGTTTGTAGTTATTGCAAATAATCATGAAGAATCAAATGTTACAATGGTAAAAAGTCTTCTGTTATCTAAAAAAGATAACTACGAGTTTGTCACAAACCTGTTTGGAACTCTCGTCTCTCTTTGCTATTATATCGAAGAAGATGAACAGAAAAGAAACGAAGGATTACCTCTAGGTCTGCAAGAGACTAAATTGAAACAAGGTGCTTTTTTTAGCTGGATAATGAGAGTAAAAACTGAAGAACAATTAACTAATACACTTTTCCAATCTCTGAACAAAAATCAAGCTAACAAAGCAAAGGTTGACAGTTTGAAGAAAAGTTTTTCAAATTTCCTATATAAATTCTTATTCAAATCTGCTAAAGATAATGAAAAAGAAATCATTGCTTTCAATAACTTCAAACAATCACTTGTGGAAATTTCGGCTAAAAATACTCCAGAAGATTGGGCTAGCCTGTTCTCTAAACTAGCTAACGACTTAACTTAATTTAAAAGCCCCCTTTTCAAAAGGGGGCTTTTTTTTATACACGAATCTCCTCTGCAGGAGTAAACCATTTCACAATAGTATCCTTGATAGCTTGATACTGATCTTGATTTTGCACCAGCCCACCACGCTGCGTACGCATGTCAATCACTCTCTCAACCAAATTTAACCGAATTGTTTCCTTATCTATGCCAGCCTTTAGCTTGGCCTCAATTTCTTTTATTAGACTGTAAGCGGCAATAAAAGTCCCTGTTCTTCCTAATCCTGCACTACAATGCGTGAGAATGGGACTGCTTGCATCATCGTATGTCATCACATTTTGGATTAAAGTCTCGAATAGTTCGGGATCGGGAACTCCAAAATCTGGGAAATTTTCATAATGGAGTTGCATCACTTTTTGAGGTTCTTCTCCGTCTTTTTTAATGACGAAGGTTCTTTCCCAGACAATTTGGTCTTCCTCGTTTTCGCTAATGCACTTCTCTCCTTCTAAAACCACTTCGTAGCCTTCGTCTAACTTTATAGGAAATGGCCCCTTCCAATAAGGAGCACACTTTTCTATGTTGGCATTTAAAGAAGCATAATATTCCAGATGTGACACAAGGCACACAATCACTTTTACTTTAGATTTACGAGCCAAATTGAAGAAATCTCCAATTGTGCCCGGGTTTTTCGGTTTTATTTGTAATGACTTAGGTCCTTGCGCAGAAATAAACTCCATGTCTCCTAGCTTGACACGACTTGCGTTGATATAGCCTTCCCCATTTTCATTCCCATAGCAATTGCACTCCCAAGGCAGAACTTGCGGATATCGATTTTTGTCTTTGAAAGGATCAAGTTTAAAACGGTCACTGCAATATCCTTTCGCGATGGTTAGTTCATCCTGACTAAGCTTAACGATAGCGGCATATTCTTCAGCTGAGATTGTCTTAGGATCGGCTTGCACTTGGGATAATGTCGTGATAAATTTTGTTAACACTTCTTTCGATTCATCCGAGAATTTTTCAATTAACGGGTTTCCTTTAGGTTTTACAGGCGGAGTAGGAAGAGGATCTTGACTGGGGGGCGTTGGAGAAGTCCCACTGGGCTGCTTAGGTTTAGGAGCCGGGGGAGGAGTTTCCACCTGCAGTAATGTTAAAATCGTCATGGAAGAGCGTCCAAACTCTTGCAAATCTTTAAATAGCTGCGATGAAGGTGCCGGCAGTTCAGGCTTTGAAAGCTTGATAAATATCTCTGCAAGTTTCGAAATTTTCTGCAGCACAGCAAATTCCTCAGGAAGAAGGGCGGGCTTAGGCGTAATATAATGCGCTCCTGCCATAATTTCAGTGATTTGTATCGCAGATTGTTTGATTTTTTGCGGATTGGTTCCCAATGTATTCTTCGTTTGATCAAGAATCAAAAGAATTTTTTTGGTATTAATCCAGCCTTTCCCTTTTGACCAGACTACAATGCGATAAATGCCTCTCACAATCCATAAGCTAGATGAATTAACGCATTTAGCGGCTTGTGCCACGGTGAGATTTTTGTCGGTCAATGGAGTTTCGGACATTTCTTTGTACATTAAAGCAAAATTTGACGCGATCGTATTCGACATATAATCCCTCTTAATAATGAATAAGAGGTAAACATACGAATTTGGAAGAAGGATTTCAACACAAAAAAATTTAAGTTGACGACACTTGAGATTGCAGCAAAAATTTTAAAGCATCTTGCTTCATCCGCAGATGGATGCTATAGAGGCCGTTCGCGCGATTAGGGGTTAGACTCGCGTTGATCCCTAATTCTTCAAGATAATCTGGAGAGCATTTCAGAATTGTTTCAGGAGTTTCACCACTGTAAACAAGCATCAGAATAGCAGCTAGACCCGCTGAAATTAATGCGTCTGATTGGGCTTGGAAGAAGACCTTGCCCTCTTGCATAAAAGAGCGCAGGTACATGGTGCTTTGACATCCCTTGACGATATTTTCAGGGGTCTGATAAGCAGGATCCAGCAAAGGCAGCTCGCGGCCCAGTTCAATGATTTTTTCATATTTTTTTTCTTCTGAAACACATGCATTGAAAAGGGTTTTAACCTCGCGTTGCTTCAATAAACAAGAAGAGAACATACAAAAACCTACAAAGAAGGTGTCCAGGCGCTATTTTTTTTAATTTTAAAGTGTCTTTCGATTTTAAAGGAATGCAAGCGAAGAATTTGTCACGTCTGATAATTATAAAATCTATGCTTACTTTATCACATATCGATACAAAAGGCAACTTCCAAACTTGTTTGAAGAGGTCCCCTTAGCGCAATTTTGCTTCCAATAAACTCGTCAGCTCTTCTTGTGAAATTCCTTCAAAAGCCACAAGCTTATGCCGGCTTTTATCGCCGCGTACAATCTGTATCTGTTTTTTTTGAATTCCCAGCTCTTTGGCTAAAAAACTGATGATCGCTTCATTTGCCTTGCCTTTTTCAGGCTGGGCACAAATACGGATTTTTAATAAGTGATTTTCCCAACCCACCAAGGCATTTTTAGAGGCATTTGGCAAAACTTTGATCGTACAAGTCGCTTTGCTGGGGCTTATCATATTTTTGCCTTGTTTTTAAAAGCCCTAGAATACCAATTCTAGCATTTATCCTAAAGCAACACTTAAAAATACCCATCTCGATCCTAAGTTTGATGTAAAAAACGAAATGCTGACTGCATTTACTAATCCATCCATCCTATTTAATGATTCAATAGGATGGATTGTTTAGGCTTGTTTGTGGAGAACCCTTCAACAAGCTCAAATTTTCTTAACAAAAATTCGTGTTCCTTCTAACGTAGTCAAGGCATCTACAAAAGTTCGCAGAGGTCTTCCACGTACTCTCGGAAAAGTATTGATCACTTTTCTGAAAAATGAGTACATATCTTTATCGGCCTGCTTTTTGGTTTGTACATTTTGCCGAGCACTGTTCATAGCCTTAACAAGCTGGTGGATTGTTGGATCGCTATGATCGGAAACATATCTCGTGGAAAGACTCAAAATGAAACGAGTAGCGGTTTTATGTGTTTTTTGGATTAATGTCAGCTGTGTATTACGAACTGCGATGATTGCTTTGCGATAAAATGCTGGATCCTGCGATAGCTCATTCCTTTGAGTATGATAATTATCAAACGAGTCAGGTACGAATCCTGCTCTTGCTTCGTACCAAGATAAACCCATTTCATCTGCACTTGACAAAGCCATTAGCTGTCTTTGTGGAATGTTCCGAAAAGAATTGCCAATCTCCACTTCAAAACGCGCATCATCATAGAGGGCAATCTCTTTAATTTTTAAGATTTTTTGCAATTCCTCATAAAGACTCAACACTTTGCTTCCACATAGCTGCACGC